>JAWRIR010000127.1:0-66063 GCA_040268405.1 Thermoproteota archaeon | reverse complement strand
GTGAGGGTCTAAACCAATCCATTCCTGAACCCTAAACGATGGAGTACGTTCATAAAGCAGCCGTTGGAACCCAATCTTTTCCAGTGAATCCGCAAGCACCGTCGGTTGCCCAATCATCATTGCCGACACCAAGTCTGCACGTGCCTCGAAGAATTTGGCGATAAAAAAGATTACAACCATAATGCCCCAGAAATAAACGAAAAACAGAAAGGTCGAAAACAGGATTGGCAGCAACGGAAACAGCACGTAAAACCTGAACAGGAACTCTGCGGCAGTTAACCCGTAAAGGATTAGGGGGTCTCGTCCTCGCAGGTGACCAAACTCGTGTCCCAAGACGCTGATGATTTCGGGTTCTTCAAGTTGCACAAGCAATCCCGTGGTGATGAGTACGAGTCCACGTTTGGGGCTTGGTCCTGAAGCTGCAGCGTTTGGAACCATAGTGTTTGAAACCACAATTTTTGGCATTGGAAAACGGAAACGGTCGGCGATGTCTTTGACGATTTCGTAAACATTGATTTTCTTAGTGGTTAAGTTTTCGAGTTTCACGTGTATGTCATGTTTTTCAAATATGCTCTGGGCGAAGACTGGGTCGATTTCTCCGTGTTTGGCGGTTATGTCTTGGTAAATTTCTTTTTTTATGGCGACTAGTTTTTCGCGGGTTAATTTTTCAGTGAAATTTTTTTCTTCGACTGGCAAAAAAAACTGCAGCAAATGAATCGTTGGGTTGGCGGGGGTTATGTGCCAGTCAGCGGATCGGCTGATAAAATTGTTAGAATAAAACACGAAAACAAACTGCACCACAATCAAAATCAAAGGAGCAATCCAAAACGAGTCAGGATAAATCGACGCTAACGTAATAAAAATGGTTGTCCCAAAAACGATGAAGACAACAAAAAAAATCACCTGCGTCTCCAAAAACAGGCGATTAAAAGATTTTTCGGGTTTAGTGTACGCTTCAGGCACAATGTCTTCGCCTTCCCGCCAAGCAAAAAACATGGTTGCCTTCCGCGCGTTTTCCTCAAACATTTGCAGTGCAATAACGATATCCTGTTTTGCTTCTTCCTGCTCCGTCGCCGTTACCGCAGCGTCGATGGGGGTTACTTTTACTTCGATTGGGTTGCCGCTTTTTGCTTCAACCTGCAGAATCTGTTTGCCCTGAATGTTTGAAACGATGTATGATAATGTATCGGCTTCGCTGCTTGTTTGTCTTAAAAAGTTGCTGAATCGTTCCTTTTGGGGCAGCAGGTATTGGCTGTGGATAAAATCAAAAAATTTTGCCATGTAACTGCTGGGAACTTCAGTCTTCACTGTATAAGTTGCAGGTTCAACCATTCATGTTCAAACCAAAAAAAGTTTGCAGCATCTAAACTAGAACCCCACGTTTTTATTAACCATATAGGCAACATAGCACTTGAGAAGAACCGGCAACCCCAAATGCGGCATAGCCATAAATACCAGCGGCGCCTAGGTTTTAAGCAAGTTTTAAGGTGCAGTTTATGCGAATAGGCTTCTTCGTTTATGAATATCCACCGCAAATGGTCGGCGGCTTAGGAACATACGCCCAATACATCACCCACCAATTTGTAGACCTTGGACATGACGTTTCAGTTTTCACCCTAAACAATGCAGGCGGCAGCTTGAAAACGCGGGAAATCATGAAAGGCGTCGAAGTTCACAGGCCACAAATCGCCGATGCCAGCAACATTCTGCCCTATTTTGTCGCGGACGACCTGAAACGTTGGGGCACTAACATCAAATTCTTCAACGACATCTTCATCTACAACATACTAAGCGCCACCAAATTCATTAACGGATTAATCAAAAAAGAAGGCTACAAATTCGATGTCGTCTGCTGCCACGACTGGCTAAGCGCGATTGCAGGACTAATAATCAAGAATGAAACAAACATCCCCGTCGTCTTCCACGTACACAGCACAGAGTGGGGTAGAAGCGGCGGCACAGGCTCCGAAACCGTTTCCTATTTGGAGCGTGCTACGGCAGAGAAAAGTGACCGCATAATCACCGTAAGCAACGCCATGCGGGAAGACCTCACTCGACACGGTTGGCCCAGCAGCAAAATCAACGCTGTATGGAACGGCATAGACCCTGACGTTTACAACCCGCAAAACTTCCAAAAAGCCGAAATAGACGCCCTACGCGCCCGCTACGGCGTACCCAAAGACTGGAACATGCTGCTCTTCGTCGGCAGACTTACATGGGTAAAAGGCGTCAAAAACCTTGTACAAGCAATGCCCATGGTACTCAGCGAGTTTCCTAACACTAAACTGGTAATTTTAGGCAAAGGCGAAGAAGAAAACGACATTATCCAACTCTCCGAACGCCTAAACATCAAAGACCACATTGTAGGTCGCTTCGAATTCGTTCCAGAACACGAAAGAATCCTCCACTACGCCGCCTCAGACGTCTGCGTTTTCCCATCCGTCTATGAACCCTTCGGCATTGTCAGCCTTGAAGCAATGAGCATGGAAAAACCCTGCGTAGTAGGCGCACGCGGAGTCGTCGGTTTCAAAGAGCAAATCGTTAGCAGCGGAGCAGAACAAAACGGAGTCCACATCAACGGTGAAGACCCCGCAGACATAGCATGGGGCATAAGAGCAACATTGCGAGACCCAAACAAAGCCAAAAACTGGGGAGAAAACGCCAGAAAACACGTACTTGACTACTTTACATGGCAAAAAGTCGCAGAACAAACAGCCAAAATCTACCAATCCCTACTATAGCCTTCCTAAAAACGGTTGTTGGGGGATTAACTTTTTCTTTTGGCAATAGTCAAGCTGATGCCCACTAGCAGCGCAATGGTAACTGACGCAATTATTGTTATTAATACATCGTTTTGAATGCTGTTGGGATTTACAGGCTGCACGGTTGGTGTTACAATGGGTTTTGGTGAAATCGGCGCGAGGTATGGTTTCATTATTGGATAATTGTCTTGTTGGTTGCCCAATACACTGTATGGGGTATCTCCAATGCCGTCATGATTGGTATCATTGCCCTTATAGCTGCTCCAATAATTGCCAACTGAACCATCATCCAAAAAGTTGTCCCCTGTAAAACCACATATGCCTTCAAAATTGTTTCTTGTAAATGTATTATTCTCTCCAATAATTGAAACTTGGGACGATGCTTTAGACCCGTCTATACCGCTTCTAAAGTTGCACCCTTCAAAACTGCTATAGTTGCAGCGAAGACTGGCATAGGTTGTGGTCACGTTAAGAAAGCTACAGTTTGAACCGTTTAGGCGTATGTCGCCGAGCCCAAAGCCGTAAATTTTCAAATTTTGTATAGTGACATTAGTTATATGGGTTAATTCTAACCCAATATTGACATAGCCTTGCGCAGGATTTACTGCACCTTTTATTGTATGATTTCCGCCGTCAAAAATTATGGAGCTACAGTTTATGACAATTGCATACGCACAATTCATACTGCTCGTTAGCGAATAAACGTCACCGTTACGATTAATGTATGCTGTTTCGGGTGTAAGAGTTCCATCGTTGTTAATAGTAATGTAGGGGAGGATTTCCATAAAATTCGCTGATACAAAATTAGTCAGTTGAATTTGAGTTGCCAGCAGGAGTACTGTGCAACCAAGCAACAACAGGGTGATTCTTTTAGTCATTTGAATCAGCTAAAGCTAACAGGCTTGTTTATTGTATTAAAATTATTTCGTCAAGGTTTCTTGACTTATAATTTCAGATAAGGAAAAGAAGTACTAATTTTGCTGCATTGTGCGTCATTTTTGACACTTTTTTCATGAGGTCAGTTTTGATTCTGTCAACGTCTAGTTGGGCTTCGCCTTCATTGGCTGCGTCGGTTTTTGAGCAGTCTTTGGCTATGTGTCTGGGGGTTTCTGCGTGTGCTTCTATTGCTTTGCGCATGGCTGGCTTGTCGGGGGTGAATGGGATTTCGGTGCATTCGCATTTGATTGCTGGTTTTGAATTAGGCATCCTTACAGGCTCCTAAAAGAAAAAAATGGTTCTTTTGTTTAGGGTTTTACCATTATGTCTTCGTTTTCGATTTTGATTTCGAAGGTTTGTAGGTCTTTTGCTTTGGGGTGCATTAATGGCATTTTTGGGTGAGTGATTACTTTGCCGTTGGTTACGTCATATTGTGCGTGGTGTCTTGGGCAGGTTACAATGTTGCCTTCAAGTTTGCTTTTTGATAGGTCGCCGCCCATGTGGGTGCATTTTTGGCTGACAGCGTAAAAGTTGCCGTTCACGTTAGCGATTAAAACTTCGTTGTCTTCAACTTTTACGGGTTTGGTTGTTCCAGCCGGGATTTCGCTTTTTTGGGCTACTTTAACAAAATCAGGTTGCATAAAACTAGTTCTCCTAATAGCAAGTTAGCCGTAAGGAGGATATAAGAATTTTCAAAATTGTGGCGACTGGCGTGCTATGAATTATTTTGCTAAAAGGCACAGTTGCTTTACTTTTCATACTAACCTATTAGGCTCCAAATAGCAGTTCTATGCAGAAACCTATAGGGGGGTAGGTGGAAACTGGAGGGGTAGGCTCTACCTGCACCTTGCAAACCGCAAAATCACTAAGGGGGGTAGGTGCTATTGGTTAAAATCTAACTCAAAACAATGCTGAATATTGCTATGCAATAGTTTCGATTGCAAAATTTGTTATTTTAGCAAGTTTTAAATGCACAAAATTTGGTAATCATTTTAGGGACAAGTTGATGGTTAAATCAGCAAAAAGCATTATCGCAGCAATTTTGTCGTTTGTTTTAATAGGTTCAATTTGCGCTGTTTTTGTTGAGCAAGTTAAAGGGGAAGATACTGCACGACAACTTGAAACTAACTGGTCAGGTCAAGCAGCATTTACAACCGAAAAGTTTTACATAACCAATCAATCAGCCAAACTGGTAATACCCAGTAATGCGCCATATGGCTCTAACGCCATAGTGTACTACTCTTGTCAAAAACCATTAAATACTGTAGGAGCCGTCCAGTTTTACACTGCATACACAACTGCACGCCCCAGATGTATGCTGAGCTTAGATGTAGACCATGATGGTTTGTGTGACATGCTTCTTTTGAGTGATTACCAAGCAACAAGCAATGGTCAATGGAAACTAATCACAGGCGGAAGTCAATGGGGCTGGACAATATCCACTCCCACACTTTTAGATTATGGTAAATCATGGAAGAGTCTTGAAGAGTGGCAAGCCATTTATGGTGACGCTACCGTGCTGAAAGCTGGTGTAGGTCTTGAATATTGGGCGGTTGAACCAGACGGATTTGACCAGCCATTATACATTGACGGCTTAGTAATTACTCAAGTTACCCCAAAACCCACACCAACACCAACAAACAACATAGAACCAGTCAACAGCACCAAAATGTTGCCAAATTTGGATTTAAATTGTTCAAGCACCTCCTCAAACGTAAACTTTAAAGTAAACATAAACGGCGTCCTGACAGACAATGAAACCAAACCCTTAGCAGATGAGCCCCTACTTGTTTCGTACAGCTTGACCAATGGCAGTTCGTGGATTGAATTAACCTTCTTAAAAACTCAGGAAGACGGCATGTTTTCTGCAGTTTGGCTGCCTCAAGCAACAGGAAATTTCCTTGTCAGAGCAACATACCCTGGAAATGACGTTTACCAAGATGTAAACGCTACGGTTAGCCTTGCCGTTGCAGAATCTGGTCAGCAAACAAGCTGTTTCACTATTTACTCGAACTCTACGCTTTCAGAGTTGGCTTTTAATTCAGCAAATCGTGAACTCAGCTTCAGCGTTTCCGGTAAAGACGGGACAGCAGGGTACGTAGACGCGTTTATTCCGGAAAGCCTTGTAGGCAACACCATAAGCCTTAACGTTAACTTGGATAACAAACAAATTCTTTACACAGCCAAACTTGAAAACGACACTTGGATAATCAGCTTCAATTATCACCACAGTACCCATGCAGTTTCTATGAAAATGGATTCAATACAGCCATCAGAAACAGCATCGGAATCACCAACCACACTGGGGACACAAAATCCTGCAAGCAACAATTCACAACCCGACTGGGCATTCACCGCAATTATTGCCGTTGCTGCAGCAACAGGCGCAGTAATCGCAACAGCATTAGTAATGAAAAAGAAGAACAGTTAATCTGTCATCTTGGCAGTTTGTTTAATTTTTCTTTTTTCGTCTAATAAGTCAGTGTATAACAGTTTGCGTTTGCGTACAATTGGGTAAGCTGATGCGAGAACTATTGAACCCAAGATAATGGCCCATAACGAGTTGCTTAAACCTATCAGTGGCGCTGTTGGGATAAACGGTGCGTAGCCAAGCCAGTCAAGCCCTGCGCCAATAATTATGCCGCATATGATGCATGGTAAAACTGCAAGCCCAACAAACAAGCCCACCTTTTTGAAGCTTCTAAGGTCAGGTCTTTCAGTTGTGAGTTTTGACCATAGCTTGTATGGAAGGTAGCCGATTAAGAAGTTGCCGATGACGCCGGGAATGCTTGCCCAGTCTAAGCCCCCCGTGATTAAGTCTCGGAAAATGTTGCCTATTGCTGCTCCCCAGGCTGCTGCGGGACCAAAAAGGAATGAAAAAGCGACGGGTATACCTACTCCCACGCGTCCAAAATCAGCGTGGCCTCCAAAGATTGTGAAGCCTTGTGTTGGAAAAATCAGTGCCTCGTAAAGTACTGCGGTCAATATGACGAAGGCAATCATTTTGGGTTTTTTCCACATTGCAAGCAAATCAAGCATACAGGGTCGCTAAAGAAAGGAGTTTTTTGCTTAAAAATTTAATGACTAAAAGGTTGGTGGTTTAAGGGCAACTTGTTTCTTTTTTGTGGAAAATTTTTTATTTTTCCTTCAAAATACCTATCGGTAGGAGACAGTTTTATGGATTTTAAAGGAAGTCAAACCGAAAAGAACCTGCTAGCAGCGTTTGCAGGCGAATCACAAGCAAGAAACCGTTATACATTTTTTGCAAGTGTAGCAAAAAAGGAAGGTTACGAGCAAATCGCAGCCATTTTTGAAGAAACAGCCGCTAACGAGAAAGAGCACGCAGAACTCTTCTTTAAACATCTAAAAGGCGGAATGGTTGAAATCACAGCAGCCTACCCGGCAGGCATAATCAGCACAACCGCTGAGAACCTTAAAGCGGCTGCTGAGGGTGAAAAGATGGAGTGGGGTACACTTTATCCAGGATTTGGTGATGTTGCAGAGAAAGAGGGCTTCAAAGATGTCGCATCTACTTTTAGGATGGTTGCTAAAGTAGAAGCTTATCATGAAAGACGTTACAATAAACTGCTGGAAAGTGTTACTAACGGTAAAGTGTTCAAGAAGGATACTCCAGTTAAATGGAAGTGCAGAAACTGCGGTTACGTTTTTGAAGGAACCGAAGTACCAGATAAATGCCCAGTTTGTGCTCATCCGAAATCATACTTTGAAGTTTGGACAGAAAACTACTAAACCCAAACTCTGACCTTCTTTTTTAATTTTTTTAGGTTCAACTTATTGTTTGATTCCAAAAGTACACGTACCTGTAGGACTGATTGATTTTAGAGCCATCTATACCGTCATCGTAGATTATGTTAAATCGTGAACCATACTGGGCTTCAAGCAGGTTTACGTCAGCCCAAATTTTAGCTGACAACTCGTCTGCTCGAAATACTCCCCAAATCGTATCTTCTGCACTGCGGAAACCGAATCCGTAATCTCTTGGAAGCACATAAACCGCTTCAGCCTTGTTTTCACCGAAACTTTGGTCATTTTGGATGGAATTCCAGAAGCGTTCAAGCGCATCAAAATGCGCCTCAGTTAACGTGCCATAATCGCCAGTAACAGGGTAGCTGAAGACGACAGCATATTTTGCTCCAGCATCATAAGCTGAACGCAAATCACTATACAACTCGTCACCTGACTCTAAGTAGGGTGCTTGATCATACTTCCAGGTTACAATTACACCCCAGTCTTTGCCCTGCGTTTCAGCGGCGCCACGACAAAGGGCTATTGGGGTTAATCGGCTTTGGTTCCAAACGAACTCTGCAAGAATGGTGTCGTAGCTGGCTTTGTAATCGTACCAGTATAATCCGTAATCGGCTGTGAATACTGAAACGTTTTCAAAGTAGAGGTGATAGTAGTCGACATGGTAGTACATGTAGTTGGTGTACTGGTTTGCGGCATCTGTGTAGTTGTCGGCTTCAGGAACCATTATGGAGTAAGGTCTGCTTGCTGGTTGGTCCAACTGGATTCCGCCCGGTTCATCATATCGGTAAATGCCCAAAAGGAGGCTACCATATTTTTCTTGTGCGTTGCTTGTCCAAATTGAGGTGTTGTAGGTGTATTTGGTGATGTCTGTGAACATTATTATGAAGTGTAATCCGGCGTCAGCGATGTAATCGCAGCTTTCTGTTAACGCAGATTCATTAAAAGTTAAATCTGCTGAGCCCAGCACAAGCAGGTTAGTGTAGCCTTTTACTTTGTTGACAAGTGCTTTGACTTCTGCGGGGTTGCTGCCGTAAGCGTATTCTGCTCCAACATAAAATTCCCTGTTTGCCTGCGGCGTAGTAAACCAGTCAGCAGAGATAAAGATGGTTAAACAAACAAGAATTACTGCAACTACAGCTAAAACTACGGGTACACGTTTCAACAGCAACTTCCCTTAAGGAATCAAAGCCAAAATTAAGTAATATAACTTTTATTAAAAAAATGGAAAAACCGCGTTTTAGCGGTAAAGACCAATTAATTGGCCTTCAGCAAGAATGTGATCTTGCATGGCGTTCAGAAGCCCGGCTTTCTTTGTTTTTTCAGGCAAGGTTAACATTTGATCTAAAGCATAAACTTTGAAAATGTAACGGTGACTACCAGAGGGCGGGCATGGCGGATAATAACCTGGTCTGCGCCCACTGTTTAAACCTTCAACACCCGGTGCAGAGTTTTCTTCAATTTTGCTAGTTTCAGGTGGAATATTCCATATTATCCAATGGTCAAAAATGCCTGATACTGCATCTGGATCCTCAAAGATAAGTGCTAAACTTTTTGCTTCTTTTGGGACACCTTCAATAGTAAGCGCAGGGTTTATGCTGTCGCCTTCGCAAGTGTATTTTTTTGGGATTTTTGTGTTGGCTTCGAAAGCAGGGCTTTTTACAATTAGTTTGTTCATGGCGGTTCACTCTAAAAACAGTTTATGGTAATGATTTGCGAGATAAAAATTTAATTACAAAAAAATTGTGTCAAGAAGGTGAAGTGTTAAAATGGAATTTTGCGCAGAGGACCTTTGTGTTGGCGCATTCTGTGTGTACGTAAGTCTTCGGGTGTGGAAAAATCTGCTTTGCATATGGGGCATTTAAAAGTTACAAACATTGGCTTTGTTCCTCTTTAGCCAACCTTAACGTGAAGTATGAAATAAAAAAATATGTGACTGACCTAAGACTGCAACAAAAAACCTTATGGCTGGGTTGTTTCGTCTTCTTCTGTCCATTTTTCTATAACGATCTTTTTGTCGTTTGGTTTGAAGCTAACTTTCACCGGCATTGAATCGGAATCTTCGCATTTTAACGGGAACATGCTGTCATCAACTACTCGTACTGGCAAATACAGAAGGTATCGTGCGTCTTTTCGTCGAAAGATTGTTCCTTTTCCCTGATTACCCATCCAGATCACTATACGAAGATAGTTAGCGGTAACTTGACATTTTTAAACCTGTCTGTTCAATAACACTTTTTCTATGTTGAAATTAGTAAAAAGAATATTTAAAAATAGGAAAATGAAATAAAATGTTGCAATTTTTTGACTAATTTTCCCTTTTTTGCATTAGCACCGAATTCCATTAGACCTCCGCTTTCCGAAGGAAGTCCTTTGCAGTTTCAAGAGTAAACTTGTAAAATAGCACCGTGATGACAACAGCGATTACTCCGCTCACAGCTGTAGCTACGTAGGCGTCTAAACGTGGAATACTAAAGCCAAGAATGAATTCGCCTGAAATTGACGCGAAAACGTTGGGAATTAGTGGTGCTACGATTGCAAGGGCAACAAGGGCGCATACTGCAAGGTTGATTAAAGCCCAGTATTGACGTACCATGCGTGGTCGTGGTATTTCTGTGAAGTCAGCACCTCTGAAGCCTATGTTTAAGGAGATGGATGCTAACGCTATGATTAAGAAGAATGCTTCTAAGAATGCTACGATTACTGTTTTGATTGTTGGTTGATAAATTATGGTGCCAAGTGTACCAGTAGCGGCTAATATGACTAAAGCGAATAGCACTGTGAAGAAGTATTTGCTTTTGACTAGATTTTTGGGGCTGATTGGTGAAGCGTAAATTCTCCATACCGCTTGCCCTTCTTCACCTATGATGAGGTTGCCAAGAGTTGTAACCATTAATGAAGCTGGAAATAGGTAAATCATGGCCATATAGAAAAAGGACGCCTCAGAAGGCATACCACCACTGCCACCCATTCCACCGAACGATTGCATTAACGGAATCAAAACTATCACTATTGGAGCAATGAAAATAGTAATGAGTTCTCTGCGTCTTGTGAAAGCTTTTAGATCTTTACTGATTAGAGCTGCTTCGGGGGATGAAAAGCCAAGTTTCCCCAAGAAACCTGTTTTTGGTGCGTAGATACCGCTTTTTTGAATCTTTATTGCTGGTGGCTCATACAGACCAAATCGTTTGTTTAAGAATACCGCTATACCGTAGAGTGCAGCTATGAAAACGATTGACAGGCCCAAGTAAGCTACACCAAGGAGGACACTGCCACCGAGAATGAAGAAGTTTGAGAGCGTCATGCCTAGCCAGACGAATGGAATGTAGAATACTGAGCTTTGAATTTCAGTTAGGACTGTAACGAATTGGTAGCCACCTGAAACTACGTAGAAGTATACTGCATAGAATACTAGGAAAAAGCCAAGTGAACCCGCGAAACGCACCCAAACGGCTGCTCGACCGCTTGACTTGTAAACTGCACCAATAAAGCGCACCTGAAATACTCGCAAGATTTCTGTTATTACACTTGCCATGAAGGCGGCTGCAAAAATTGCGACAGATGTTGCCAACGCCACAGCGAACATGTAAATGCCGTTAAAGACAGAAAACGCCAAGATTGCTGAAGCAATTATGAGTGTTGTACCAAGTGGAATGCCAAGCAAACTAGCAAATATAGATGCCAAAGTATGTTCTTGCCAAGTAATAGGCAGCCAGTAAGGCGTTTCACTTTGCATTTTAACGCCGCTACGTTGAATTTGCTGAAGCAACGTTAAAACTAAGTTGTAAACGAGGACAAGTGTTGGAAGTGAAGCGAAAAGGCCAATAGCACCAGCTTGAATGGTGTCTACACCCATAGCTGCCCCCAACATGTTAACTATAACGCCTGCAAGAACACCTATTGCAAGACCTACACCTATAGCTAAAAAGTATGGCCAATTAGTCAATACACTGTGTTCTTTATATTTTGTAGGCTTTACTCCCCTTAGCAGTCTGCCTGATTTGCGTTCAACACGCATCAGGTAAAGCACGTTTTTCCAGTTCATTTAACAAGAGCCTCAACAACAGCTTTCAAGTCTTCAGTGCCAGTTAGCTTGAGGAATATGTCTTCAAGACCTGAACCGGGCAAGCTTGCTTTTTGCTGCAGTTCTTCCATGTTGCCAAGAGCTAACAGGTTGCCTTTGTACATGATTGCTATTTGATCGCTTAATGCTTGGGCAATTTCAAGCACGTGAGTAGACATAATAGTGGTTACGCCTTGAGCTTTTAGTCCTGCAAGAATGTCCTTGATGATTCTTGCGCTTCTGGGGTCAAGAGCGTTAAGTGGTTCATCAAGAATCAACAGTTTGGGTTTGTGAATAAACGCTGAAATGAGCGCGATTTTCTTTTTCATACCATCCGAGTAACTGTTAATCATGTCTCCTTCGCGGCCTTCAAGCTGAAGGGCCTTTAGGTACTCAGTGATTTTTTGCTGTTTCTCATCAGAAGGCATACCGTAGATGTCGCCGATGAAGTCAAGATATTCGATTCCTGTTAGGAATTCATAAATGTTTGGCGATTCTGGAACGTAACCCACAAGACGTTTTACTTCAACGGGGTTCTGCTGGACATCGATTCCCAGAACGTTTACTGTGCCCTCGGTTTGTTGCACTAAACCCATCAACATTTTTAGGGTGGTGGATTTTCCTGAGCCGTTAGGTCCAAGCAAACCGAAGATTTCTCCTTGTTTAATGTTTAGGTTTAAGTTGTTTACTGCAACTATTTCGTTATAGCGTTTAGTAACGTTTTTTAGTTCAACTGCTAACTGGCTCATTTTTAACGCTCCCTCTTAATTTGCAGAATAGAAAAGGCTACATATTTAAGTATAGTGCATTTTACAGGCTTTTTAATTAATAATTGAACACTAAAACAAGAAAAAATAAAAATTTTTGAATGAAAGCTGTTTAAACAAACTGCAATTCAAAATTTATTGGTACACCTTCACCCCAAGATTGCCGAATAGGACAAATTTTCTGCGCCATCTCGTAAACGGTGTTAGCTTTTTTACGGTCCCATTCATTGTCATTTTCAAGACCAACCGTCATCACAAAATGAACGTTAGTAAAAATCAGTTTCTCCAACCCTTCAACGTTCATTGTCAGGTTTGCTTGAGTATCCAACTTTTTGAGTCCAAGTTTACTGTTTTTAGCAATTAACAGAAAAAGCGTGTTCATGCAGGAAGCCAGCGCTGTAGCGAAAATGTCTTCTGGTGAACAGTAGCCTTCTGTGCCGCCAAAAGATGGAGGTGGACTAACTGAAGCAATCTTTTTGTCTTTAACAATTAAATCACATTCCATTCCGCCTTTCCATGAGGCTGTACCTACAAAATTCATGTCTGGCATAAAAATCACCAAAATATAAAAAAGAACAGTCAAATTTAATGTTTACCTGAATCAAATAATGCGCTTTCAAGACTGAAATAGCGTCTCTTTTTTGATGATTTTGGGCAAATAACCTTAAATCAGCCAAGTATTTTCATGCTAAAAAGTGAAATGAACGCAAATGACGCACGTTATCGAAACTCATCAACTTACCAAAGCTTACAATTCTTTCAAAGCAGTGGACAACCTAAACATCAGCGTTGACAGCGGCGAAATCTTTGGGCTGTTAGGACCAAACGGAGCTGGAAAAACCACCACAGTTTCTATGCTATGCACAATTCTCAATCCCTCGTCAGGCACAGCAACCATAGACGGACATGACATCGTTAAAGAGCCCGGCAAAGTCCGTAAATCCATCGGCATCGTCTTTCAAGACCCAAGTATTGACGACCGATTAACAGGCCGAGAAAACCTGTACATGCACGCTAATCTCTATGGTGTTCCAGTTTCCGTTCAAAGGGAACGAATTGACCGCATTCTAAAGTTAATTGAACTTGAAGACCGAGCAGACGATTTGCTACGCACTTACAGTGGTGGTATGCGTCGTAGACTTGAAATCGGAAGAGGATTAATCCATCAACCCAAAGTGCTGTTTTTGGATGAACCCACCGTTGGGTTAGACCCACAAACAAGAGACCACATCTGGCGCTACATCAAAGACCTCAAAGAAGCCAACGACATAACTGTAGTTTTAACCACACACTACATGGATGAAGCAGACAGACTTTCCGACAGAATCGCCATCATGGATCACGGCAAAATCGTTGTCCTTGATACACCCGCCAAACTTAAAGAAACCCTTGAAGGCGATGTAGTATCCATAAAAGCAAACAATAACCAAGCCCTTGGAGATTTGTTAACTAAATGGCTAGGTTTCACTAACCAGCACATAGAGAAAGATACGCTTGAGGTTACGGTTACAAACGGCAAAAACGCTATGCCACGAATCGTTGAACTTGCTAACCAAAACGGCATCTACATTGAATCAATAATTTTGCGTGAGCCCAACCTTGAAGACGTGTTTTTGCATTACACAGGAAGCAGCATACGGGAAGACACCACCAAGGAACTGCATGGTTTGTCAGCGATTCACCGGAGGGCAATACGTTGACTGAACTAAGAGGAATCTACACACTTTGGTTACGAGAAATCAAACGTTTCATCCGTGACCGAGCAAGAGTCATCATAAGCTTCATTCAACCCTTGCTTTGGCTGATTGTCTTCGCCGCCGGCTTCGGAGCACGTGTCGCAATACCGGGAATAAACTACCAACAATTCCTTTTCCCAGGTATCATCGGTCAAACTCTACTGTTTACCTCCATGTTCATGGGCATCAGCGTTATTTGGGACAAAGAATTCGGATTCATGAAAGAAATCTTGGTCGCACCAATCTCCAGATTCAGTATTTTCATCGGCAAAATGTTTGGTGACAGTACAGCAGCAATGCTCCAAGGTGTAATCGTTTTCATGTTTGGCTTCATACTAGGCATACCCTTTGACCCTGTAACACTACTTGCGGCTTTACCAGTCATGCTACTCATCACTTTTGGGTTAGTCAGCGTAGGCTTAATCATAGCCAGCTTCATAGGCAGCTTAGAAAACTTTGGTGCAATTCAAACCTTCATCAACCTGCCGCTGTTCTTCCTAAGCGGCGCCCTATTCCCAACCACAGGTTCAGGCGTTCCCGAATGGATGCAAATCGCCTCCGCTTTTGACCCATTAACATACGGTGTCGATGCGTTACGAACAGTTATTTTAGGTTCAGCGTGGACGCCACTTCAGCCAATCTACATCAACTTGGCAATCATAGGCATATTCGATTTAGTCATGATTGGCGTAGGTACTTGGGCGTTTAGCAGAATGAAGAAATAAACCGCTTATTGCGGCTCAACCTTTTTCTTTTAATAGTGAAATGTTTAGAAAATAAAGTAGTTTATTGTTTGTTGGTCATTTCGTTGATTTGTTGCTCCATCGCGTGACCACGACAAAAAACTAAAGCTTTCTCTACGCCGGGAACCGATTTTGCTGCAGCTTTGATGTCTGCTGCGAGCTTGAAAGCTATTGGACAGAACGGGCTGGTAGGCACAAACTCGACAGTAACGGCGCCAGATTCGTTTTCTTTTACACTTTCTATCATCTGCATTTCAGCAAATGTTTGACCCGTTTCAGGGTCAATAACTTTTCCCACTTCAGCGCGAACCTTATCTTCAAGTTCAGTCATAACTGTGAAAACCTCAATAGCGATATTTGGTTGCCATAAAATATAAACTAGTGGGATTAGTTTACTAACGCTTGCGAGTAATGCGGTGAACAGCTTTGAAATTCGACGATAACTGCATCTTTTGTAAAATAGTCCAAAAACAGGCTCCTTCAAGCATAATCTACGAAGACGATTACGTGATGGCTTTCCTAGACATTAGACCAGTTAATGAGGGACACGCGCTGGTTGTTCCCAAAGAACATTACGAAGGCATATACGACATACCAAGTGAGTTACTTGGAAAAGTGCATGAAGCCTCCAAAAAGGTTGCCCTCGCAGTTAAGCAAGCAGTGAAAGCTGAAGGCATCAGCATAATTCAGCAGAATGAAAGAGCCGCTAATCAAGACATTTTCCATCTTCACGTGCACGTTATTCCACGGTACAGTGGGCAGAAAATGAAATCTTTCCATGAATTACAGATTGTTGATGGAAAACAGCTTGATTCAACAGCCGCGAAAATAAAGCCGTACATTTAATAGGCTTTTTCAACTAATTTCTACCCTACCCCCTATAGGTTTCTGCATAGAGTTTCTATTAGGATCCAAATAGGTTGATAAATCTCAAGAAAAAATGAAAAGAGTAAAGGGCTAATTGGGTTTGTTTAGGCGTTTTTTGCTGACAACTAATGCTGCTGAAGCGATTAATAGGAGGATGGCGACGACTGCAAAGCTTGGAAACTCTGGAACTACTGTTGTAACATTATCGGCGGAGTCGGTGTGTTCAATAAAGTTGGATGTTTCTCCTGTTGCTGGGTGGTCAGATAGCTCTGATTCTAATGTTAACCCTGTTGAGCCTGCACTTGTTACGTTGAAGGTTAACGTGGCGATTGTGCCGCTGCCACTGAACGCTGGTGATGAACCCACTGACGTGGCGGTTAGTGTATATTCGCCAGTTTCTTGTGAGGCTTGGTTTTCAGCTATCAAGAGTGTGTCTGTGCCTGATTCATGAAGGACTCCTCCGGGGTTGGCTTCTACTCCGAGCATTGATTTGGCTTCGGTAAGGCTCAGTACGTTGGGGTTCCAGCCAAGTTGAACGTCTACGCCGTAGAGGTTTTGCACGTCACTAATGACTATGTTTACTGTTAAGGTGTCCCCGATTTTGGGTTCGGTTGCGGATGCTTCGGCTTTTACAACGGTGTTGGCTGCGGATGCTGCGTTGATTGAACAAAATGCTAACAAAACTATGATTAACGTTAAACATGCTACTTTTTGTTTTCTACACGGGTTGTTCATAACCTATTTTGCTCCTTTTGACCCGTCTTTTAGGGTCACTATTTTGTCTCTGCCACTCTTATACCTTGTCACTACACCCCTTTTTTCCAGCGCAGTTAAGAGTTGACTTGTTTTGGCTTTAGAGAACCTGCACTGATCTGTTATGTCTGATTGACGCATGCTGCCTTTTGCTGTTTTTAGGAGGTTTAGAATTTTGTCTTCTTCACTTTCAGCTTGGATAGTTGGTGCCTCACTGGTTAGGTTGACTTGACTTGTTTGTCGTCGACGTTTAATTATCAAAAATGATGCGGTTAAGACAACAGCTATGCCTCCTGCTGAAACTCCAAGAAGTACTAGTGGATGTTGTGGACCAATATTTTCGTTGACGTCATTATGAGTAGTTATGACGATTTCAGTTGGGTTATTTTCTAAGTCTTGAGTTCTGTACCACCTCAATGTGCCATCGGTTTGGTCTTGATTGTTTGGTTCAGGCGTTACCGATTTCAATGCTAAACTGGTTGGGTAGTTTATTTGCAGTGAGGATTCCCCGTAAAGTTTCGTAAAGAAACCATTTGCCGCAAAAACATCGCCGAAGATTACCTCGTTGTTTTGGGTTGTGCTAAAGTTTTGCCAAACAAACATGTATTCGGTGGTTTTAGACGATGTAGAGATTGTGGTGTTAATTTGGAGAGAATTCGGATCAATTGCCATAGGTCTTTTTGTAACTGCAGAGGCTTCGTCGGCTATTCCGTAAGCTTTGGCTTGGAAGCTTTCCCATGTGTCTATGGGTGCGTTAACGTCTGATACTTTGGTGATTAGCCATGTTGCAGAATTGTCGTGGTTAATGTGGATTTTGTATTCGAGGTAGTCTTGCGCGTTTGCTCTGTAGACGGGAAGCAGCATTAGAAGCATTAGTAAGACGGCACAGTAGGCAACTATGCGGTGAACTTGCATGGTGACTTTAATGATGTATGGGTATTTAAAAATTATAGATTCAAGCTAAGCTTTTTCCGCCCGCCACATAACCCCAAAACTGCTTGACCGCATTTTCCTAACCTGCAACATGATTTGTCCAAATACCGTTCATAAACGCTCTACGCCAACATTTTAACGTTAAAAACCTTTTCTAAACCCAAATGAACAATTGTGAACAAAAATGAACTATTTCAGAACCTATTAAACAAAAAGGAGCCCAGAAACGCTTTTATTAATAAACTCAAACAACTGTTTTCAGAAGTGAAATCAAATGAAAAAATTATCAATCATAGCAATCGCAGTGGCATCAATCCTTCTAATCAGCAGCTTAGGCTTAGCAGTGAACTTTGCAGCTGCAGCACAAAACCACTGCGAAAACTCGAACAGGCCACTTCAGAAAAGCTGGGTACGCGTAAACGGCGTAATAAACTGTACCTGGAATGACCAAGACGTAAACGGCCTGCTTCAAACAAGGTCTCGCACAACCCTTCTTGCAAGCGAAAACAAACGCGAGCTAACCTCTGCAACCGCAATGTGGGCTACAGAAGATTCACGCCCAATCAACAGCGTACGCGCAAAAGAAAACTTCACATACACATTCTACGCAGCAAGATTAAACAACGCGTCGATTTCAGAATTCAGCGTTGATGGCTCCGACTATTTCCTTAATGGCACATGGAACATTTACACAGTAACAAGTTCAATAACTGTAATCACCGATGAAAACAACACAATCGTCAGCGTCCACCGCGAATCAGACACCCAAGTCAGCCAAGCAAACGGCAACCTAACAATAACCGACAACTGGACCAAATTTACACTAAAGGTCGACAACCAAGATGACTTAAGTGGAACAGTATTCCGAACATTGACAAGAATGGCCGAATTCAACCGTTTCGCAATGATTGACCAAAGTGCAACCAAAATTTCACGTGCCGACCTCAACCAAATTGCAACCTGTTTCCGTGCAATGCCTGGATGGGGCAACTATGATGCACAAATGGACTTCAACGGCAACTTCAAAATCGACATTACTGACCTTTCAACAGTAGCAGCCAATATCTAAACATCTCAACCAATTTTCTTTTTTATTCTTATTTTTCATTAAGTTAATTAGCTAAAGCTGCCCTTATTGAAGAATGAACAAAAAATGGTTAACGCTCCAGAAGTCAGCAAACCTGAAGAACAAAAAATCACGCGTCTACCTTGTGGGTGCGTGTATCAGGATAAAGGCTGGATACTAATGCGGGTGAACGAATGTGCTTATCATCACCGCAGACGAACCACCAAAAGACCTTACAGGCCAAAAGCTGAATGCGTCAGACCATAAAAAAGTAAAAAACAACCCAAATATTGGTCAGGTTTTTTGACCGCTTTTTTCCAAAACCCATTTAACCACCTAAGCCAATTCCTAAGAATCATGTCCAACATAGAAGCACAACGCAGCCAAAAACCGCAGAGCACATCAAAACGGTTCCTGAAAATTTTTCTTCAAGTAGCCATCATGGTCGCAATGTTTGCAGCATTGCTCTGGTACGTTGGCATAGGTGCTTTGTATGAGGCATTATTTACAATCAAAATCGAATTTCTGGCATTAGCTTTTCTGATGTATTTTGGAATAAACCTAATTTTCACTTTTCGATTGCAACGGGTTCTTGCAAAAGACAATATAAAAACTTCTTTTGGCAAAACCTTGCTTGCCCAATACGCAGGCATGTTAACAAGTGACGTAACCCCGGGACGTTCAGGATACATCCTTACCCCAGTTTATCTTAGTGACCAAAATGTTCCCGCTTCAAAAGGGCTCTCCTCTATTTTGGGCATTCAAACAATAGAGTTTTTAGTTAAAGTCGCAGGCGGAGTTGGCGCATTAATCTACCTTGTCAAGTTCGCACCCACAACAAACTGGAATGAAACGTTCACCCTTATTGCAGGGTTAGGAATAGCCTTAATGCTTGTAGGCGCAATTGTGCTTGCACTTTTCACTTGGTCTAAACGAGCAATCTCACTTTTTGACCGCATAGCCAAAATTCGCTTCTTGAAAAGATTCACAGGCGGCTTAATGAGTAAACTTGAAGAATACAAAGAAAGCTCACATAGCACCCAAAAAGCAATCCCTGAAATTATAGGTTTAACACTTGTGTGCTGGATTCTTAAAGGGTTTGAATGGTGGTTCTTAGGGCTCGCCTTGGGCTTAAATGTGTCTTGGATCGCTTTCTTCCTGATTCACCCGCTCGTTACCGCACTCGCATTTGTGCCAATCACTCCTGCTGGCGCAGGCGTGCAAGAATTCGGTATCATTGGCATACTTGGATTACTCGGCGTTGCAGCAGGTCCTGCAGGCGTGTTTGCTTTGCTTGCACGTGGTTTGCTAATCTTAGAAGACCTGATAGGGCTGCCTCAGATAATAAAATCAACCAGCCTAATATTTTCACGTAATAACCCTCAAGAAACAACACTGCCGCCAAACACGCAACCAAAGTAAGTCAACATTTTTAAGATAACACTTTCTATCTCCCACTTGAAGCTTGGAGTTTGCTAAAGTGAGTACCCAACGCATACGGCTAGCTGATTCAAAAGATAATGGACAGCTTAAAGAAATTGTTGATTTGTCTTTTCCAATGTTTTACAGGTACTTCTCCGATCGTAGCGTGAGTTCTTCGTCGGGTGCGGTGTTGGTTAGTGAAGAAAATGGTGTTGTTTTGGGTTTTGCCCGATTAACGGAGTTTAGTGTAGGCGGGGGCAAGTTTGGGTGTGTTTTGTGGCTTGCTGTTCACCCGGATTTTCGTAGGAAAGGTGTGGCTTCTGGTTTGGTTAAGGCGGGTGTTGGTTGGTTGATGGGTCGGGGTGCGGTGGCTGTTTTTGCTTCGGCGGCGCATGGGAATGTTGGGTCTATTGGTTCTTTTTTGGGTGCGGGTTTTAGGCGTGTTGGTTTTGTGGGTTTGTATGGGTTTTTTGGTTGGCGTGTTTTTGAGTTTTATCGTAAGATTTGGTTTGTTCCTGGTGAGGTTGTTTTGGTTTTTGGTGTTTGTTGAGTGGGGTTTTTGTTTTGCAATACAGAGCGGTAATGTTTATTAAGACTCAATACACAATATACAATGCTTCGTGCACACAAAAAAAGCACGATGAATTGAATGAAGGAATAAAAGTGAAAAATAAACAAACCCAAAACTCAGCAGAACCATACTTCTACATAGCCTTAGTAATAAAAGGCACCGAACAACAATACCTCAACCTCCTAAAATACGTCAACAACAAAAACGGTGCACAAGTCATCTACCAATGCAAATCCCTAACCTATCTGCGAGTAAACAAAGACGACTGCACAAACATAAAAGCAGTCACAAATGACGCTCCAATACAATTACAAGTCCAAGGAGCTGAATGTTAATGAACAACCACTTCAGCATGCGGCGGTTCCTAAACAACAAACGCGCCCTCGGCGCACCTGTAGGTAACCTCATTATTCTAGTCGCCGCAGTCATTTTGTCCACAACCGTCGTCCTTTTCGCAACAAACGTAACCAGCAGCCAAGTCCAGAAAGAAAAAATGTACGTCGCCACAAGCCACATCTGGTACGTCAACAGCACAACAAGTGTTGCAGCCATTGCCATTTGTGATACAGGACCTACCGACATCGTCTTAAACAAAATCGACGTTAAAGGCATGCAGTGTGAATGGAACGGTACCGCGAACTATGTTGCTTACTGTAAACTAAATGGAACAATGCCTGGCGATTTGCCCTTTATAGATGATATTAGTCGTTCAGAAACTACTCCCGTTATGATTGGTAACCAAGCTTACGACTTTGAGATTGCAGGTGAAGGTTTAACAATCAAATCAGGTTGGACTATCGCCTTCTACATTGTAGTGCCTAACCGTGTGATGGTTTACGACTTATCCACGCCACTCAGAATGGTCATTACCACAACGCAGGGTGTTTACGTAACTGAAACACTGGTGCAGACAACTTAAGCTGCACTCACTCTTTCTGTTTTTTACTTTTTGTTTTTATTTGTATTTTAACTGATTTAATGCTTGCTTTTCGTAAAATTAATGATTTTTTCTTGTTTAAAATGTAAAGTTTGATTGGTCGGGAGAGCAGGATTTGAACCTGCGACAGCTCGGTATCTGTGGCCTAGACAGGCTAGAATGAAGCCCACCATGGGTAGACCTCTACAGCTTCTCCATCCCTCAAGCAAGTTGAAGGACTCGAGAGCTCTGCCAGGCTGAGCTACCTCCCGAAGGTAGTCTTTTTCATAGAAACTAAGAGAAAGAATTTAAGCTTATTGGATGGTCGGGTGTTTAATTCTTAAATTCACCATGAAAAACACGTAAAACGAGCCGGTGTTGCCGCGTTGTTGTTAGATAGGTTTTTATTTTTAATGTCGGTTGAGCCTTATGAAGCATTAGACGGGTTGTAATGGTTTGACTAAAACATTGGGTATTGTAACTTCAGGCGGCGACGCTCCAGGAATGAACGCTGCCATCCGCGCAGTAACAAGAATCGCCCACTCCAAAGGCTTATGCGTTTTAGGTTATGAACGCGGCTGGGATGGGCTATTGACGAATCAATTCAAAAAGTTAACGCCCAGAAGCGTCGGCGGCATCATCCAGCAAGGCGGAACCATTCTGCACACTTTGCGGTGTCCCGGTTTTGAGAAACCCGAAGTTGTAGATCAAGCTGCTGAAAACTTGAAGGCTAACAACGTTGACGCCATGGTAGTCATCGGCGGCGACGGCTCCTTCAGGGGCGCATTGGATTTGAGCAAGAGAAGTGGCGTTTTAACCGTTGGCATCCCCGCAACCATCGATAACGACGTTTACGGCACCGAAGAAACCATCGGATTCGACACAGCAGTCAACACAGCCGTTGGCGCTATCGACAAAATCCGTGACACAGCAATCTCACACGAACGCATTTTCATCGTGGAAGTTATGGGGCGCAAGCGTGGCTTTTTAGCGTTGGAAGTGGGCATCTGTGTTGGCGCTGAAGTGATTTTGGTTCCGGAGAAACCGTGGAAGCTTGACCAAGTCATAAGAATGATGGAGGAAAACAGCAAAAAAGGCAAACGCGCCGGCATCATCGTAGCTGCGGAAGGCATTGGGGACACTAGCATGGTAGCTAAAGAAATGCAGCGTCAAACTGAAAGCGAAGTCCGCCTTTCCATTCTTGGCTATGCTCAGCGTGGTGGAAGCCCAACTGTTCGAAGCCGATTTTTAGCCAGCCTGTTTGCAGAAAAGGCTGTGGAAGCAATCTGCACTTGTGATGGAAACAAAGGTGTTGGATTGCAGAAGGGCGAAATTGTCAGTTTTGACCTTCAGGATGCGGCGACAAAATGCAAAGAAATTGACCTGCGCCTGCTTGAACTTGCAGACATGCTTGCAACCTGAACCTTCTGCCCTTTCGAGATTTTTTTTGAAATCGTTAGAAGCCTTCTTCTTTTTGTTCCATTTCAAGCAGAGCCCAAAAAACTAAACTAAGTCCAGACGCCACAGACCCACAATCTTTAACCGTCCAGCCGTCTTGCGCGTACTTGTTTAAAGCTGCATTCCACTCTTCCGCTTCAACAACAGCGCCTTTTTCAGCCTCAACAAGCGAAGCAACCTCAAAACGGTGCAGCACCGTCTTGTACTTCATCTTATAATCCAACAAAAACTCCTCCAAAACTATTCAGGCTTTCTGGGTTAAAAAAATTCTTGCAACTTATGAATTCCTCGGTGTTTCTGTTTCAAACTACTGATTTTCAACATGTTAATGCGCTTGTTTTCAGCCAATAGCACCTACCCCCTATAGGTTTCAACATATAACCACTAATAGGATCCTAATAGGTGCCAAATAGGCCGATAAAAGCTTGCGTACCGTGCGGTAACGGGTTCAGGTGACTAAATAATTTTGTTTTTGAGGAAACTGTTTTTTAATTGTCTTAGATTAAAATGGTTTTTTCGTGCCAAAAATATTTATAAGCGAGCATACACACGTGTGCTTTAGGTGAAGCGGTGCAAAGCCGCTTATGCACTGGTGAATGTATGCGCAGAAGCTTAACAGTAACTCCAGAAAATGACAAAAAAATTCTCCTAACAAAAGGACGATTCCTCACAGGAGACGCCCCGCTCGACATAGACTACACCACCATGGTCAACATCTTCATTGAACTGGGGCACAAACTCATGACTGCCGCATGGACCGACAACACCAACCCAACAGTCACTATAGATAAAAACGAAATAGTGGAAGCCTTCAAAAAACACGCTTTCAGTGCAGAACTAAAAGAAGAATCCGTGGGAGACCAAATGGCTGAAATCATCTTCAAAAAACTGATAGAGCAAGCAGGCTTAGCCGGCACAACGCCAAACCAGCAAGACCAGACACCACCCCCAGCCCTACCTGAACAACAAACCAAAACCAAAGAAACAACAACCGAAAAATACATCACATAAACTAAACCCTAGAGGAGCCACACACGTATGGTTGACGACAAAGAAAACAAACCAGAACCTGAAACTCAAAAGGCAGACTTCGAAAAACTTCTTGAAGCAGAAAGAAAGCTTTCAGAAGACTACCTAAACAGGCTAAAATACATGCAAGCTGACTTTGAAAACCTCAAACGCCGCTTTGAACGGGAAACTGAGCAAATCAGAAACCACAGCAACGAACGCTTAGTAACCCAGCTCCTCGACGTAGTTGACGAGTTAGAATTGGCCGTCAAAGTGGGAAAAAGCGCAGAAAACCCTCAAAAAACCCTGATTGAAGGCGTTGAAATGACGCTTAAAAAACTCAAAAAAGTCCTTGAGCAAGAAGGAGTCACAGAGGTAAACTGTGTTGAGGGAAAAATTTTCGATCCATCAACAGCAAACGCCGTCCTCACTGAAGAACGTGATGACTGCGAAGACTGTACTATCCTGCAGATAATCAGGAAAGGCTACAACATGAAGGGTCGAGTTATTCGTCCAAGTATAGTAAAAGTTTCAGTTAAATGTAAACCAAAAACAGAAAATCAAAATCAAAGTAACCAAACGGAGGAAAAAATTAAATGAGTAATCAAAAATCTGAAAAAGTCTTAGGAATCGATTTGGGAACAACCAACTCAGCAGCCGCCATCTTTGAAGGTGGTCACGCAACGGTAATTCCGAGCGCGGAAGGACCAACAATGGCTGGAAAAATGTTCCCCTCAGTAGTAGCTTTCACGAAAGATGGACAACTTCTGGTAGGTGAACCTGCAAAAAGACAAGCCACCACCAACGCAGAAGGAACCTTCTTTGAAATAAAACGTAAAATGGGCAGCGACGTTAAAGTTCAAGCCTACGGCAAAGAATACACGCCACAACAAATCAGCGCCTTTATCCTTCAAAAAATAAAGAAAGACGCTGAAACATACCTTGGCGGAACAGTCAGAAAAGCGGTCATCACCGTTCCAGCACACTTTAACGACAACCAGCGTCAAGCAACCAAAGACGCAGGCGAAATCGCGGGCCTTGAAGTCATGCGTATCATCAACGAGCCAACAGCTGCATGTCTCGCTTACGGTATCGACAAGCTAGAGCATGAAATGAAAATATTGGTCTTTAGCTTCGGCGGTGGAACTCACGATGTCACCTTGATGGACTTTGGCAAAGGAGTTTTCCAAGTATTAAGCACCAGCGGCGATACACAACTTGGTGGAACCGACGTTGACAAAGCAATCATGGGTTATATCCTTGAAGAATTCAAACGTCAAACCGGTGTAGACGTCAGCGGCGACAAAATGGCAATGTCAAGGCTAAAAGACGCAGCAGAAAAAGCCAAAATCGAACTCTCAACCTTGATGAGTACAGACATTGACCTGCCATTCCTTACTGCAGATGCTTCTGGACCAAAACACCTCCACATGACCTTAACAAGGACCAAGCTGGAATCACTTGCACAACCAATCGTAGAAAAAACAAAACCCACCCTGCTAAAAGCTCTCGAAGATGCCAAACTAACCCCACAACAAGTTGATAAAATCATCCTTATCGGAGGCATGACCAGAATGCCCCTTGTCCAACGATTCGTAGAACAAATCTTGGGCAAAGCACCCGAACGCGGAATTGACCCAATGGAAAGCGTAGCCATCGGTGCAGCAATACAGGGCGGAGTAGTCACAGGCGAAGTCAAAGACCTACTGCTGCTCGACGTTACCCCATTAAGCTTGGGCGTTGAAACCATGGGTGGAGTCATGACCAAAGTCATCGACAAAAACACAACCATCCCAACAAAACGCAGCCAAGTCTTCACAACAGCTGCAGACTTCCAAACAGCAGTCACCGTCCATGTGCTGCAAGGCGAACGTGCAATGTCATCAGACAACGTCTCACTGGGCATGTTCAACCTCGTCGACTTGCCACCAGCACCAAGAGGCGTACCACAAATCGAAGTAACCTTCGACATTGACGCAAACGGCATCCTAAACGTAACCGCCAAAGACCGCGGAACCGGAAAAGAATCAAAAATCACCATCACAGCCTCAACCAAACTAAGTCAAGAAGAAAAAGACCGCTTAATCAAAGACGCAGAACAATTCGCTGAGCAAGACCGCAAGAAGAAAGAAGAAGCAGAAACCCGCAACACCGCAGACAGCATGGTCTACACAGCTGAACGCACAAAACAAGACCTCGGAGACAAACTGTCAGCTGAAGAAAAAGGAAAGATTGACGCAGCAGTTACAGAACTCAAAAACGCATTGGCAAGCAACGACATGGTACAGGTTAAAGCCAAATCAGAAGCACTACAAAAGGTACTGCAAGATGTTGGAACCAAAGTTTACCAGCAAGCCGCAGCAGAAGCAGCAAAACAGCAACAAGCACAAGCAGGCGCAGCCGGTCAAGCAGGACCAACACCTCCACCAACCGGTGAACCCGGTCCAGGTCCAAGTGACAGCGGCGAACCTACAGTAGTAGATTCAGACGACTACAAAGTTAAATAAGCTCTGGCTAAAACTTAGCCAACCTTTTCTTTTTTAATATTTATGTTTTTCAAAACAGATTTAAGTGTTGTCTGTTTTTGTTTCTAGTAGGCGTTTTTTATGGTTCAAAATTTTGACCTTGAAGATTTTAACATGATTGATATGCAAGCAAAAAAAGTTCTTCAAACCCTCGCAAAGTACGAGAAAGGTGAACTGGTAAAAGGCGAAATATTGCATAAGGAAACAGGCTTAATCCCAACTGACATCAATGACGCCGTTAGAAGCCTTGCGAAATCTTTGCTTGTCAATGTACCTGACCCTTTGAGGGATTCGCCGCCTTACAATTTTTATTCTGTTGAAATCACCGATTTTGGCAGACAAGTTTTGGAGCAATTCGGTTAATTCTTTGCTGTTTTCAATCTGCTTTTTCTCTTTTTTTGCCTGTGCACTTTTTGACGCTCAAAATTTATTAAGACAATTTAACCATCCTGAACTTGGTTGAGCTTCAATCAGGCTAACCGCCGGTTGAATTGGATGGCTATACATGGACGTACCCCAAACAGGTAAACAAAACCCCGCGAAAAGTACAGAACACACTGTACCACAGCAAACGGAAAAAAACAAACATAACCAAATCAGAGGAAAACCTGTTTATGTTGATTTAATTCGTACAGTAGCAATGTTAGGGGTGCCCCTGCTTCATGCAACTGGCAGATGGACAATCACGCCCCAAGAGCTTCAACAATTAGCATTTCCAGACTTTTTCACTTGGGCAGTTGTAGACATCTACCAAAGCTTAGCCGTTATGGGTGTGCCTTTGTTTCTTATGCTTACGGGTGCGTTGTTGCTTCAACCAGAAAAAACTGACACTCTCGTTGGCTTCTTTAAGAAAAGATGGGCCAGAATCGGTTTGCCCACTCTCTTCTGGGGGTCAGCATATTTCGCGTGGGACTTTCTGGTGCTGAACATTCCATTTGGCATAGCCACAATTGTTCAAGGCATACTTAATGGTCCGTACACGCAGTTCTGGTACCTTTACGTACTTGTGGGTTTGTACTTGTTTACGCCGATTCTGCGTGTTTTTATTGCTCATGGCGAGTCGGCTGTCGTAAAGTATTTCGTGTTTCTATGGATTGTTGGCGTATCAATACTGCCACTTTTCAGCCTAATTACTGGGTTTGAGTTAACTGATAACCTTATCACAGTTACCGGTTACGTCGGTTACATGGTTTTAGGCACGTACCTTTCAACAATGCGACTGCCTCGAAAACCACTTGCCATAGCCTCAGTTGTAGGTATTGTTTTAACTGCAGTTTTGACTTACGTACTTGCAGCCACTATGGGCGGTCAGGACATGTACTTCTTCCAACAATACTTCAGCCCAACAGTTATCCTGTCCTCAGTTGCGCTGTTTCTGCTACTGCTCACTGTAAAGCCTCCTTCAGCAGAGCAAGAGAATAAGCCGTCAATAACAAAGAGACTTATTAAATTAATCAGCATAAACACGCTTGGCATATTTCTGATACACGTTATGATTAACGAGTCGATACAGATGGGCTTTTTCGGCTTCGCAATCAACCGAGACTTACTAAACCCCATTATCGAAGTTCCATTGCTTGCCATTATTGTGCTGTTCATTTCTCTTGCGATTATTGCTACACTTAGAAAAGTGCCTTACGTTAATAGGCTGATAGGATAAAGCCGTAAAGGAGTAAAACATGGATGACCAATAAAACCTTGAAAATCACGGCATTGGTTATCATACTTGCACTTTTTTCCGCCGCAGTCCTTTTCCTAACAGCCCAAAACCAAATAGTACCAATCCGCGTGGCATGCGTGGGCGATAGCCTAACTCAATCCAGCAGGTACCCTTATGAATTATGGCTAAAACTGGGCAAAGAAAACTATGCCTTATCCAACTTTGGCGCAGGCGGAACAACGATTTCTCTAAACACCGAAACCCCCTACATGAACACTACCGCATACCAAGACGCCCTAAACTTTCAACCAAACATCGTAATCATCATGCTCGGAACAAATGATGCCCAACCAAACCTGAAAGAAAACAACGCTACCCTAACACAAGATTACGTTAAACTGATTAATTCCTTCAAAAAATTGCCAAGCAACCCCCAAATCTGGATTACACTGCCACCTCCAATTTACAGCAATCAATCAGGTGCCATGGACTCTGAATACTTCGTCCAAACAGTGATTCCCTGCATCCAACAAGCTGCAAACCAAACAGGACTACTAACGATTGATGTGTATTCGGCTTTGCTTGGGCATCCTGAATGCTTCAAAGATGGTGTACATGTAACTGATGAAGGCGCAGAAATTATTGCTAATGAAGTGTTTAAGGCAGTAACTGGGTAAATTAACGTATAATTTATTAGCATAGTTTTAACCCGCGTTAATTAGGTTGAATTGAGGAAATAGACGTGGGCAAACGCTCTAACAACTTGAGATTTAGTAAAAGTTTTGTGGCAATATTTGTCACCGCAATGTTTTTGCTGCCTTTGAGTGTTTACGGACAGCCCACAGCTTCGAAACCTTCAACCCCTGAATTTAGCGCCTCTTATGTTGCAGACGGTTATTATGTACCCCCGACTTACAAAGTTGACCCGTTTACAGGCGAAAACATCACAATACAGCAAGGTTATCATGTGGATACTAACTCGATCGTTTTGAAAATAAAAAATCAACCTTTTACCTCAACCTACTGGTCCTACGGCAATACAAGCTTGTACTACAACTTTAGATTAAAAGGGCACTTCACAGAAGAATGGACCTATTACCCATTTAATGAAAAAGGATTAAGCGGCAGATACTTTGCAGGCTACACAGAAGCTGTGCAATTTCCGGTTTTTGAAGCTTCAACTGGTGAATTTACAGAGTTATCAATCAAAATTGGCAAGGTCTTTTTCAATGACGTACCAGAAGGGGGCATGGTGGATGTTGAAGTGCAGGCTCAAACTGGCTTTATTCAATCGCTGGCAGATGGCTTTTACCAATTCACGGGAGAATCCAGCGACTGGAGTTCAATTCAAACAGTTATAATCACCTCAACACCAACAACAAACCCGCAGGCAACACCAACACCCACCTCTTTAAACACGTCAGCTATAAACCAAAACGGCATCGAAATTTATTCAAACAGCACAATCTCATTTTTCTCAGTCAACAACACATCATCAGAAATTAACTTCACTGTTAGTGGTCCAACAAGTACTGCAGGTTTCGTTAAAATTTTGATTTCCAAATCTTTCATCCCAAACTCTAACGTCAAGGTGTACTTAGATGGAAGCGAAATCAGTTACCAATTAGACGAAACAGGGAACTCATGGGTAATAACCTTCAATTATAACCATAGTGCGCACCAAGTAACAATACGCGCCATTTCAAATAACATAGCTAATTCAGAACTACCGGACTGGGTTTGGATAGCAGCCATAGCAGCTGTTGGGGCTGGTTTGGGATTATCTGGTGGCATATTTTTCTATATTTCTAAAAAGAAGACTTGAACACCCACAAAATCTTTGTCAGAAACCTAGAATTTAGCGGGTTGCAAAGTAGTACGACAGAAAAGCCAACGGAATAACTAGAAGGAAAGCAAACAGGGTTCCAAGAAATATGCCCACGTTTGGGTATAGGTAATGTACGGCGATGCTGTATGGAATGACTGTTAAGATGCCTGTGTAGGCAAGGGGTTTGCTTATTGAACGGGTAAATTCTGTGCCTCTGCTATGCTGAAGTATAAGTAAGGTTGAAGTGAAAACCGCTGGGAAAGCAGCTGCAACGCCGCCCAAGATTGGTCCGCCGATTTGGCTCAGCAAAACTGAAATAGCCACAATTGTGCCTGCGCCTAACCCGCGAAAAACTACTTCTGAAGGTTGGTAAAGTGTTTTTTCGCCAACAAAACGAGGTACTGACAATTTTTTGGCAAGCAGGTAAAATGTTATTGCTGAAATGGCTGCTCCGCCAACAAGGGCAACAGCGTAATGTTCTATTCCTGATGTGACGATTAAGGTTGAGGCGGCTAACCAGAATAGCAGCGAAATTGTGAGTCCTGTTTTGAAGCCTTTCTTTGCAAAGTAAGCGTACATGAGCAGGTAAGCGTTTGTGACTGCAAAAGCTAAGGGGAAAACGGTTGTGGCATTGACTGCTGCAGTTGTGGACTGGTTTATTGATATAAACAGGAAGGAAAAAGCTGCTGTTGATGGGAAACCGCCGAGAATCCCGCCGATTACTGGGCCTTTCTTTTCTGCTATTATTGTTGCAGCTGTAACCCAGAGGCTACCAACAACAAACGCTAAGATAAGGCGGGCAAGCAGAAGCGTATCAAGCATAAGTGGCTTACAGAATATTATTTTATTAATCTTTAGACTTAAAAAACATCTAAAATTTTAGTGACCGCTTCTTTGAAAAGATTATAGCAGAAACTGAAGTGATTAAGAGTGTGCCAAGTAAGATATAATTCGCTAAGGTAGCCCATTGCGTGTTTTGAACCATGGCTAAGCTTACTGCAACCAAAACATACAAGGATGTGATTCCAAGGACAAATCTGACTATTGATGTTGCTTTTTGTATTGAATGAGTTTTTATTTTTACAAATTTTATGGACGATTTAGCCAATTTGGATGTGTCAGGAAGGTCATCAAGGATAAGTGTAAGACCGCCTAAAATTAGAAATCTGGCACCGTTTACGAGTAAGCTCGAGTTTTCAATCAAGAAAAGGGTCCAAAGTGAAACATTAGTAAAAGCGAAAACAAATAACATCCCTAAAACCAGCACCAAGGCACCATAAAAATAGTGGTGAAAAAACAACCTTCCTGTTTTTAGGTTACGCCCCAAGCGAGCACTTGGAACAATGTTAAGGGTCGCTGCAAAAATGACCAACCAAAAAATATTGCCATCAACAATAAATGGGTAAAAGGGCTGCCAATCTTCAAAGAACCAGTAAAAACCACCTAAAATGCCCAAAGCATAACTTATCGTTACCAACGCGTTGAATATTAGCGAGAGGCTAATGAGTTTTTTAGTAAGAATTTTATACTTTGAACTGTTTGCTCGAGCATTTTTTGGGTTAACCATCGGCAACCCTTTCTTTTATGGTTTGAAAGCCGTTGTTAAAAGAAACCTTGTTGCTATATTAGGCAATGTTGTTGCCAAGGATTTGCAGCAGACCAAGATTAACCGTAAGATTTTAAAAATAAGTACTAAAAAACAGTTGTAAATTAAGGAAATGGTATAAATTTGAGTCCTGTGCTAGCATTAAGGTTCACATTAACCACTTAGTTAACGGTAAGACCAAAGATGGCTCAGAAAAGAGACTATTATGAAGTTTTAGGCGTTGAAAAAAACGCGTCAAAAGACCAAATCAAAGACGCCTACCGCAAACTGGCGTTGCAATACCACCCAGACCGCAACAAAGAACCAGGGGCAGAAGACAAATTCAAAGAAATCAGCGAAGCATACGCAGTACTAAGCGACGAGCAGAAACGTGCACAATACGATAATCTTGGCCACGCAGGCTTTGACCAACAATACACTCGCGAAGACATTTTCAGAGGAGCAGACTTTGACTCTATTTTCCGCGACATGGGCTTCGGTGACCTATTCCGTACAATCTTTGGCGGAGGAGGCTTCGGCGGCGGTTACGAACAAAGCAACCGTGGACAAGACATAGGATACAACCTTGAAATCACCCTTGAAGAAGCCGCAAAGGGTGCAGAGAAAGAAATTCAGGTTCCAAGAACCGAAAAATGTGATGTCTGTAGCGGCTCAGGGGCAAAACCAGGTACTAATGTAACAGTTTGCCCGAGATGCAATGGCGCAGGCAGAGTTCAAAACATGCATAAGAGCGCTTTCGGCATGTTCGTTCAAGTTGTTGCTTGCCCACAATGCAGGGGCAAAGGCAAACTAATTGAAACCGCATGTAGCAATTGCAACGGTTCAGGACTCGTACGTAAAAAACGGAAAATCTCCGTCAAAATCCCAATGGGCATTGATGACGGCTATCAACTAAGACTTCGCGGCGAAGGCGAAATTGCAGCTATGGACGGTGAACCAGGCGACCTTTACGTTATAGTACACGTGCTGCCTAACCAATTGTTTGTACGTGACGGCGACGACCTTTACCGTGTAGAAATGATAACCTTCCCGCAGGCAGCTTTGGGTGCAGACATTTCAGTGCCAACCTTAGAAGGACCAACAGTTGTAAAAGTGCATCCAGGAACCCAGCCGGGCGAAGTAATTCGCATCAGAGGCAAAGGTATGCCACGTATGCGCGGATACGGCAAAGGTGACTTGCTAGTTAGAGTCGGCGTTGTTGTTCCAGAAAAACTCACAAGCCAACAAAGAACGCTCATTGAGGAGTTGGCAAAAGAGTTCGGCACTGACGTTTCTGCAAAGAAAGGCAAATTCCACTTTTAATTTTCTTTTTTCGTAGTATTTTTTAAAAAAGGCAATACGCCTGAGCTGACTTAACAAACTGCAGACTGTGACACATGCAAAGAAGAACATCCTATGTAAAAATAGCAAGCAGATAAGCGGTTGATTTGCTGTCAAGTCACGGCAAAGCTTTTAACCAAATTTTAATAATCCATTTTTGAGAGAAAAGCATGGTCAACTTAGACTCAGCACTTATAGGCCTAATTGTAGGCATCGTCGTAAACATCATTGTATTGGCGCCGTCTCTTTGGATTTCTGGAAGAATTCTCGTTGGTGCACAAAAAGCAAAATTCACTGACGCACTATGGATTGTTGTACTTGGAACCTTTATCAGTTCAATCTTTAGCTACTTCTTTGAAGGAATAATTGCTTCACTGATTTTGCTGGTAATTATTCTGGCTTTAGTGAAGCACTTCTTTGACTGTGGCTGGCTAAAAGCATTGGCGATCGGTATCATTGCAGCAATAGTCTTCATCGTAATCGCGGCTATACTGGCGTTAATCGGCATAGGCATCGGCTTTACACTCTTCGGAATATAAAACCACTCCCTTCCATCTTATTTTTTTAAACCTCATTTTGTTCCTGAAATTGTTTAATTTCATTCCAGGTTAACCCTTTCTCCCAAGTTACTGAAAAATAAGTTTCCATTGCTTCTAACAAACCCTTATAGTTTGAAAAAATCAAAGGTACCGCACCCAAAATTTTCTTTTCAGCAGAAGTACATACAAAAATTTTTTCATCATCAATAATCACGAAATGTCCGCCAGTTTTAGAAACAAATCTGATTTGAAATGAAGGGTGAGAAAATATTTTCTGGTTCAGAAACCGTTGAGCATGGACTTTGTCTTCAGGGTACTCTACAATTTGTTTTACAGTTACGTCTCTTGTCATCACATTAGAGTACGTTTCGGCATAAAAGGTCCAAAACTGCAAGAACCGAGTCCAACTGTGCATTAAGTAAATGTTTTTATGTGCAGTCTCAGAACATTTTTGAATTTTCTTTGAAATTTGGTAACTATTTGTTAAAAGAATCATTTCTTGTCTTTTTTCTGAGTGTAATTTTGGTTGTGAGGCATCTGAAATGGCTTTTGCAGTTTCTTTTATTTTTTCAAGTTCTTGATGCTTTTGCTGTATAACCATTTCTAAAGCATCTTTTAAGGGTAGAGGGACAAAAAAGCCATCAACAAGATTTTTTTCCACTAAACCATTGGCTGCAAGTGAATGAAGTATTTGATATAAGTGGGTCCGGTGTATTCCAGAGTTTTTGGAAAGTTGACTTACCTTAGAGGGTCCATTGTAAATTAAGGCTAAGTAGACTCTAATTTGGGAGGGCGTTAAACCCAAACTATTCAACAAGTTTTCTTCTTCTAAGGAAACTATCAAACTACTTTGCCTCACTCATTTTTTAAGCAGGCATGTTTTAAATTTTTTCCCTAATTCGCCCAAAAAGATGCTATAATTAAAAAATGCTGTTAGTGCTTGTTGCACATTATACCTTTTTAAATTGAATGCCGCGAAAACTATTTGCAAAATTCTAGTCCCTCTAAAGCAATATTCAATTAAAGCAAGGATAGTGTGATACATTGCAAATACCCTTTAAAAAAACTGTAAAGAAAGTTAAAACCAAAGGCATCGGCAAAACCATTGCATACCTCATGGCATTATCCTTGACAGAAATAATGAAAAAAACAAAAAAGTTGCCTGAAGAAAAATTAATACGCGTAAATAACTCCGAAATGATTGTGTATCCAAGCAAAGGTGCAATACACACTGACTTGTTTATACATAAGAAACGTGAGCCTCTTTGTACTGATTACTTGATGCGTTCAGGCGTTATTAAAAAAGGCGACATAGTGCTGGATATTGGCGCAAATATTGGTTACTACGTGCTGGCTGAAGCAAGAGTTGTAGGCGAAACGGGCAAAATATACGCCGTAGAACCTGTAGCAAGCAATTTCAAGCTCCTTCAGCTTAATGTTACCTTAAACAATCTTACAAATGTAACTTCTTTTCAATATGCAATCGGTGACAGAAATTCGATGACTGAAATTTTTGTTTCAAACTTTTCCAACTTGTGTGCGGTAAATAAGTCTGCAGCCGGCGGGAACATCATAGATGTTCAGCCAGTGAAAATGATGACGATTGATGAGTTCGTTAAGGATAAAGAAACGCCCAACTTGATTCGCATGGATGTAGAAGGCTACGAATATGAAATTTTGAAGGGGATGAATAGAACTCTAAAAGGTGACGTGAAAATATTGATGGAATTGCACGCCGTTCCTAAGTATTTGTCTCCTAAAAAACTTGACGAAATATATGGTGTCTTAGAAAAGAACAATTACAGAGCAAAATTTGTTGTTTTTGAAAACAAAATAATCGAAAACAAGCTCTTAGAATTTTTGTACAAGAAATCAGGCGACAAACTGCCCGTTATAGCTGCAAATATTTCGATGCAGGAACTGAAAACGTTTGTCAAAGAAAACCAAGACTTGCTAACGGCGCCTAGCATTCTTTTCGAAAAAGAAAAATAAAAAAGGTTTAGGCGAGTTGCTTTCGCAAATCGTCATATGTTGATTTTATGTCGTCGATTGAGGCTTCGTCTTCAAGTGTTGACATGTCGCCCAGTGGTGCACCAACCAAGACTGCTTTGAGAATTCTGCGCATAATTTTGCCGCTTCTAGTTTTGGGCAACTTGTTAACGATAACAATGGCTTCAGGAGTAGCTATAGGGCCAATGGTAGTGCGGACATGCTTGACTAGTTCAGTGCGGAGTTCGTCTGAGGGTGTAAATCCTGACCGTAACGTGATGAAAGCAACTGGAACTTCCCCTTTTACAGCGTCTTCTTTGCCCATTACTGCAGCTTCTGAAACTGCTGGGTGTGAAACCAAAGCACTTTCCAATTCGACTGTGCCGATTCTGTGTCCTGCAACTTTAAGCACTTCGTCTGCTCTGCCAAGAAGCCAGAAGTATCCATCATTATCGCGGATTGCATAGTCGCCGACGTAATATACGCCTGGCCATTTGCTGAAGTATGTTTGCTTGAAGCGTTCTGCATCTTTCCATACAGTCTGTAGCATTCCTGGCCAGGGTGACTTGATTACTAAGAAGCCTTTGGTTCCTAGTGGAACTGATTGTCCTCTTTCATCGTAGATGTCTGCGTTAACTGCTGGTAAGGGTAGAGTTGCTGAACCTGGTTTTAGTGGTGTTAGTTCGATGCCGCTTGCAGGTGAAATCATAAAGCCGCCGGTTTCTGTTTGCCACCAAGTATCGATGATTGGCAGTTTTCCTTTGCCTATTATGTTGTAGTACCATTTCCATGCTTCAGGATTAATTGGTTCACCAACTGAACCTAAAATTCGTAGGGTGCTTAAGTCATGCTTTAGTACCCATTGCTCACCGAATTTCATGAACATGCGAACTGCTGTTGGTGTTCCGTATAGGATTGTGATGCCATGACGTTCAATCATGTCCCACCAGCGGTCTTGAGCTGGATAGTCTGGTGTTCCTTCAAACAGGAAAGCAGTGATGCCTAAGCTCAGAGGCGCGTAAACGTTGTATGTGTGTCCTGTAATCCAGCCGATGTCGGCGACACACCAGTAAATGTCCTCGTCAGTTGGGTTAAACGCCCATTTTAGCGTCCAGTAAGCCCACGTTATGTAGCCGCCTGTTCCGTGTTGAACGCCTTTTGGTTTGCCTGTTGTGCCTGAAGTGTAAAGTATGAACAGTGGATCGGTTGATTTCATTACTTCTGGTTCGACGTACGCGTCTGCTCCTGCGTTGGCAAGGGCTTCATGGTACCAGATGTCTCGTCCTTCCTGCATCGAGACGGCTTGACCTGTGCGTTTGACAACAATTACTTTTTCGATGTTAGGCATGTTTGGTAATGCTCGGTCGGCAGTGTCTTTTATTGCGACGGGTTTTCCTCGTCTAAAGGAACCGTCTGAGGTTACAAGGATTTTTGCTCCGCTATCGTTTACTCTGTCAGCGAGTGCTTCCGCACTAAAACCAGAGAAAACCACAGCATGGACGCCGCCCAAACGCACTGTTGCAAGTAGTGTTATCGGCAACTCTGGAATTACTGGTAAAAATACTGCTACACGGTCGCCTTTTTTGAGGCCAAGGGTTTGCAGTGCTTTTGCAAGCTTGTTTACTTCGCGATACAGTTGGTAGTACGTGTAGGTTTTGGTTTCACCCATTTCGCCTTCCCAAATGTATGCTATCTTGTTTTTGCGTGCACTTTTTACGTGGCGGTCCAGCGTGTTGTATGAAACGTTGAGTTCTCCATCGGGGAACCATTTGTAAAACGGCGGGTTAGAGTCGTCGAGCACTTTAGTAAATGGCTTGAACCAATCGATTGCTTTAGCTTTTTCAGTCCAATATTCCTGAGGGTTTTTTATTGATTTTTCCCATTCTTGCCTTCGTAGGTCTCCAGAAGAAACTTTGGCAATACTGGGGCTATATATTTCATTAAAAGGTAGACTAGCCTCTGACATGCGCTTATTCCTCATTTTCACCTAAGCCCGTTTTTTGACGCGAACGAAATATAAGTTTTGTCAATGCAATGTTGCAAAATAAAACAATAACATTGCAATTTTTTATCTTTAAAATCAAAATGTGAATTTTAAAGTGGATGATGATTTAACTTTTAATTGAATTCACAATGCATTTTGCAGTTAAATTCTGGCATCAGAGACTGCAACAAAATATTTTTCATAACTAAACAGAAATCAGATATAAAAATATGTTCAAAATGAATTAATTGACAATAGCTAATTTCAGTTAAAAAGTAAAAAAAGAAAAAGTTTAGATTGGTTTTACTGTTTTACAGGACAAATGGGCAATACCGTTTTACCGTTAGCTTCGTTCAGAACTTCTGCGAGTCCAAGATATACAGCGCTTAAGCCACAAATGGTGCCTTCGATTCCAGTAATAGTGTTGAAAGTTACATCACCGAACAGTACTGGGTTGCCTGTAAGCTCTCGTATTGTTAGCATGAAGAATAGTATTGCTAAGCTCATAAACACGAATTGTAGACCGCGATTGGTTTTTAGTGTTCCAAAGAACATTGCGAAGGTGAATATGCCCCACATCAGGAAGTATGCTGCCATTGCTGTGCTATCAGCTACAGTTACTGTTCCGAAGAACGGCATGCCTGGCATGAGAATCAACAAGACAAGGGACCACCAGAAAAGCCCGTATGACGAGAAGGCTACTGTGCCAAAAGTGTTGCCTTTGCGGTATTCCATTGCGCCCACGATTATTTGTGCTAAGCCACCGTAAGCCAAGCCCATTGCGAGTATCATACTGTTCAGAGGGAATAAGCCTGCATTGTGTAGATTCAAAAGGACTGTAGTCAATCCAAAGCCGAGTAAACCTAAAGGTGCTGGGTTTGCTAATTTATAGTCGCTCATTTTTTCACTTTAATTTATTAGTAAAAAAAGGATTTTAGGCTGAAGAGTTTTTAACTTTTTCTAACAGCCTTTAGTCTTTTCTTCTTCGACTTGTAACATATTTGCCGATTTCAAGTGTGCTGAAGATGATAGCGCCGGATAGTGCAGCGATGGCCCAATCGATTAGTTCAGGTGTGTGCACGTCAAAGAGTGATTGAACGCCTGGCACATAGAGGATTACTAGTTGTAGGGCAAATGATGACAGGATTGCAAGCCAGAGGTACTTGTTCTTGAAGATGCCGACTTTGTATAGTGGATACTTTAGTGAACGCATTGAAAGTGCAACGACTAACTCCATTACAATCATTGATGTGAGCAGCTGTGTTCTTGCTTCCAGCAAGTGGTATTCGCTTGTCCACGGCATGTGCATGAAGTAGGCAGCAAGCAACAGGACAGTCATCATTAGAGACCCGCCTGCGAGGAATGCTTTGACGTCTTTGCTGAAGATGCTTTCGTTGGGTTTACGTGGTTTGCGTTCCATTATGTCTGGGTCGCCGGGGTCAACGCCTAAAGCTATTGCAGGTAAACCGTCAGTTACAAGGTTCATCCATAGCAACTGTACAGCTGTCAGGGCAATAGCAGCTTCGTTGACTGTAGGCGTTGGCTGCCCTGGAGAGAATATGCTTGCTAGGAACGGCACGCTTACTACTGCAATGAACATGACAAGGATTTCCATGATGTTACATTGTAGCAGGTAAGTGAGGTATTTCTTGATGTTGTCAAAGATTTCTCTGCCTTCTTTAACAGCTTTGACTATGCTGGCAAAGTTGTCGTCTGCGAGAACCATTGATGCAGCTTCTTTGCTTACTTCAGTGCCAGAAATGCCCATTGCTACGCCGATGTCGCTCATTTTAAGTGCTGGAGCATCGTTAACGCCGTCGCCAGTCATTGCTACAATTTGGTCTTTTGCCTTCCAAGCTTTAACAATGCGGACTTTGTGTTCTGGTGCCACTCTTGCGTAAATTACTGTTTTTTCAACGACACCTGCAAGGTCTGCGTCTGACATGTGTTCAAGTTCTTGACCAGTTAACACGCAGGTTTCTTCGTCTTTACCGTCAAGCAATCCAAGTTCTTTACCGACTGCAGTGGCTGTGAGTTTATGGTCACCTGTAATCATTACGACGCGGATGCCAGCTTTCTTACAGGTTGATATAGCGTCTTTGACTTCGGGGCGTGGCGGGTCAATCATGCTCATGATGCCCATGAAAACAAAGTCTTCTTCCATTTCTTCCTTGAATTCTTTGACTCCGCTCGGTAGTTCTTTGTATGCAAATCCTAAGTTGCGTAGTGCCTGTTTTGCTAATTCCTCTGTTTTTTGTACGTGTTTCGCTTGGTTTTCTTTAGTGAATGGTTGGATTTTGCCGTTGAGCATGATTTTGTTGCAGCGTTCAATAACCATTTCTGGGGCGCCTTTCATGTAGGCGACTTTTTTGTCTGCTCTGGTGTGGATTGTTGTCATTCGTTTGCGTTCTGAAGAGAATGGTACTTCTTGGATGCGTGGTTCTTGTTGGTCGATGACGTCTTTGATGAGACCTGCTTTTTGAGCGGCTACGACGAGTGCGCCTTCTGTTGGGTCGCCTTTAACGAACCATTTGCTTGTTTCAGAGTCTTGTTCAAGACCTGAATCGTTGCATAGCACTGAAACTTTGAGTAATTCTTTGAGGTTTTCGTCTGGTTCGACTTTTTTGTCGTTAATCTGGAATTCGCCTTCAGGGGCATAGCCGATTCCTGTAACTTTGACAGATTGTTCGTTAACAAAGATGCTTCTTACAGTCATTTCGCCTTTAGTCATGGTGCCTGTTTTGTCGCTACAAATTACGCTAGTGCTGCCGAGTGTTTCAACTGCGGGTAATCGTTTGACGATGGCGTTTGATTTTGCCATGCGGTACATGCCGATTGCGAGTGCACCTGTTACGATAGCGGGCAATGCTTCTGGCACAGCAGCAACTGCTAAACTGATAGCCCACAAGACCATGTCTAATACTGGGCGTTGTTCAACCACTATACCTACGAAACCAACGCTTAATGCAACAATTAAGGCTAAGATGCCAATCCATTTGCCTACGCTTGCTAAACGTTTCTCGAGTGGGGTTTCTTCTTGTGGAGCGGCTTGGACCATTTGTGCAATTTTGCCAAATTCAGTGTTCATTCCTGAAGAAGTTACCGCTGCTTTGCCTCTACCGTAAACAACAACTGTTCCAGTGTAAACCATGTTTTCTCGGTCGTTAAGCTGGGTTTGTTCAGGCAAAGCGTCAGTTGATTTGTTTACCGGTGATGATTCGCCAGTTAATGGTGCTTCGTCATCTTTCATTGTGAAAGCTTCGAGTAGTCGACCATCAGCTGGAACCTTGTCACCTGTGTAAAGAACCATAATGTCGCCAGGGACAATTTCGCTTGCGGGGATGCGGACTTCTTTTCCATCACGCAGCACGCTCGCAGTGGGAGCCGTCATTTTCTTAAGGGCTTCAACAGCTTTTTCACTTCGGTATTCCTGAGTGAAACCCAATACGGCACTGGCAATAACTATAACCAGGATAATCATTGCATCAAAAATTTCGTCCGTAGAGTTTGTGTAAATGCCAACTCCAACGGAAAGCGCCATTGCAAGCAAAAGAATAATCATCAAAATATCGGTAAATTGACTTGCCAGAATTTTTAGGGGTGATTTGCCTTTTTCTTTTTTAAGTTCGTTGGGTCCGTATTGTTTTAGACGCTCTTGAGCCTCCTGTGTAGTTAAACCTTTGGAGGTAATGCTCAGCTCGTCTAGCGTCTGCTCTATAGTTTTACTATGCCATTGTTTATCCAATTGGTCTCCCGCTCCAATAATGGCTTTTCTTACACGGTTTTTTTACATTAATATCTTTCTATTTTTGTTGACAAAATGTAGCATTAAACACGGTTAAAAATGTACAGCCGTTCAGCTAAACAATTAAGGTCTAAACAAACGAAAAGCATAATCAAAAAATTTTGGTTTAAACGTCAAGACAAAACCTTGTTTTTCTCGCCTAACAGATGAAAATCCGCTTTTCCAAAAAGCCTTAATCAAAGAATCACCAAAATAATAGTATCAACCAATCAAGTAGGTGATTCTTATGAAATATGAAACAACAATCCAAGATATTATACCCCGAACGCACGATACAACCAGCTTCAGATTCCCAAGACCCAAAGAGCTCGAGTATAAACCGGGGCAATATTTTTTCGTTACAATTAAACAAGGTGGTAAAGAGTTAACCAAACATTTCAGCTTCAGCACCAGCCCAACCGAAACAAACTACATAGAATTCACCAAAAAACTAACAGACCACGAATACTCAATGGCGTTAAAAGCCGCAAAAGTTGGGGATTGGGCAAGAATCGATGCACCATACGGCAAATTCACGTTCGAAGGAGAGAACCCCAAAATTGCATTACTCTGCGGCGGCATAGGAATAACCCCCTTTATTAGCATAATCAAAAACGCCACAGACAAAAACTTGGACACCAAAATTACCCTCTTCTATGGATGCCGCACCGAAGCCGACATAGCCTTCAAAACAGAGCTCGAAGAATTAGCTAAGAAAAACAGCAACTTCAAGCTGATAATTGTTTTAAGCCAAGCTTCGTCAGAATGGAAGGGCGCCGCTGGATACATCAACGCTGAAATGGTGCAGAAAGAAGTGCCTAATTTTAAGGATACCTTGTTTTTTGCGTGTGGTCCTCCGCCGATGGTAGCTGCTATGCAGGGGCTTGTTGAAAAACTTGGGTTACCTAAAGAGCAGCTTAAGCTTGAACTCTTCACAGGCTACACTTAACCAATTTTTGGCGTTTAAGCCCACTTTTTAGCAACATTAAAGGCATGCCGTTGACAAATCAAGGGATAGGAACTAACTTCCCTTGCAAATCCAAAAGCTATACAACAAGATTCCTCACGATGCAAAACTGGCAATACTAATAGTCATATTAGCGAAAATATTGGTTTTCGCAGTAGGCTTAACTGCAAACATTGCCGCCGGCACCGCTTCAGCTTCAACCCTATTTAGCATGTTTAACCGTTGGGACGCCCCACATTACCTTGACATAGCCCAAAACTGGTACGTAAACACAGGCGACCCCGCAAACTTTATTGTATTCTTCCCACTATACCCAATCCTGATCCGGCTTATCACAATAAACTTTGACTACGCCAACATCTCAGCACTAATCGTTGCCAATATCTGCAGCTTCGTCGCCTTTTATTATCTTTACAAGCTGGCAAAACTCGAGTTCAACAGTGCCGTTGCTGTGAAAGCGGTGCTTTTCATGAGCATTTTTCCCACAGCATACTTCCTGTCAGCCCCATACACCGAAGGGCTCTTCTTTGCAACTGTTATTGCCAGCATCTACTACGCCCGAGTAAGCCGCTGGGAAGTTGCAGGGTTACTCAGCATGTTTGCGGCTTTAAGCCGACTTGCAGGGTTGCTGCTGTTGCCTGTGTTCCTTGTTGAGTATTTCCATCAAAAAGGCTGGAAACCAAACCAAGTGGACCTGAAAATTGTTTGGGCAGCTTTGGCGGTTGTAGGATTTTTGATTTATTTGGGCATTAACCTGCAGGTCACTGGGGACGCATTCAAGTTTATGGAAATCGAAAAAACACACTGGTTCAACACGCTTGACCCAATCACAGGGTTAAAATTAGCTTGGAGTTGGGCAACAACCCGAGCGTACCCTGACAACCTCAGCATAGGCATTGCACCGATAGGCTTTGCAGTTTTTGGACTTATAATGTTTGGCGCTGCAGTTTGGAAACGTTTTCGCCCAAGCTACCTCGTGTACATGTTTTTGACTTGGGGCTTAGCTGTTTCAACTTCATGGTGGATTAGTGTGCCCCGCTACATTATGGCAATGTTCCCAATGTTCATCCTATTAGGCGCTTTAACACAGAAAAAATGGGCTAACGCCGCAATTGCAGGAGCATTCATTGTTGGGCTTTGCTATTTCACCGCAACTTTTGCGTTGGGCTGGTGGGCGTTCTAAATGTCCATAATTTACCAACATACTTTTGGCAAGTAAAAGCGTCAATATGACCTACCCCCTATAGGTTTCTGCATACAACTGCTAATAGGATCCAAATAGGTTGGGTAATCTTAAATAGCCCTTGTTATGCCTTAAAAGTGAAGAGGAAAAACGTATGCGTGTTGGAGTTTGCGGTATAGCATGCGAGAAATGCCCTAAAATGCAGGCGGGTACCTGCCCAAACGGCGCAGTCGGCTGCGTGCCACGAGAAAACAAGTTTTGCCAAATCTGCAACTGCGCCTACACTAAAGGCGTCAAGTTATGTTTTGAATGCAAAGAATTCCCCTGCGAAACCACCAAGCTGGGTCCAATCAGCTATGGCTACTGTCAATACCTCACTGGTAAACAGTAACTATGGTTGTTTCACATTTTTGTTAGGGATTAGTTTTATGTTTCTGTTTGTACCAAAATAGGTGTGGAGTGGAACAATTTTTCCAAAGAAGCCAAGGAAGTCCTCATAAAAGCGACGAAATTAACAAAAAAGTTTGACAACTTCGTAGCTGTCGACGGCATCGATTTTGAAGTTTACAGAGGCGAATGCGTGGGCTTTCTTGGTCCAAACGGTGCAGGAAAAACCACCACCGTGCGTATGATGTACTGTTTTCTGCCACCCACCTCTGGCGAATTAACCATCGCGGGTTTAAGTGTTCGCACGAAATGCCGCGAAATCAAAAGCCTGGTCAGCGTAGCCCCTCAAGAAGATAACCTTGACCCAGACTTTACTGTCATTAAAAATCTTGTAGTTTACGCCCGCTATTTTGATATACCTAAAGACGAAGCTACAAGGCGAGCTGATGAGCAGCTGAAGTTTTTCCAGCTTGAAGAAAAGCGTAATGTGCCGATTATGGCTTTGTCTACTGGTATGAAGAGGCGGCTGATTTTTGCTCGGGCACTAATTAACAAGCCTCAGGTTCTGTTGTTGGATGAACCTACGACTGGTCTTGACCCGCAAGCGAGGCATCTGGTTTGGGATGAAGTGCGGCAACTCAAAAAGATGCAAGTAACAATCATTCTGACTACTCATTATATGGATGAAGCCGAGGTTCTGTGTGACCGCATCATAATTGTGGACCACGGCAAAATCATTGAAGACGGCAAACCAAAAGAATTAATCAAAAAACACATTGGCGAAGACGTGCTGGAACTGGATAACGATGAAGCGTTGATACCGCTTCTTAAGGAGGAGTTGCCTGACGCCCGCATCGAAGTGTTGGGTGAACGTATGCAGGTTTTCACGTCAAAACCGCACGGCGTCTTTGAAGGCTTCATAAGCAAACACAAAATCCAAAACGTTACACTTCGCAAAGCAAACCTTGAAGACGTTTTTCTTAAGTTAACTGGCAGGGGGCTTAGGGTAAATGACTGAGGTAAGCATCCGTAAGTCACCCGCCAAATTTGGCATCCCCAAAGTCACTTACCGTGTCTGGAAGGTTTGGCGCCGCAACGCAGACGTCTTCATGAAAACTATAGGCGTAAACTTTTTGCCTTCACTGCTTGAACCTATACTGTATTTGTTTGCTTTTGGTTTTGGTTTAGGCGGCTTCATCCCGGAAATTAATGGGCAACCATACATCAACTTCATTGCTCCTGCTTTAGTTGCGATTTCTTTGATGAATGGGTCTTTCTTTGAATGTACCTACGGCACTTTTGTACGTATGTATTATCAGAAAACTTTTGACGCCATTGTCGCCACACCCGTCAGTGTCGAGGAAGTGATGGCTGGCGAACTGCTCTGGGGTGCCACACGTGCTACCATAAACGCTACAATCGTGCTTGCAGTGATAGCTGCTTCGGGCTTGTTTGTTTCCCAACCGTTAATCTCAAGTCCGCTGTTCTTCCTAATTCCAGTCATCGCGTTCATTGCTGGGTTAATGTTCTCTGCTATTGCCATGTGCTTTACGGCTTTAGCGCCAAACATTGACTTCTTTAATTACCCGATCTTCCTGTTTGTGACGCCCATGCTGTTTTTGAGTGGCACTTTCTTCCCGCTTTCGTCGCTGCCTGAAGCAGCACAAGGTTTGTCTTTGTATGTTTTGCCCCTAACTCAAGTGGTTAACTTAACACGCGGTGCTTTGACGGGTACAACTGAAACATTGTTTGGGCTCAGCACGCAAACTCTGATACCCCTAAGCGTTGTGTGGGTTGCAATCGTTACGGTTGTGTTCTTTATCCTCAGCATTAACCTTATGAAAAAACGCTTAACCCGCTAGGATTAGAGGGTTATGTTTTGGGCTTCCGCGATGATTAGGTAAAACGCGGCTAACCCTTTCCAGTTGTTCCAAGGCTCCGCGATTTGGCGTGCCTCAGCAGCTTTAATTGGTTTACCGTCACAGTAGTAACGAGAAATTACCCGTCTTATCCCAAAATCATCAGCAGGTAACGCATCAAACCGTTGCATACCCCTAAGCATCGTCAACTCTGCCGTCCACACGCCTATGCCTCGTATCTCATCCAACTCTGCGATAATCTTTTCTGGGTTCTTTTCCATTTTCAGCCGCTCTAAATTTAGTTCGCCGTCAACGATGAGTTTGGCTGCCCCGTAAATGTAGTCAGCCTTGCGCATGCTTAACCCTGCTTGTCGAATCTCTGTCGCGCCAGCTTTTGCCAAAGCTTCAGCAGTTGGAAAAGCAAAGAATGTTTCACCATTTACCGCGACACTTTCGCCAAACATGACTGCCAATTTTTCTTCTATGTTGCGCGCAACTTTGATGGAGATTTGTTGTTCAACAATTGCGTCTACGAGTGATTCAAAAACTGTTGGTGTTGTGGGGAATTTGAAGCCACAGAGTTTTTGGGTTATCTGGGTCATGACTGGGTCGGTTTTGACGTGTTGATAGAAGTCTATTAATGGTAGGTTTAGGCTGAAAATGTAGCTGATTGTTTCTTGTGCTTGCTGGGTTTCTTTAGTTGAAAGAGTGTTGTCGGTGTTTAGTTCAAGCGTTAATTTTGGTTTGTTAACGTGCCCGTTTTGGGTAAGTGTTGCCCAAACGAGTTTGCCATCTGCATTTAGAACTTGTGAAAAGCTGCCGTCACGAAAACACCTGACTTTTCTGTCACCTGCCGCAAAAACAAGTGTACTCAAAGCTAAATCGAAGGGCGCTAACGGCTCTATTGTCACTGTTTCTTTGAAAGTCATGGTGTTTCTTGCCTTTTTGCTTTAATGGCGCTTTTTGTGGATAAGAATGTTTGCCGACTGTGCAGTAACAATTTTTAGTTAAAGCTGATATTGATACAAGCAAGAGTGAGCTTTGATGACGCGTTTAGTTGTTCGAATTGGAGGTTCAGTTGTAGCTTCACCTGTTAACACTGACTTAATGGGCAAATACGCCGACCTAATACGTCAAATTAAACTTCAAGGACACGAAGTCGCCGTAATCCTTGGCGGCGGAACCTTAGCCCGAGAATTCATAGGAATCGCCAAAAACCTAAATCTTGAACCAGCAGCACAAGACCGTATCGCAATCTCCGTCTCACGCCTTTACGCCCAACTTTTTATGGAAAAACTTGGTGAATTGGGGTGGGGAAGAGTCGCAACTACTCTTGACGAAGCAGCCGAATGTTTTAGTCAGGGAAAAATCGTGGTTATGGGTGGTTTAAAACCGGGGCACACTACCGATACTGTCGGTGCTTTGGTTGCTGAACGTTTGAATGCGGATTTGCTGGTTAAAGGAACCGACCAAGAAGGCGTCTACACCAAAGACCCACGCAAATTCTCTGACGCAGTAAAGCTGGACAAGATGACTTTTGATGATTTATCGCGAGTGCTTGAAAACAGCGAGCACAAGGTGGGTATTCATCAAGTGATTGACCCAATGGCTATCGAGGTCCTAAAACGTAGCCACATGAAAGTGATTGTGTTTAACGGGTTTAAGCCTGAAAACCTGCTTTTAGCCGCTGAAGGCAAAAACGTTGGAACACAAATAACCTGAGTCTCATTTTTTGCTGAATCTTTTCTTTTCTTCTTCCGCTTTCTGGTGTTGGTATTCGAGTTCTGTTGAATCTGCAGGTCTGTACCATTTGTCAAAGTAATGCATGTTTGTTGGGATTTGTTTGAGCATTGCTTGCTTTTCTTTGGAGTCTGCACGATAGTACTGGTAGTTTCGGTATAGTGTGCCGATTAGTAAGGTAGTGAAGAAGCCGCCCATAATTAGTGTGCCCCAAATGTTTGGGGTGAGTGTTGAAAGATAAATGAGTATAGAGTAAGTGGCGATTGTGATGGCGTTGTAGAGTATGCGTTTGGTTTTGGTTTTCACAGGTTTGTTGTGGTCTGCTTGTTTTTTTTGTTTTCTGCTTGTTTTTGTGGGGTTTGTTTTGGGTTGCTTTTTTGAATCTGGGCTTGTAACGGCTGTTTACCGCGTCAAAGAAAGTCGTTATTCGTCTTTAGAAGGTGGTTGGCGTCAAAAAAGTGGGTTTGATGTGGTTAATGTTTAAATATCACGTGTGATATCGGTGTTGATATCAATAACGATATCAAAGGTGATACACAAAATGAATTTTGACCATGAAGACGCGGAAGAAATAAGACGCCTCCGCAGTGAAAGACACCACTTTCACCAACGCAAATGGCTGCGACACAACGCAATGGTCCCCAAAGGATTCATACGTTACCACGTCCTGCAAGCCCTCAGCGAACAGCCCATGTCCGGCTCCGAACTAATGGACAAAATCGAAAAACAAACAGGCGGAAACTGGAAACCCAGCCCCGGCTCAATCTACCCACTGCTAAGCTTCCTACAAGATAACGCCTACATCAAAGAACTCCCAACAGAAAACGGATTAAAACGATACGAAATAACACAAACCGGCAAAGACCTACTCGAAGAACAAATCAAAATACGCGACAAATTCGCACAAGAAGGCGGAATTTTTGCAAGCCCATTCTTCGACAGGTTCTTCTGCAATGCGCCGAAGGAAAAGATAGACCAGATTCGCTTTTCCATGAAGCGATTAATGGTTGCTTCATTGAATATTGCTAAGTCCCTAAAAGAGAGCTATTCAGAAAAATGCTTAGATGACGCGTTAAAAGTTCTTGACGAAGCAGCTGGCAAACTTGAAGAAATTAACACCAAAATCAAAGGAGAAAAACCATAGTGAATGAAACACAGGAAGTCATTAAAGTTGAAGGCTTAACCAAAGTCTACAATAAAACATTGACAGCTGTTGACCACATCAACTTTAGCGTTAAACGTGGCGAAATCTTTGGATTCCTTGGACCAAACGGTGCAGGAAAAACCACAACAATCAGCATGCTAATTACCGTAACAAAACCAACCGCAGGCAAAGCCACAATCTTGGGCGGCGACATCGCAAACCAAAGCATGGCCGTACGCGCAGCAATCGGCGTAGTCCCCCAAGAATACACTGCAGACGAAGACTTAACCGGTTACGAAAACATTCTGCTATGCGCAGACCTCTATGGCATCCCCCGTCCAGTTTCCAAAAAACGCGCTGAAGAACTGCTAAAGCTTGTAGAGTTATCTGCTTTCAAAGACAAACGTGTCCAAACTTACTCAGGCGGTATGCGAAGACGCTTGGAGTTGGCTTGCGGTTTAATCAACAGGCCACAAGTGCTTTTCCTTGATGAACCCACATTAGGCTTAGACGTTCAAACACGCGCCGCAACATGGAATTACGTTAAGATGCTCAAAAAAGAATTTGGCATGACCCTCTTCCTAACAACCCATTACCTTGAAGAAGCCGACGCCCTATGCGACAGAATCGCGATCATTGACCACGGAAAAATCATCGTCACTGGTACCCCTGCAGAACTCAAAGACAGCCTCGGCGGCGACATCATAACATTGGCAATTCAGGAGGAAGACGAGGACATTACTGGTTTAATCAGTAAAGTTGAACACGTAAAAGAAGTCAAAAAAGAAAACGGCGGCTACACAATCAAATCTTCAAACGGCGAATTAACTGCGCCACTAATCATTGAATCTCTAAGAAACAATGGACATGTGGTCACAAAACTGTCACTAACTAAACCAACACTTAACGAGGTCTATTTGCAGTACACTGGCAAGTCAATGCGTGACGCAGAAGAATCTCGTGAAGGCGTAATGCAACAAAGAGTTGCAATGCGGAGGGCACGGTCACATTGAGTCAAGAACAAGTTTCAAAAAGCAAAATGCATGGTCTATGGGCACTAACACAACGTGAACTCAAAAAATGGTATCAAAACCCGTTCGTTTTAGTGATGGGTGTTGTTCAACCAGTTCTATGGTTAGCCCTGCTTGGAAAAGCAATGAACATCGGCAGCATAATACCCAACAACCTTCCAGGCGTCAGTTCAGCAGCTATAATGATGCAGACATTCGGCACAACCGATTACTTCTCATTCATGGCTATGGGAATGGTTGCATTCACCACAGTATTCACAACAGCATTCGTTGGCATGTCCGTAGTATGGGATAAACGCTTGGGCTTCATGAACAAAGTCTTAAGCACACCCGTTTCCCGTTCAGTAATCATCCTGTCAAAAGTGTTTGCTGCAAGCGTCAGAGCAATCTTCCAAGCGCTCATTGTAACCGCCGTTGCATTCGCATTAGGACTCGTTACAGGCACAAACTTTGGCTTGTTCAGCATCCTTGGCGTCTTCGCTATGGTGTTCCTGCTAAGCGTTGGCCTATCATCACTCTTCACAGCATTAACACTGCGTACAACAAGAATGGAAACTCCGCAGGCAATAATTCAGCTAATTACGTTGCCGCTCATGTTTGCAAGCAGCGCATACTTCCCAATAAGTCAGATGCCTGAATGGCTTCAAGCAGTTGCAAGCGTAAACCCAATCAGTTACGCCATCGATGCAGTAAGAACCCTGATGATATTCAGCAATGGCCTTACAACGCTACCCTTAGACTTCCTGTATGTGGGTCTCTTCGCGGCAGTAGTCACAGCCATCTGTGTAGTGCTGTCATGGAGATACCTAAACAAGTAAAGGCGTAAAGAAACGCCTACTCTTATTTTTTTATCGCTTAATTTTGTTAACTGTAAAATTGTGGTGCCAGCTTCATTTTCTTAAAGAAGGGCATATCATGTGAAAACATTACTTTAGCCCCGAATTCATTTTGTAATCGCCTAATTTTTTCGATGGATTGCCGAAAAGAAACAGTGTCATATATTATTCCTGACATTTTTGTTGGGGGACCATAGTTTTCTTGGGTGTAGAGTGCGTCAGATGGAAAAATGAGTGTTCCTTCATTTTCAAGATGCACCATTAATCCAAGAACGCCTGGAGTGTGACCTGGCAGCGAGATGAGCTTGATTTTACTGTTTATGCTATAATCGTTGTCTATGACGTGAAGCTTGTCTATTGGAATTTCAAGGTCTGCCTTTACGTATGCTCCGTGGTCTTTTGGGTTAGAACTTGAGTTTACCAAGTATTTTCCGAAATCATAATCTTTCTTATGAACATAGATGTCCGCTTGTTTAAACAAGCGAATGTTGCCTGCGTGATCTAAATGCAAGTGTGAAAGTATCAAGGTTTTTATTTCCTCAGGATTAGTTCCAGTTAACTTTAGCTGTCTCAGCAACAGTTGGTCATCATTATAATAATATGGAAAAACAGTTTTCAGCTCTGGCGGCCAATACCCATTCATTGCATCCGGGTGGCAGCCTGTGTCAAACAAGATTTTTCCGTCTGGCTTGTCAATAAGGACGCAATATACTGGAATTTTTATCCATTTTATGGGAGGCGTCTTATTTTCAAGTGTTCCGCAAACAGACATTGCTACTATCCAGTTAGAGTCACCTTCAAGCCAACCATTGTCTAAAATGTACAATTTCAAAAATAAACACCACAAAAACCATCCATAATATTAACGCTCAATGCATTAAAGTTTCTTAATTAGCAGAAATTTTTCCTTTGTCAAAACAAAAGCCCTGAATTGCACCTTTGGTGTACATCTAATTTGGACACTGTTTATATCAAACCCATCATTTCATCAATAATAACAAAATATTAAGAAGTGAGATACAAATGCCAATAATCGTAGAAGCAACTAATCTTAGAAAGACTTACATGCTGGGCAAAGTCCCAGTTGAAGCACTGCGAGGAGTAAACCTCAAAGTGGAAGCCGGCGACTTCGTCTCAATCCTTGGCCCATCAGGCAGCGGCAAATCCACAATGCTCAACCTCATAGGCGCCCTTGACAAGCCAACCTCGGGCACACTACTTATCGACGGCGTAGACATTGGCAAACTAAACGATAACCAACTTTCCGAGTTACGCCTAAAAATCGGTTTTGTCTTCCAATTTTTCAACTTAATCCCACGCTTAACCGCTAAAGCAAATGTTGAACTTGCAATGTCCATAGCAAATATGGGTAAGGCAGAACGCAGCAAACGCGCAGTTGAACTGCTAGAAACCGTCGGGTTAAAAGACCGAATAAACCACAAACCAGCAGAACTTAGCGGTGGACAACAACAACGTGTCGCAATCGCGCGGGCACTGGCAAACAATCCCAGATTCCTGTTGCTTGATGAACCTACAGGTAACGTTGACTCAAAAACTGCCAGCGAAGTCATGGCTTTAATCCATAAACTCAACAAGGAAAACGGCGTCAGCATAATCATGGTTACACATGACCAAAAACTGGCTCATGAAGCCAAAAGAACCGTTCAAATGTTTGACGGCGAAATCAAATCGGACATGGTGAATTAACATGAAGACATACGACGTTTTCGGTTACTCATTTAGCGCCATAAAACTACGCAAACTCCGTGCAGCCTTAACCACCCTCGGCGTTATAATCGGCATCGCAGCCATCGTTGCCTTACTCTCTATCACACAGGGTTTACAGGCAACAATCACCGACCAACTAAACCAAGGCTTATCGGCAAACTCTCTAATCGTAATTGCAGGAAGTAGTGGAGCATTTGGCGGTGCAAGCGGTGGAGCAGGCCAAGGCGGCGGTTTTGATGGCGGCGGTATAGGTGGAGGAACAGACACTTCAGGGTTTAGCTTGTACGTTAATTACACGTCTGAAATAGAAGGGCTCTCGCCAGACATTTCGAGTGCGCTTGCCATAATCCAACGGTCTGGTTACGTTCAATCTGAAAACTTGAACCGTAGCGTAACAATTTACGGTGTTGACTACAACGCTTACTCACAAGCTTACACAACGTTCTCGGCTGAAACTGGAACTATTCCAACCGATCCACAATCAAACACTGTCGTAATCGGCAGTCGCGTAAGCAGCCCAAGACAAAACGGCACCCAATTCATACTTCCAGGAGACGACATTGACCTGCTATGGCTAAACGCAACCGTACTTCCACCAGTAAACGAAACACTCACAACAAACGTTTCAGGCGTTCTGGAAAAAATCGGCGGCTTCGGCATAGGCGGACCATCAGACACAGGCGTCTACATTCCAATCTCAACAGCTCAAAACTTCTTCGGAACAGACCAATGTGACATGATAATCGTAACATTAACCAACAGCGACGCAGCCACAATTGCCAACGTTACAAGTGCAATCACCGACTACTTCGGCGGTCAAGTATCAGTAATCTCAGCTGACGCAGTACAATCCCTGCTGACAAGCGTCTTTGGCACAATTCAACTATTCCTAGGCGGCATCGCAGCAATCTCACTACTCGTAGCAGGCATTGGCATCATGAACATCATGATTGTCTCACTCATTGAACGCACACGCGAAATCGGCATACTAAAAGCATTAGGCATGAAAAGCAGAACAGTACTAACAATATTCCTAGGCGAATCAGTTATTATCGGCTTAATGGGCGCAATTATCGGCATCATCCTCGGCTGGGGCTTAGCAAACGTTACAGCAACAGTGCTTAGCTCTGGTTTCTTCGGTGGAGGCAGCTTCGCAATTACGCCACTGCTTACTCCTGAAGTGCTACTTGGCGCTTTAGGTTTCGGTGTAGGTGTAAGCGTGATTTTTGCGTTGTACCCTGCTTGGAGAGCTTCAAAACTTAAGCCGGTTGACGCGCTTAGATACGAGTAAGCCTTCAACCCTTTTTCCTTTTTTTAACTACTCAAAAAGTTTGATAGTGACATAAAATTTATATTTGAAGCATATATATTGCAGTCAATTACATTTGAATCTCGAAAGGAGGAACCAAAAATCAGCACACTCTGTTCAAAATGTCCATTTTTCCAAGTAGCTCCATTCATAAAACGCAAAAACGCACGAAAACGTTGCCGAATCGAACCCCAAAGACAACTCCGCATCTACAAATGCAACGACTTCCCCAAAAAAGTCGCATTCAACCTAATCGGCAAAGACAAAAAAGCCTCCGATAAACAATAGAACCTTTAAAGGGGCAATCGCTGTAACCCCTTTGAGGCAACCCCAAATGAAACGATTATATCCAGACCAACCAGTTGTAGGCATAGGCATTGTCTTGGTTAGCAGAGACAAAATGGTGCTGGCCAAACGCGGAAACGACCCTGGCAAAGGAAAATGGGCAAACCCTGGGGGCATAGTTGAACTCGGCGAAAGCATCCTCACAACAGTTGTCCGTGAAGCAAAAGAAGAAACCAACCTCGACGTTTATGACCCCAAGCTTGTTGATGTCGTTGACACCACAACAATTGACGAAGAAGGTAAAATCAAGTATCATTACGTGATTGTTGACTATTTTGTTAAAGTTAAAGGTGGCGAGCTTAAAGCCGACAGCGATGTGGTTGAGTTGCGTTGGGTGCCTTTCGCGGACGTAGACAGTTACGTTTTAACGTCTTCTTTTAGAGAGTTTTTCACAAAAAACCGCGCCAAACTTGAAAAATTAGACTCCTACACTTAAGAGGTAAGATTTTGGGTTGCCTGCTTGAAAAACAGGCGTGTTTCGCCCATTGTTTTAATGTCTAAAGCTCGTACTCGCGCTACTATAGGAAAATCGTGCACAACCTTTCCCAGTGTGAGGCAATGGTGGGGGGGCAGGTCTCTGGCGATGCTTCGAACAGTTTCTGCGTCTACTCTTGCTGCTCGGCTGACAACGTCAAGGTCGTGTTCGTTTGTGAAGTTGAATAGGAAAATGTTGTCTGCTTGCCGGTAAATCGTTTCTTGAATTGTGTCAGGCTGGTTAGTGATGAACGTGGTGAATATGCCGAAGTGCCGCATTCGAGTGACGATGTCATCCCAGTAGGTTTCCCGCAGGTACAAGTGGGCTTCTTCTGCGAATAGAAAAACGGCTTTTAGTTTCCAGTTCGAAAGCGAATCAACCAGTTTCCCAAGTACGTATTCGACGACGATTTGCCTGTCAATATTTGACGTGTTTTTCAGGTTAACCACGATTGCACCGCCGTTCTGTTTAGCCTTAAGCAAAGTGTCATCAAGCAAAGTAGCTTCAGCTGGGCAATCTGTGAAAAAGCCCGAGTTTGAAAGCGAATGAAACCTTGAGTTTAGGGCGTCGCGAATGTGTTGGTTGCAGTTTAGGTCGCGGATGGCTTCACCAAGCTGCTGCATGGTCAAAATGCCCCTGTCTTTGAGAGATTTCCACAGACGCCTAAACTCTCTCGCTGACGTTCCCGGCAAATGAAGCGCGTGCACCAAGATACCCATAACCGTGTTTAGCGGCAGTTGTTCAAGGGCTACTTTGAAGTTTTGGCTGGGGGTTAAGGTGTGGATTTTGTCGTAGTAGCTGTTTCTTTTGCCGTCGTTCGTCATTCCAAGGCTGGTGTATTCACCGTTTAGGTCGAAGATGACGACGGTTGCTTTGTAACCGACGAGGTTGACCATTAAGAGTTTGGAGAGGTGGGATTTGCCGCAGCCCTTCTTGCCAGTAATAATGTTTAAGGTGCCGTCGACGCAGGAAGCGTCAATTGTGAGCAGGGACGAATCTTTTGTGCCGCCCAAAGTTATTGGCAAGTCGCCGTCAACTTTAGCCATTTTCAGCAGCATTGGAACAGTAAGTTTTTTTATAATTGAACCTGACCGGCTTGGAAGCCAACTGCTGCTTGGAATTAACAGCCCATTCTCAAGGGTAGCACGGATTTTGCACACCAAAAGTGTAGCGTCCTGAATGTATGTAATGTGTGGCGCAATTTCCAGCGGGTCGATGTCTTCGCCTTGTAATGCTTCGCCGCCTTCGGGAAGCGTCCGAAGCAACTCCTCCAAAACTCCGGGAACAGCGGCAAACTGCACATCAATCACCTGTGCAATCAAAGCTTTCTCTACGTCGCCATCCTGCACCATGAGGTAGTCGCCTTTTTCGGCGGATTCCGTGGGAAAACTGATGATTTGAAGGATGTTACCTTCTTTTTTGTAGAGTTTCATTAGCTAAACTCCCTCCCGAATGGACCGAAAAGCAGTTTATGCATGTCTGGTCGGTTGATGATGTGGATGCCGTGTTTGCGAGTTATGAAATGCTGCATCGCTAACACCTCATTGGCTGTGAAAGTGCACAGGATGTGGGCAAGGCGCAGGGTTTCAGGGTATGCTTGGGCGTGCATGTCGTTGCCAAGCAGGCGACCGAGTGCGTCTAAGCGTTGTTGCCTTTCTGTTTCGTAGTCAATGTCAAGACGGAAACCCAAGTTAGCGCGGTTGAGTCGTGCCACGTAAACGTCGCCTAAAAGCACTGTTGGCCCTCTTGAAAACAAGCCTGAAGTTTCTAGCAGATATGGCGGGTCATGGCTGGGGAGTTGGTCGGTGATTAAGTGACCGTTAGTGCGAAGGGTGGTGGCTTTTGAAAACGCCATAACTGTAGTGCTGTTTTGTCGCGCTAAACTAAGAATTTCTTTAAGGCGTACCGTTGGAGTGTCCATGGTGCCTGCAGTCAGGGAACCGTCAAAAAGCAGTACGCCTTGTTTAATTGTTTTTGCCATCATGGTTTGCAGCCACCGTTCAAGGATGCTGGCTAGGCGCATTGGCATCTGCATTAGGCATGGCGCAGTTTGATGGGTAAATTGTACATAGTTGTTGTTGAAGTATGCTTTTTCTAGTTCGTGGTAGACTTGGTTTTTGTTTTCTTCTGTTATGTGATAAACGAAGGGGCCTATGCGGTTATATTTGTATGTGCGGTTTTGGCGCCATGTTGCTGCGCCGCGGACTGCTATTAGGATGCCTGTTGGTGTTTCGCCGATTTTTATTGTTGAGGTGTCTACTGCAGCTATTGTTGTTTCTTGGTGAATTGGTTTTAGGTGGATTGGTGTGGGTTTGAGTTGTAGGGTGGATAGGAAGGTTGGGTTTGGGCTGTTTAGGGCGTTTGGTTGAAGGGGGTTGCGTTGGATTTGGCGTAGTGAGGCTATTGATTGTTCGTGGAATCGTTGTGGGAGTGTTGTGTCTATGGTTGGTTGTGGAAAGTTATATGTGGGAGTTGTTACTGTATATTGTTCAATCACCATGATTCACCAATATTCAATAGTGATTATTGGTGAAATATTTAAAGAATGTGCATGCGCATCTTGCACAATTCAATATACAATAGGTGTAAACTTGACACAACCACAGCAAAACCCACCATTACGCGTAAAAATGAAAATCGGCGACATAGAATTCGAAATAGAAGCCCAACCCGACCAAATACAAACAGCCGTCGACCGCATCCTAACCAGTGTCACCGAACACCTAAAAAACACAAACCTCGCCCAAATCACCGCCCAAGCAACAGAACGCCCAGCACCACTACCACGCGCCGAAACCTGCAGAGGCGTAATCCAAAAACTATGGGAAGAACACTACTTCACCGACCCCCACGGCCTCGACGAAGTACACACCGAACTTGCAAGACGCGGATTCCATTACGACCGAACAGCAGTAGCCCACGCACTGGTTGACCTTGTCAAGGATGGAATTTTAACGCGAATCGGCAAAGCAAGACGGTACCAATATGCACAAAAAAGACCCCCAACATAACTGCCCTTAAATTTTAAATAACCAACCCGGCAACCTAAACATATGGATATAAGAGCTTTAATCGGTTACAACCACACCGTACGGAGGCTGTATTTTGATTCTTTTGCCAAGCTTCCGTGGAGCGAGGTTGTGAAGCCTCGAGGCGCCAGTTTTGATTCCATGCGAGACGTGTTTTTGCATTTGACGCTGGTTGAAGACCGCTGGATAAACTATGCCATCCCTGACCGTTTCAGCCTTTGGGTTGACCCAGTTTTTGACGACTACAAAGATATTGAACACCTAAAACGTTACATGCTCATGGTGGAAGAAAAAACCCAACTTTACCTCCAAAAACTCACGCCAGAAGAATTGAACCGAAAAATGGAGATACCTTGGGGCGAAAAACCCTATGCCCTTCTTAGAGTGGAGGATGTTTTGACTCACATGGTTATGGAAGACATGATACATTACGGCGAACTTTCTGCGCTTTTGTGGCAGATGGGTGAAGAAGCACCATACAGGGCATACTGGCGCTACAAAAACCAGCTAAACAAGGAAAAACGCTGAAATCAAGCCCTTTTTTAGCAATCAAGCCTAACTTGAGGTCTTAGAAAAGGTTTATACTATTTTGAAAGATACATAATACTGTTAATTTCCAAATAGTCTTTGGAGGTGAATTTTTTATGCCAAATATAGTTGACGCAGCCATTTCTGCAGGCAATTTTAACACTCTCGTCAAAGCAGTACAAGCTGCAGGACTCGTAGATGCCCTAAAAGCTCCGGGGCCATTCACAGTTTTCGCGCCAACAGACGAAGCATTCTCAAAATGGTCAGCAGACGCACTTGACGCGCTCCTATTAGATACAGCCCGTCTGAAGAATGTTTTATTGTACCATGTTACTGAAGGAAAAATGATGGCGGCAGATTTGGATAAGCATGAGTATTTACGAGCACTAAATGGCGGAGAATTGAAAATTGACAATAAACGTTGGCATCTGCATAGGCACATGAAAGTGAACGATGCAAGCATCATAACCCCCGACATAGTGGTAGATAACGGAGTTTGCCACGCAATCGACAGAGTTCTTGTGCCGAAAATTAACGTTGAAACTAAACCAATGTAACGTAAAAAATTGTTTACCCTTTTTTGTTTCAACTCTTTTTTCTACAGTTTTTTGACTTTAGAATTGTGACTAATTGTAATCCCGATTTTATGATGCAAATGTTTTTTGCTTCTTAAGCTTAACCAAGCGCCAAACATATAGCGTATCTTGACATTAGACAAGATTATGTTTCGCCAATTCAAGCAACCGGGCGTTTACGTGGAAGAAGTTTCAGTTTTTCCCCTATCAATTCAGGGTGTAAGCACAAGCACCGCCGCGTTTATAGGTGAAACCCAAAAAGGTCCATCAACGCCGACGCTGATTACGAGTTGGCAGCAGTTTCAAACGGTTTTTGGAAGCTACTTTGGCGAGGGTAAGTATTTGCCTTACTCTGTTGAAGGCTTCTTTTTAAATGGCGGAAACAGGTGCTACATCAGAAAAGTCAACTGTAACGATTACGCAGAGGCACTTTCTGAAATAGAAAAAATGGAAGAAGTCAGCTTAATTTACGCTCCAAACGCCCAAGCAGTATCTGGCTTAACCGATTTGCTGATAGACCACTGCGAGAAACTAAAAAATCGATTTGTAATTATTGATTCCATTCAGGGGCAATCACCCTCCAATGTTTCTAAGCCTAAACGCGTTTCATCTTATGCGGCTTTGTATTATCCTTGGATTCAAGTCCGACAGGGTGCGAAGCTTTGCTTGGTTCCGCCTGGAGGTCACATCGCAGGAGTTTACGCTCGAACGGACACTGAGCATGGCGTGCATAAGGCGCCTGCAAATCAACCTGTTAATGGCGCTGTAGGCTTAGAATTCCTGGTTAGCGATGCCCAACAGGGTAATCTTAACCTTCAAAGCATCAATTGCATCCGCAAATTTGTTGGCAGAGGCATTTTGGTTTGGGGTGCCAGAACTCTTTCAAGTGACCCTGAATTCAAATACGTTAACGTGCGCAGGCTTTTGATTTATCTTGAACAATCTATTAGCAAGGGCACTGAATGGGTGGTGTTTGAATCTAACAATCCAACAACATGGGCAAAAATAAAGTCCACAGTTGAAAGTTTCCTTTACGCTTCTTGGCAGGCAGGTATGTTGATGGGCACAAAACCTCAAGATGCATACTTTGTCCGATGCGACCGCTCAACCATGACACAAAACGACATTGACAATGGCAAAGTAATTGTTCAAGTTGGGGTAGCTCCCGTTAAACCCGCTGAATTTATGATTTTCAGTACCAGTCAAAAAACCCGCAAACCCTAAAATATCCAACCTATTTGGATCCTAATAGAAATAGTATGCAAAAACCTATAGGGGTAGGTAGGGTAGGTAAAATTAATAAAAAAATTATGCAGCTTGACGCGGTTTTAGCAGGAAAAGTTTTTGCCCAGTTCCTCTGCCCACGCTTCAACCTTGGACAAGTCAAGATAGTCATAAACTGTTTTGCCGAGCATTTTCGTCCGTCCACCAAAAGCTTCAGTGGCTATCGGTTTAACTTCAGGATACTTGGCAAGTACGTTTTCTATATATCGCACTTTTGCGGTTGCGCATCTTTCGGGGTCACCAACATCGCCACAGCAAACATAAAAAGCGACTCTTTTGTCGCCGAAGTGGGTCTCTAAAAATTTAAGGGCTTTGTCGTAGGCTTTGCCTGCTCTGATTCCGCTGCCGACAATGATGTTTTGGTAACTTTCTATGTTCTGTATTTTTTGTTTGCGTAAATCTACAAGGTCTAGCTCTAAACCGCATTTAACGCGCAGGGTTTCTGCTATTTTTCGGGCTACTTCTTCAGTTGCTCCACCCTTGGTTTCGTAGGCGATTAAAGTTTTCTTTGATTCCAAACCCGCTGTATTCCCTCCCTTTTACGCGGCTATTTTGTTGCCGCAGTTACGACAGAAAATCGCGTCAGGCTGGTTAACTGCTCCACAGTTTTTGCATGTTACTGTTGGGGCGGCAGCTGGTTGATTATTGTTTGAGTTGTTGTTGTTGTTGTGGAAGTCTTCTTTGATGTCTTGGAATGCTTTGTGCATCTCTCGGGCTGCTATGTGGAAGGCTTTTTCGATTTCTACACCTGCTTGGCTAAATGCTTCTTTGATTTCGTCGGTTGGGTATTTTGCGTTTTCTTTGACGCCTTTTGGGGTTTTGGTGCCGCAGTTTGGGCAGAATAATGCTTCGTCTGATAATTTTTTTCCACAGTGTGAACAGAATGTCATGGTTTAATCTCCTTAATGAGTTAGATTGGTTTGAAAATTTAAGGTTTGCCTGCCTGTTACTTTGGTTAGTTTACCTCGTTCACGCGAAAATAATGCCGGTTTTTTTGTTTTTCATCTTTTTCTATTGTTTTCACGCATTTTTGCTGTGTTCTTTACTTAAAAAATTTAAATAACTTGTACATTTTATATAAGAAAGCTCGGGGTAGTATGGGAGAACACGAGAGAATAGGGAGGTCCTTAGTTGAGGGCTTGACCGGCAGAAGCGTTTTTTTGTCAGCCAAGACGCTAAACGTTGCCTTGCTGGGAGAGGGTTTGCACTGGTTTGGTGCAAATAAGCTTATATGCGTTCAAGTTGACGCTTTTCGTCATAGCAAGTGTAGATTACCCCCTACCCGTGAGGAATACTTAACGGAAAATGTTGGACTTGGAGGAGTAGCACAAATTGCCTGAACTTGATATGCTTATTGGAGCCATAATCGCGTTTGTCTTAATATTCATCTCAACATACGCAATCTATGCAATAGGCCGCCGTTCCGCGCCTAAAACCAAACACGGCGAAAACGAAGAAATGGGCTACGCCTGCGGAGAAAAAGTATTCTTCCGTAACCCAAAAATCAACATATCCCTCTACAAGTACATTATTTACTTTGTAATTTTCGATTCAGCGGTTCTACTGCTAGCATTCGCTTCAGTTGCAATCGCTGGCGTTAACCCGATATTGCTTGTTTTATATTTAGGCATAATTCTCGCTTCAGGATTCGTTCTTTTGGAAGGAGGAAAAGATTAGATGGTTGACACAAAAACTTGGGCTCGAATAAAATCTCCTTGGGTTCTTCATTTTAACAGTGGAGCCTGCAACGGCTGCGACATCGAAATCGTCGCGTTGCTAACTCCAAAATATGACGTTGAAAGATTTGGCATAAAACTTGAGCCCTCACCAAGACACGCAGACGTGCTCTTAGTCAGCGGCTGTGTAACCCAACAATGCGCTGAACGTCTCAAACGGGTTTACGACCAAATGCCTGAACCCAAATTCGTCGTAGCAATCGGCGCATGCGCGTGCAGCGGAGGAGTTTTTGAAGGTAACTATAACGTTTTAGGTGGAGCAGACAAGGTTGTTCCAGTTGCAGCTTACATTCCTGGATGTCCACCACGTCCAGAAGCAATCATTGATGGTGTTGTCAAGCTTCTTAACACTTTAAACCCGCCTAAAGAAGCAAAAAAGAAGGAGGAGAAACCAGTTGCAAAAGACTAGTCAAGAGTATATTAGTGCAATTGAAAACAAGCTAAACGGGAAAGTCAAAATTCAAGTTGGAGCTTTGGGAAAAGCCGCAATAACAGCAAACAACGGGTTACACCGTGATGTTGTTAAAGCGATGCTTGAAGCAGACGACCAAACCTCAATAGTTGCAATAACAGGGTTAGATTTAGGTGCAAACCTTGGCATCTATTATCACTTTAGGGCTCAAAGTGGTTATTACACCATAAAAGCTGAAGTTCCAAAAGATAACCCACACATTCAAACAATCACTGACCTTGTTCCTGGCGCACTTTTCGCTGAAATGGAAGGAAACGACTTAGTTGGTGCAGTATTTGACGGTCACCCATCACCAGGTCGTTTAGTTTTATCAGATAACTGGCCTGAAGGTGTTTATCCTCTGCGAAAAGATGTCATAGCAAACCAAGTTAAACTGGTACCTTCAAAAGAAGTAACAACAGAGCCAGACGACAACAAAACAGTCAAAATCATCATTGGTCCACAACACCCAGCACTGATTGAACCAGAAAAATTCTCAGTAAGCGTCGAAGGTGAAATAGTAACAAAAGTTGAACCACGTTTAGGCTACGTCCACCGAGGCATAGAAAAATCAGCCGAATCAAGAACATACATCCAAGACGTCTACCTTGTTGAACGCGTCTGCGGCATCTGCAACGGTCCACACGCTTGGACATTTTCCGGTGCAGTAGAAAAAATCATGAACGTAGACATTCCAAGACGAGCCCAATACATACGCGTCATAACTTTAGAACTTAACAGAATTCACAGTCACCTCTTGGTTTTAGGTCACGCAGGCTTAGAAATCGGCTATGAAACATTGTTCCAGTATTTCTGGCGTGACCGTGAACCAATCATGGACTTGATTGAATTAACCTGTGGCAACCGTGTTTACGAATCCATGATTAGCATGGGCGGTGTAAGACGTGACTTAAAGGAAGCTGATTCTCCAAGAATCAAATCAGTCCTTGAAGACCTTCGAAAGAAAATTCCATTCTATAAACAGTTATACGAAAATGAACCAACAATCAAAGCCCGCATGAAGGGTGTCGGTGTTCTAAAACGTGAAGATGCCATCAGCTTAGGCGTTGTTGGTCCAGTCGCAAGAGCATCAGGCTACGCGATTGACGTACGCAAAGACGAACCTTACGAGGTTTACGGCGAAATTCCCTTCAAAGAAATTGTTTACACTGAAGGCGATACTTGGGCAAGAATGAATGTCCGAATGGATGAAGTTGAAGAAAGCATAAACATTATCGAGTATGCTCTTGACAACATGCCCCAAGGTCCAATTAAGGTTGATGTACCGCGGGAAATTATCAAAGGTGAAGCTGTCAACGCTTGCGAAGCACCAAGAGGCGAACTATTCTACTACGTTAAGAGCAACGGTACAGAAATGCCTGACCGCGTAAAAGTGCGAACACCAACATTTGCCAACCTGCCATCCTTCCTTAAAACAGCAATCGGTGAAAGCATTGCTGATGTACCTGCGAACTTTGTTAGTTTAGACCCTTGCTTCTCATGCACAGACAGGTGATAAAAAATGATCGACTATTTCCTCTTAATCTTCAGAATCCTCATCTTCCCCGGTTTCACATTCATCTTAACATTAACTCTGTTCTGCGACTGGATCGAAAGAAAACTTGAAGCACGCATCCAAAACCGTGTCGGTCCCATGGTCGCTGGACCTGGAGGTATCCTACAGCCTCTAGCAGATTTTATAAAATTATTAACAAAAGAAGATATTGAACCCAAAGGCGCCAAACGATTTGTCTTTAAGTTTGCACCTTTGGCGGCGTTTGCCATGATGGTTTTTGCCTTCTGCTTTTTGCCCATTGACGGTGCAAGCGTGCTGTCAACAGGCGGATTTAACGGTGACTTGATTGTCATATTATCCTTCGCAACAATAGCAAACTTCATCTTGTTCCTTGCCGGTTGGGCATCAAACAACCCCTACGGCACAATCGGTTCCGCAAGAGTTTTAACACAATTCTTAGGCTACGATATCCCCTTGTACCTGCTTGCGCTTTCACCAGCATTCATGGCGGGAACCTTGAGCATTTTTGGCATAGTCCAAAGCCAGTCAATGTGGTGGTACGTTCTCTTGGTTCCATGGGCTTTCGTATTATTCGTTATCGCCATGCAGGCAGAACTCGAAAAAGACCCATTCGACGTTCCTCACTCAGAATCAGAGGTAGTCGGCGGTCTAGAAACCGAATACACAGGCGCAAAACTAGCATTCCTACACTTAACACGAGACGTACAAGTCGTCTTCGGAGCCGCTTTAATAACCGAATTATTCCTTGGCGGACCAAACGGTCCAGTATTCTTTGGATTGCCTGAATTCTGGTATTCCTTATGGTTCATCCTCAAAGTGTTAGCAATCGTAATACTCAGTGAATACTTAACAACAATCTTTGCAAGGCTACGTATTGACCAAGTGCTAAACTTAAACTGGAAAATAATGTTACCTGGCGCAATACTTTCGCTACTTGCAACTTTTGCAGTAATAACTTGGGTAATTCCATTGGTGGTGTAAAAACATGGGACGTAGAAAAGCAGTAACTACAATCGTTAAACGAACAGTTTCACACATATTCACTAAACCCGCAACATCAAAGTATCCATTCGTTAAGCCGAAGCTTTCAGAAAACTTCCGAGGTCAGCCACAATACAACCTTTCATATTGTAACGTTATCTCAATAGGTAACCCCAATTTCGGCTTTGATGTGCAATCAATCGTTGGGTCGGCTTGCCGAGTTTGCGCAAGAGACTGTCCGGTTGGTGCAATTACCATTGTGGAAGTTGATGGAAAACGTCGTCCGCAATTTGATTTTAACAAGTGCATCTTCTGTAACCAATGCGTTGAAAGCTGTCCAAGAAAAGCAATCGTTAACTCAGACGTTTTCGAGTTAGCAACAGTGGACAAAAAAGCGTTAGTTAGAAAACCTAAACCAAACAGGGAGGAAAAACAATGATTTTTGAAGTCTTATCCATAGGCTTAATCGTTTCAGCTTGCTTAGCATTATTCCTTGACGAAGTACAATATGCAGTAGCAGCATTATCAGGAACCTTCCTGTTTACAGCTTTAATTTACGCCTTTAACGGCTCAATATACGGTGCAGTTTTCCAATTCGCCGTTGGTATAGGCACCTTAGCAATCCTTTTCCTTTCAGGAGAAATGCTTAGTGAAAAAGTAGGAAAGAAAACTTCACCCGGAAAATTTACAGCAATATTCGGAGGCGGCGTCGCCCTGTCTTTACCTGCAGTTTTCTTGTCAGTTTCTGGAACTCCGGGAGTAACTTCTGAATCAGATTTTGGACCTGCCTTGTGGGAAATGCGCGGGTTAGATGTTGTTTTACAAGCAGTTGTCGTGTTGACGATTGCTTTGGGAATCTTTATTGTTTTATACCAGAAAAAGAGAGGTGCCCAATAAATGGACTTTGTAATTTTATCCGTAGTGATGCTTGCAATCGGCATCTATGGCTTGCTCACTAACCGTAACCTCATCAAAGTATTCATCTCCTTAGAATTAATCGCCATAGCCGCAACCCTAAACTTCGTCATGTTCGCGATGGGTCAAGGCTTCGGTGAAGCATTAATGATAATTGCGTTTTCAACAGACACCGCTGTAAGTGCAGTCATACTTGCAGTACTAGTTATTCTCTACAAAAAGTATGGAATAAGCGACATCAGCAAAATTCCAGAGTTAATCCAAAACAAAGAAGAAGAAAACGAGGTTGAAGCATAATGGCAACAATCGAAGTAATCTCAGCATGGCTAGTTTGGATACTTCCACTTCTCGCAAGCTTACTTGTTCCCATAATCGGAAAATACACTGAAAAAGGACGCAACTGGTTCGTTGTAGCCATTGCAGCTTTAACCGCTGGCTTAGCCGTCTCCTTGATTCCCTCTGTTTGGGAAGGCGAAGGAATCGCAGTAACAAGCACTTTCCCATGGATACCTGAAATAAGCGCAGGCGTCTACATTGACCCACTCAGCGTACTTTTCACATGCCTGATTGCGTTTTTCGCATTAATCATCGCAGTCTACTCAATCGGCTACATGAAAGGCGAAAACGGCTTAACCCGTTACTACTACCTCATCTTACTCTTCATCGGCTCAATGATTGGACTCGTCCTCGCCGACAACATGCTTCAAATGTTCATTTTCTGGGAAATGGTCGGCTTATGCAGTTACGCTTTGATTTCATTTTGGTACAAAAAACCTGAATCAATCCGTGCAGGTGTCAAAGTTTTCATAATGACCCGCATCGGTGACGCCTGTCTACTTGGCGCCATCGGGTTACTGTACTTCATGTTTAATACACTTAGCTTCCGCGGCATAATCGATGGAATCGTAGCTGGCGGCTATAACATGGATTTGATGATTGTAGTTGCCTTCCTCGTATTGGGCGGTGCAATAGCGAAATCAGCACAACTTCCACTCTTCACATGGCTCTACAGCGCAATGGAA
>JAWRIR010000126.1:0-5630 GCA_040268405.1 Thermoproteota archaeon | reverse complement strand
GGGTATGCTCCATACGTTGACTAGTAGTTCTTGGTTTACTCCGATTGGGTTGGGGCTGAAGCTGAGGAATACTTTTCCTTCCATTACTACGTCAGGGGTTACTCCTGCGGGTAGGGCGCCGCCTGCAGTGTTTGGGTTTTGCATTTGTTGTGCGTTTACTGGTGTGATTGCAGCGATTGATGACAGCAAAAATAGCATTATAACCAATGTGGCTATTATTTTGTTTTTATTGCTAAATGTTAATACCATTTTTTCACCTTGTAATAAGCGGTTTATGGATTGCCAATTTAAAATTTTGCAAAAAACTCAAGCACATATTGCAAAAAATGATTTTTATGGCACAAAATTGAATTTTTTGCAATCAATTATTTTTAATTTCGGATTCAAATAAATAATTCTGGCAAGTGATTTAGCGCTTGAGAAGAAATTCACGTTTGAGAAAAGATTCTGTCGAGTGCAAGACTCCACCAGGTGGTTGATGTCCATGGCGGCGAAATTGTGCAATCACGAATAAAATACAACATTGAAGCTCAAGAATATTTATTTTATATTCATAAATCTTTTTTATAATTGCAAATAATTTAGTCAACTATAAATCATGAGAGAAGATTAAGATTGACTTTGGCGTCAAAACCGAACTTGCTACGGAGTCTTTCGTTGACAGATTCATTAGTGGCTGCCTTCATAATTAGCGGCAATATCCAAGGCGCCATAAGAATGGTTGTTTATTCTACAGCAATCATAAGAAAAGCCCAGCAAACCAATTTTCTGTTTTTCAACGGCAAAGCAACTCGCAGCATAATCGGCGGACTCTTCTACATAGTAGGCGTTCAATGCTGCATGGACGTTAAACAGAAAACGATAGCATATGTACTGAACACCTCAGACACAAGCATCAGAAGGTCCTATCGAGAATGGCTAGAGACATTTCCCAACATGTTTTCAGACACCCAATAAAAACTGAAAGCAAAGTTATGAGTTTAGGGTTCATTCGTTTGTGACTGGGACGATGTTTCATTCGATGGAAGATGATGTCGCCGTCCCAGCCTTAGGGCAAAGTAAATTTTAAGCTGAATCACAATTAACCTTAACCTAGTTATAAGCTTTATCAGTATTCAGGCGGTTATGCCAAATAGCTTTTAGATAAGCTCTATTAATAGACAAACTATTTAGGGTAAAACAGCTTATGCTCAAAAGAACTCATTATGTCACAGGAACATTCAATATGTGTAATAAGTGAGAAAAGAGAATGCAAAGCGAGCCCCACATTAAAAGAAGTTTTTATCATTGGTCCTGGGAGCCATGAATTCTCCGACGATATTTTGACCATAAAAGAAATTGTCAAAAACTTTGGCTTTGAGCCATATTTTGCCTTGCTTAGCGAACAGGAAAAAGGTCTAGATACTTTTTGCGATAAAATTTGTTCAAAAATCAAGAGTGATTTCTTTTGTATAGCTCTTCTAAATTCACCAATTACTTGTAACTGCGAAGAGAGAATAATGCGAGCATGTAGACCAAACGTCTACTACGAATATGGGTTAGCAGTGGCCTTTGGGAAAAATGTTATTCCAATCATTAGAAAAGATTTAGAACTCCCCTTTGATATTCAGCATATAGATGCAATATTATATAATACCCTTGAAGAGTTAGGTTCAAAATTAACTTCCTCAATCAATGCTTTATTGGTTAAGGGAATTAAACCAAAAGAAATCGTTAAAACACCAAAAATCAGACTACTTTTATTTGAAAGAGGCAGTATACCTTCAGACACACTTATTGTTAGACCAGTAATAAAAAGAAATTCAGTAAACCGAGTTAAATCAGCATCAGAAAGATTTTTCATATATTCAGCGAATAATCAAAAGAAAGCTGTTGAAAAAGACCTCATACCTTTAGGGCTCTACATTAGTAATGACGGACAAATACCAGCAAACAATGTAATGGTGAAATTAGAATTTCCAGAAAATTGCGAATTAATAGATAAATTTCTTGCAGAAGGAGTTGAGTTTAATAAAGCAATAGTAGCTCCTATTACAATGTCAACCCCACCAACATCAGGGGGTTTGTATATTCAAAAATCAAATGTTGCTAGCGCATGGCTTAACCGATTAGGTAATGACAGAGCAAAAGAAAACTTCAATGAGATATACGTTAACTTTCATACAGCGACAGAAAAAACAATACTTGTTAAAGGGACTGTCGTTCAGGATGATTATCCGAAAAGTGAATTCAATATTACAATTGAGGTAAAACCTGAATTAGCTCCCTGAGACAAATTCCCTCAAAAAAAGGATGTGTCGATATGGCACTTTGCTCTTTCGAAATATTTTGATTTGTTCGTTGGGGGTGGGGAGACTCAACCCTTGTGGTTGATGTCTACGGCGGAGCAATTCCTAAAAAAGCGAACGCAGTAATAAAAGAAACAATAAACGTTATTTTATTTGACGTCAAGACTTTTTCTTGTTCCCTAAAGATTTATCATTATGAAAGAGCGTTTCTTCGTGGGGGATGATGTCGCCGTCCCAGTCTGATTGGGAAAGATGACGAATTAAAACGATTGACAGACCCCAAGCGTTCAAAATTAACAATTTTTAGATTAAGGCGCCAGTGTTTCCTAACAAGTAGCCAACCAGAATTAGGCCGCAAAAAGTAATACAGAGGAAGGGGCAGGCTTTTCTGGAGAAAAACAAAGTGTAGTAAACCTCAAACTCGTTTTTTACATGGCGTAGGCAAGTGTCGGCGAGCCTATGTTCCATCCAAGCCTCCTCCTTCTCCGAAAAAACAAGAGGACGCTCTGCGCTTATAAGGGGTATTCCAAAAAGGGCAATATTAAAAATTAAAAAACAAGAAAGGCTGGTTTAGCGTGACATGCAGTCAAGCATTAGTGTGCATGTGAAGCATTCTTCTGGGACTGGCGTGTTTTTTGGGCGCTTTTTCAGGTATCCTGCATAATGGGTGCACACGCTTGGAGTTGCGGGTGGTTCGCTGACAGATTTCGCTGGATTTTCTGTTTTGGACTCTTCTGGCGCTGCTTCCTCGGGAACCTGGGCGGTTTTTTCTTCTTTTCGTATTTCTACTTTTGAGAGGCATGATGGGCAAGCGTAGTAGGCTTCGGCTATGCCGGGTGAATTGTTTACGGCAAAAATGGGTTTGGTAAATTGCTTGCCGCAGCGTATGCATATGTAGTGGGTGCTGGTTTGTTGTGCTTCTGCTTGGGTTTCTGTTGTTGTTTCGAGTTTTAGTATGCTGCGGTTTGGCTCCATTTTTCCTTCTGCCCTCTTGCGCTTTAAGTATTAATATTTAATAAACGTTGTTGCTTTTGTGTTCAGCATGGCGACAGTTTGTTTCAGGGCTTTTTGTATTTGGTGGCGTTTTTGGGGTTGTTTGGTGTTGATTATTTTACAGTTTAACCAACAAGTTTATATGAATAATATTTCATATGAATAATTATTCATACAACATAAATGGGGGACAAAAAAACGAAAAAAGGACTAACACAAATCTGCCACAAATTCTTCACAAACCTATCAAACCCCACACGCCTCGCCGCACTCGAACAACTCATGGAAAAACCCCAAAGCGTCACCGAACTCGCCGCAACCCTAGGACAAGAACAAAGCATGATATCCCACAACCTAAAACCCCTACTACAATGCAACATCATCACCATCCAAAAACAAGGAAAAAAACACATCTACACAGCCAACAAAGAAACCCTAACCCCCATCTTTGAAGCCATCCAAAACCACGCCCAAAAATTCTGCCCAACCGGCGGAAAATGCCTAAAAGGAGAAATCCCAACATGAAAAGAAAAATCGTAAACATAGACGAAAACCTATGCAACGGATGCGGACAATGCATCCCAAACTGCGTAGAAGGAGCACTCCAAATAGTAAACGGCAAGGCAAAAATCGTTAAAGACACATACTGCGACGGTCTTGGCGCATGCTTAGGTCACTGCCCACAAGGAGCAATCACCATAACCGAACGAGAAGCAGGCGAATTTAACCAAGAAGAAGTACACGAATACCTAAAAAGCAAACAAGCCGCCCAAACAGCCCCAGCACCCAGCGTTATCCCTGCAAACGCGGCACCACAAAAACCTCAATGGCCTGTAAAAATTGACCTTGTACCACCAAAAGCGCCATTCTTCGAAAACGCCGACATCCTGCTTGCAGCTGACTGCGCCCCAGTAGCACTAAAAGATTTCCATGCCTTAACCGTTGGGAAGCGTGTAATCATCGGTTGCCCCAAATTCAACGACGCCAGAGCCTACGCAGCAAAACTAACTGAAATCCTAAAACAAAACAACATCGCCAGCGTCACCGTTGTTCATATGGAAGTACCCTGCTGTACCGGCTTGAAATGGGCAGTAAACAAAGCTATGGAAGGTTCAGGCAAAAAAGTGCCTACACGCGAAATTGAGGTTAAAGTTGGAGGTGAAACTGTTGAGCTCAAATGGTAAAATAGAGAAAAACCCGGAAACATGCCCCGGACTGCGCGATTTCCTGCAGCCAAAACCCTCATACACTAACTGTCACGTTTGCGGCGCTGAACTTGAAGTGTGGAGCGATGAAGACAAAACCACTTGTCCATCATGCGGTGCAGAATGGAAACGCCCAGACGAGAACGCTGCTTGCCTCTCATACTGCCAGTACGCAGACAAATGCCGGGCAATCATAGCGCAAAGAAAAAAATAACTCAGCTTTTTTTAACATTTTTTTCATTTGTGTGTAGGTTATTTCATGTACATATTTTTTAGTGACACTTTGCATTTTTGACCTATAATATTGGTGCCAAATTGTGAAGTCTGACACTGACATCCGAGTTTTACACGTTGATGACGACAAAAGTTTCATACAAGTTGCTAAAACCATCCTTTCAGGAGAAGGCCCATTTACCATTGAAATAGCAACAACTGTTGACGAGGCATTAGATAAACTTCACAACGTCAGCTTTGACGTCATCATTTCAGATTATGATATGCCACAAAAAAATGGACTTGAATTTTTCAAAATAATACGAGAAAACGGGTATACAGCACCATTTATCCTTTTTACGGGAAAAGGCCGTGAAGAAATTGTTGTTCAAGCCTTAAACTTGGGTGTTGACCGTTACATCAGCAAGCATGGCGACCCAGAAACGGTTTATACTGAATTATCAGTAGCTATTCGGCAGTTACATGAGAATGTTTGTGCTCAAAAAAGGCTGTGGGAAAGTGAAGAACGCTTCAAACAAATGGTGACTAACAGTAAAGATTTGATAATGCTTACTGGCGCTGATGGCGTTGTTCTTTATTTGAGTCCATCTTGCAAGGACATTTTAGGTTACGAACCACTCGAGTTAATCGGCAAAGCTCCATGGATTATACATCCAGACGATTTAGAACAAGCTCAAAAAATTTTTCAGTCATCGTTAACCACACAATTAAACGGGACTGCAGAATACCGTATTATAACCAAACAAGGACAAACTAAATGGGTTAACCATTCTTTCTCTCAAATTGTAGAGAACAACAGAATCAAACAAATAGTAAGCACAATAAAGGACATTACAGAAGATAAAAACATTCAAGCAAAACTTTCTGAAAGCTTAGAACGCTGGAATTTTGCTTTAGAAGGTTCAGGTCA
>JAWRIR010000125.1:0-14497 GCA_040268405.1 Thermoproteota archaeon | reverse complement strand
AGCGGTGTGTTGCGGTACCAGTTGCGTTTTCCAACAACGAAAAATGCGCCGTGGGGGACTGATTCGCCGGATGGCCCGCTTTTGCTGAGTTGGTCAACCCGCACCCAGTAAACGTCAGCTGAACCAGCATTTTCACGCCATGCACGACAGAAAGCTGCGGCGTATTCGCTTGCCTCTTTCAACGCTTGCTCTGAAACCTCACGTCCCTCCGCTTTTATCACTACGAAGGGTGAACCGGTGATTTCAGCGTGAAACACAACATCCTCTTGCTGCGTGTACTTTTTGATTAAGATTTCGTTGGTTACTACATCCTTGCCCGCGACAACAAGGAAGCCGTCAGATGTGGTGAAGTTGCGGAATTTTTCAAACCATTCTTTGGCTTCAATTTTACGTTTGGCGAGCGCTTCAATCATTTCGGCGGGTTTCATGCTGCGGATTTGTTCTGCTTCTGCAAGTTCACGCTCAACCTTCGCCAGTTTCCGCCTTGAATCCACAAGCGCCGTCACCGTACCCGCACTCTTCTGCTTCGAACGCTTCCCACGCTCATAATACTCATTAGCATTATCAAACACTGACAAACGCAAACTAACACTGAAATGCAGCTCATCCACGAAAAAGTTGACAGCCAAATTCTTCGCGTCAACCCCTTCAATGTAAGCTTCAGGAATTTTGCCAGCCTTCTTATCCGCAAACATTTGCCCAAAAAGGGTCCGCCAATCCGTGCCATGCTGATTCGCGTAAACAAGCTTGTTGATGAAGGCTTCGAATTCGCCGAAGTGGGCGTATATGGTGTTGCCGATGGTTTTGTCGCGTTCTGACTTGGCGTCTTCGTCGGCGAGCGCTTTTTCTTGGTCAGCAACCATGCGTTTAAGCCGTTTCTGCTCAGCCTGCAACCGGTCAACCTCAACACTCTGCAAAGCTTTCTCAGCAGTCTTCACTTTCAAAAAAAACTCGTCAACCGCCTCACTAAACGACCCAAAACAACGCAGTTGACAATCAGAATAACGCTTCAGATGGAAAGGAGTAACGTCAAGATAAGACTCGTCAGGCCCCAAAACAATGCACGACTCAAACTTGCCCTCAGACAAACCCGAAATAAGCCCCTGCAACGCCCCAAACACGCCAGCAACATCAACACCCGTTAAATCTTTACAATGAAGCGTCTTCTCAACGCCTGCACGAAGCAAAATCTCTTCAGCGTAAACGCCTCCAAGACCAACACTACGGGCAAGCACACGAACCACTTCAACATCACCCGAATCATTAAACGCCGCCTGCAAGTCAGACTCAGAAAGCTTCAAAGGATTTTTACCGCTTGACGGTGGAAACAGGAATTTTTCGCCGTGCAGAATGTTGCGGTCTCTCATCCGCTTGTAGAATAAAGCCTGAATTATCACGTTGTCAGGATTAATCAGTATCAGGTTGCCGTCACCGAACAGTTCCACAGCCAACCGCAGCACCCCAGTTTTAGTCCTAAAACCCAAAACAACGATTCTTTCAAACTCGTACTGCTCGATACTGTCCAGCCACGAATCCCTCAGGTACTGGCGCAGCATCATACAAAACGCTGGAGGCTCAGCAGGACTCTCTTCAGCATAAACCGTTGAATGAATTCGTCTACCTGCTTCAACAACAACACGGATGGATGACATGCTTGTTTTGTGAAGCTTGAAAACTATGGTTTTTTGGTCAAACTGGTAAATGTTATTCACTCGTGAATCAAGAACAGAACTTTTAAGTTCTTTAACCGCGGCTGCAACGTCAAAGCTTGTAAACTCGTTTTTAGGCAAACCCAAATGCACCATTTAACTGAAAGCATATACAGTTCATGGAGATAATAAATAAGTTTTAGCCGTAAGTATTCTTTTGCCATAAATCGTTTAAACGCCTGATAGCAGCGTAAAAATCTTGCTTTTCAGAGTCACACACAATCTGCATTGCCTTCTCGGTGAGCTTGTTTAAAATTAAAGTTTCAAGCAGAATAGCGCCAGGACCAAAAATGTCTTTTAATGCTCGATCAAAAGCTGCTACGTCTTCGGGGTATTGGGACACTTTTAGGTCGAACGTGTTTTCTAAGTGGTACTCAATTGACTGTTTTGGAGATTCACCCAGAGAAGAGAATGTTTCACCTATAGCTTCAAGTAACACTTGCTTAAACTCGATACAGGCCATTATTCGCTCCTCACTTGTATTTTCTCCTCTAACCCAGAGATACAAACCATAGAAGGGTTCAAGAAGATAAATCCGTTATGAAACCCAAATCAGTATTCAAACTGGTCACAAAAGAAAACAAAAAAGGTAAACATGTTTTCTCATAGCGAAATGATTTATAGAAGGCACATTTTTAATATGATTAAACATTTATTTCAAAGGCAAGAGGAAATAAAGGAAAATGAAGCCGATCACAACAATATACTGGCTAAGAATGGCGTTAGGAATCACTTCAGGAGCCATATGTGCAGCATTATCAAGATTCCTTGAAAACACAGGCATGGAAGGAACAAGCATCCTGCTTTATTCAATATCACTAACCCTGTTAATCTATCTCGTTTCGTTCCGTTTAATTAAAATGAAATTCCAAAACAAAGTAGAAACACCATCAAAAATAACAATGACAGGAATAGGAATGTACTTCTTCTCATGGATAGCCTTCTACGTATTATTCTACACAATAATACTAGTCGGAACAGGCGGAACACTCTAAAAACAAAAAAATAATTTTTTATTCTTTTTTAGGCTCTTCTTCAACAGGTTCAGTTGCAGATTCAATAGGTGCCGTCTGCTTTTTTGCCTTGGCTAAAGTTTTTTTGTCACCATTAAAAAAGTTGGCCATAGTAGCCTGACTTTTGTCGCTGCGAACAGTTTCAATGGTTTCTTCTTCAGTGGCAGCTTTTGAAGTAGGTACACCAGGAACATCCATACGCGTCAAGATTCGCATGCAGTCTGCCCAAGCAGAAAAGTAGCCGCGGTCAAAATCGCCATGAAGCCCACTGCGCATATTATCTAGAAATTCGCGTCTATAAGCGTGGAGACTAACTTTGTCAGTTAGATCCAGCCTTGAAAAAAACGCGTAGTTGTCATTAGTGTTTTTTCTTGAGAGATACATTCCGTATAATGCACGGAAGTATCCTCTGTTCCACTCGGTTTTTTGTAGTTTTTGTTTTACTCTTTCCAGTTCGCGTTCAGCTTCAGTAAATTGCCTACTGACGATTAACTGGAAATAGCGCGTTACTAAGGCTTGAGGTATAGGCATAATTAGCGACCACGAGATTTAGTTGCTTTCTCTTCTTCAGAGACATCTTCTATACCGTTTTCGGTGACTTTAAGGATTTCCTCCCCTTCAGGCAAGTAAGGACTTGAAACGAGCCTTGCAATACGTATTGGACCATGGGAAGCCCGACGTAGATAGAGTCTTGTTTGGCTTGTGTGACCAACGATGTTGCCGCCGATTGGGTGAATGGCGTCACCGAAGAACTGGTCTGGTTTTGCCATAACTTGGTTTGTGACGACGGCGACCGCGTTGAATGCGCGTGCTAAAGCAGTGAGTTTATGCATGTGCTTGTTTAGTTTCTGTTGGCGGCTGGCAAGCATTTCTCTGCCTATGTATTCGCTGCGGAAGTGCGCGGTTAATGAGTCAATAATAATTAGTTTGATGTTGTTTGCCTTGATTATTTCGTCAGCGTTTTCTAAAAGGAACATTTGGTGATCTGAAGTGTACGCTTCAGCGTAAATGATGTTCTTAACAACTTGTTCAGGGTCGAGACCTAAGTGTTTGGACATTTGAACGATACGTTCAAGCCTAAACGTGTTTTCAGTGTCTATGTATAATGCGCCACCGTTTAGTCCACCTTTCTCGATGGGCAGTTGAACGTTTACGCATAGTTGGTGGCAAACTTGGCTTTTTCCGCTGCCATATTCGCCGTAGAATTCAGTGATTGTTTGGGTTTCTAAGCCGCCGTCAACAACTTTGTCAAGGGCTTTGCTTCCGGTGGTTAGGCGGGCTACGCTTTGACGTTGTTTTAGTAATTGGTCGGCGCGGATGAAGGATATGCCGACGTTTGAACGTGCGGCTTGTATGACTTGTAATGCTTTTTTCTCGCTTACGCCTACTGGTTCAAGTTCTCTAATTGTTGCCATTGCGAGGGATTCTACTGTGTGGTAGCCGAGTTCACGGAGTTTTGCAGCGGTTGCAGGTCCAACTCCTGGAAGGTCTTCTATGAACTCATATTTTTCGGTTGTTTGTTCTTCTTCAGTTTCTTCTTGCGGTTGGTCTTTGTCTTCGGGCATTAATTTCACGCTTTATGATTCATGTAGAGTCAGGTCTATTTAAAACAAGCGAAAAAACAACTGTTACAGTCAGGGGAGGGGTGAGTGAAAGTGAAAGTGCCGATTTACTTGCGTGTTTTTCTTTTCAGAACGTATTCTATGTGTACGTCTGGTTGGTCTTGAAGCGTTTCTGTTTCAAAAATGCGAATTTCATTTTTACTTATCCAATTGAAGTTTACCTCTTCAGAAGCAGGTTTACCTTCATATCTGCCAACCCATTTCACTTTAAGGTGTTTATCATTAACCCAGCTGCCAACATGGTCATGAACATCACCATGCGAGGTTAAACTGAAAACACGTATTTTGCCGCTGTTTCTATCAAAACTCCAAAGGGCATCTTCAAAATAGTCTTCAGATTCCTCAACATGTAAATCCATTTGGGTACTTATGCCCAAATTGGAATCGAGAATTTTGGCGCTTAATGTTCCGCATCCAGTGAGAGTTTTATAATTAGGGATTTTTAAAGCTACCCCAACAGACCATTCACCAACAAGATTTTTAAGCTGCTCAAGGTCTCGTGAAGGGACCAACATTTTTTGAGACATTCTTTCTCACCAAGTTAGCTGAAAAAAGGATGGATAATAAATCATTGCTGTTAGCTTGCTGTAACCACAAGTCTAAAAAATGCAGGTTTTTACTTTTCAGACGTTTGCGTTACGCTTATCGTGTACTGATACTTTGTTGTGCCCTCAATGATACAAAGGGTTTCTTCTGAGGGGTTTTTTATGTGGAATATTGGTTTGTTTAGGGTTTCTGCTGCTTTGGCGAGTTCGGCGATACTGGCGACTTTTATCGTGTTTGTTGTGTTGTCCGTATTTTCTGTTGCCTTGATAATGAGTTGTTTATATGGTTCAAGCAGTTTTTGGGTTGATACAGTTTTCGGCGTGGTTACACGTTGCTTTAGAAGTGTTGTGCCGCTGTAACCTAAACCGACAAGTGAAGCTGCGATTAGAACGTAACTAGTGTATTGTTGGTTGATTATTTCTTGGTTGGTTACGGTTTCTTGCTGTGTTAATGTGCCTGTGCTGGTTTGGGTTAAATCTTCAATCTTTATCACGTCGCCTTCGGTTGTGTGAGTAGAGTTCACTAAAATTGCAGGTTGAAAGACCTGAGAAATACTCTTTGAGCCGATTTGGGCAGAAACGTAAAATGTCGGGGTTATTTCCACGACATAATAGGGTTGTGCATTGCTGTAAAAGCCTGTGCTGACACCGGTTTCGTTGTCGATTCGGGCTTTTGTTTGTTCAATTTCTTGCTTGTTAAATGTGGGTAAAGTTAGTTGGATTGTGGTTTGTTGCACGGTTGTTTTTGGTGTTGCGGAAAGTTGGTATTGCCATGCGTCTGTTTTTAGTGTGGTGTTTGTGATGGAGGTTATGGTTGGATTAGTTTGAAGTGTAGATGTGAAAGTGTATGTTAAGGTTAGGTCGATTGTGTCTGTTAGTTTTGTGTAAAGTTGCCCGTCTTGGGGTTTAATGGTTGTTTTGTCGTCATAAATGGTGCTGGGTTGTACTGTTGCAGTGTAGTCGATTGCTGCTGTGCTGGTGTATGTGGTTATGGTTTTTGTTTGTGTTTGAGTGGCACCTGTTTGCTGTAAAGTAATCACGGTTACGGTGGCGATGAGAGTTAGGATTACAAAAAAGGCTGTTAGAATGATGTTTCTCTGTGGATACTTCACCTTTCTTATCTCCTTTCCGTTTACCTGTCTGGCAGTGTTTCTTGTTTAAATAATTTGTTCAAGATTGGGTATTTCGCTACAAATTGTTGAATTTTTCGCATTGATTTGTACAAGCATTGTAACGGTTTATTTGATGGTTTTGAAGCACATTTTCTGAGGCTTGAATTATTTGCTGGGATGTTTTGCCGTCAACTTTGTAGTCGTCGGCATATCCTGCTTGCTGGTTTAACCATAAGGCTAAAAGTTGTCCTTTTAGGTCTGTTTGGCTTGCGTGTTTTGAGGGGTTTAAAATGTTTAAGGCTTGTTGGAACATTTGAGTTTGTGTTCCTGTGAATTCGTAGATGTTTGACTGTTGACTAATCTGCGTTATGTACTGTTTGAGAAGGGTTGGGTCGATTCTTGCTTGGTTTGGATTGTATAGGCATGTTTGAAGCTGCTGTTTCCAGTAGTTGGATGCTTGTGGGTTGCTGGGTGGTTTGGGGGTTGCAGTGTTTTTAATTTGGAAGTTGTACTGCTGGTTTTGTTGGGCTTCAGGCAGAATTAGGATTCCAGTTGTTCCCTGCAGTGTTTGATAAGGCTGCAGGATTTGGTTTTGGCTGTCTGTGGTGATTTGTATTGCCTCGGGGTTAGGGTTCAATATTGTTGGAGCGCTAAATTGAATTGGCATGTTACCTGTGTTTTTGATGACGTATTTTAGTTGTGCTTGATAATCTGGATAGGCGTTACTAATTTGCACATACACGGTGTGGTGGTCAATGCTGATTAGTGCATGTATTGTTGCAACGTTCTGGTTTTGTTCGTTATCAAGTGTTTTTACTTGGGTAAACTCGATGTTTAGGTTGTCTAAGCTGTGAAGGGGATGGTATATGCAGGCGTAAGCGTAGCTGGTTGTTAGAAGCGAAATTAGGACTACTGAAAATATTGCCAAATTTTTTTTGCTCATACCTGTTTTCGCCCCAGTTTAGTGTTTGTTATTACGGCAATTATAAGCGCAATTAAAGACAATGAAGCCGTGACATACACGCCTGCTGAAAACAACCACCCGAAAGCTACTGAGAGGGTCTGCGGCAAAGACAAAACGGCATCGTAAACTGTTGCTGCCGCGTTTCGTAGACCTATGCTTGCCCACCCCAGTTTAGGAATGACAAAAGCAGATTTACCGACGACTTGTTGTTGACTGACTGGCAATGGGTCTTGTGCGTTATTTGCGTCCCCTTTGGTTATGAAGTAAGTTGTTCCCTTGTCAGTGTACTTGTCTATAACTCGGTGGATTATGGGTTCAGATGCTCCATGATACTGGATAACGTCGCCTACCTGGATGCTGTCAGGTTTTGTGTGAACAACGAAGGCCATGTCGCCAACTTGCAAGGCGGGTTGCATGCTTCCACTGGCCACGATGCTGGGTTGAAACCCAAACAAGCCGCTGTTGCTCCAAAGCAGTACAAGCGCAACTATGGATATTGCTATCCAACCGTAGGGGAATTTTTCTTTTTTGAGGCGTTTCTTTTTGACTTCTTTTTCAGAGGTTAAGCCATGACGGATTAGCAAGGATGGTTTCACGGTTTCGTTTATGATTATGAATCCTAAAGCAGGTACAAGGGTTCCAACAAGGGCTTGAAGGGTCCAATCAGGGTTTGGAAGGATTGGAGATAGCCATTCGAACCCTTGAAGGACGCCCACATAGGTGATGGATGCGACGGGCCCTCCAAGCAGAGCAAGGTAAGTAGCCAATAAGCTCATGGCGATTGCAGGCAAGAAGTTTTGGCCCAGAAACTTGACTGTTTCGACAGGTTCGCCAAGGCTCATGTAACGTGCGGGTGTGAATGCTATTACTGTAAAAATCAGGGTGACTATGGCTATGCCGATTATCTTTTTTTGTTTGGGAAAAGCAGTTATGATTTGGGCTCTTGCGAGTTCAGTGCCCAACAGAACAGCCACAAAGTATAGGATGTTTAGCATTGAACTGCCAGTGTATGGGCTTCTTCCGAAGCTTGTAAAAATGGAAATGAAGATTAACGCAGTGATTTGGGTTGACGCAGTTAAACCGGCAAGCAAAACCAAATTTTTGTTCAGGTTTGCCTTGATATTGTTTAACCCAATAATTTTGAGAGTTACAAATGCAAGTATCAACCAGCATATGCTGGGAACAATGTAAGCGTAAACTCCGACTAAAACAGCTAAACTCAAAAACAAGTAGGTTACCACTAAACAAACCAATGGAACCACTTGGCTGACCGAGTTTACATTCATGCAGTTTTTCTCACTTTACGGTTTTAAATTAAAAAAATAAAGTTGGGTGCTGATTTGACGTTAGACTCCTTGCTCAAAGATTATTCCTACAGTAAAGGTGTAGTCTGTGTCCGGTTGTGCTTCACCGGTTACTGTTAGTATCAGTGTGTAACTGTGGGTGCTGCTTACTGGAAGCATTTCTCCTTCGCTATCCCAACCTTGAAAGTCTATACTTCCAAGACTATCCGTCCAACCCAACGATTCACTATAGGAAATTGGGTTGTCGTTAAGTTTGAAACCGACAAATCGGGCGGGAATGTCTCCAGTGTTTTGTACTCTGATTGCAACGCTTGCACTGTATCCAGGATATGCATTCTCTACGATAAGGCTGATAGCCTGAACATTGCCGCCTAAAGAACCAACTGGAGTTACTGAAACTTTACCCACGTCTAATGGATCATTTTCTTCAACAGCGGGATACACCGTCGAAACCCTAAGGTTGAGTCTCGCTGTGGTTACCGAGCCAGTGAAGGTTAATGTTTCAGTCCAGCGGGCAAAGGCGATTCCTGTAAACGACAGAGTCATCACGAGTATCAGCGGTAGCGCCAGCATTTGCTTGTTAGGCATCGTTTGAGCACCAAACGGTTGCAGCTTATGGTCCTACGAAAGTTACTGACCCAGCGTATGTTGCAGAAGCAGATTGTGGAACATCTGGAACGTCATCAATAGAAAAGGTTACTGTAACAGTAAGTGAATCACCGGGAGCTATTGCTGTTGTTGGTATGGTGCTTGTTTCAATGTTCAGAAAGTCATCTAAGGTACTTGAAGTTGTTTCACTTAACGAAAGTGTTCCAATTGTTACTGGTAAAGAACCTGTATTTTTCACTGTAACGTCAAAGGAACCACTCCAACCAGGATAAGCGTTCCTAACAAGGATGGTAAAACGGTCTCCAACGATCCATGGAAATAATTCAGGATTGTCTTCACTTATACCCTCTATTATTACTGAAACGTTTCCTGTTTCTACGGTACCGTCAAAAAATATTTGTGTTGTCCATGCCGCGTAGGCTGTTCCTGCTAATGCTACTGATAAAACTAGCACTGCGAAGAGTGCTAACATTTTGGTTTTCATTTTTTTTTAAATCTCCCTTCTTTAATTTTGTAGGTTATTTTTACGTGTCCCTCTCTCACGAGTAAGAGCTAACTTTAGTGCCCTTCTGGCATTGGATTCTACAGTGATTTATTAATAAATCAGAGAGAAACAACAAGTATAGAAAATAAAGGAAAATGTTCTATCTTCAAACATATAAAAAAGCTACATAGAAAGCATTAAAACAGAATTATTTATGCAAATCAGCATCATCGTTTCTTTGAATATACGAAGCTTTTTCCCGAAAGTTTTTTACCATAATTATCAAGAAACTTTAAACCCGTGTCAGTTGTATGGTAACTTACTGCGTCACCAGTAGTTTCTTTTTGTAGCAACCCCATTTTTACTAAACTATCAAGGTAATGGTTGACACGTACATTGTTGAGGTTTGCTCCATAAACCACTCGGGTTTTGTTTTTAGGCTTCAAACAAACCTTCAATATGTCTCGAGAAACTTCAAATACATTCCGCCGTTTCATAAAGTCATCTCCAGAAGCCGAAAACAAAAAGAAGCATAAAGTAGGAAGCAAAAAGAGAAAACTCACGAGTATTCATACAGACGACTAAGCCCTCCCCTATATCTTAGCACAATTAGCGAATTACTAAATAAATTTTGCCATAATACGCATTAAATTTTAAAAAAATGAATGAATAGTTACAAAAAATAAATAAAAATAACCATCAGAGCAATCAAGAAAACCAGTTGTTGGGCAGGATAAAGCCTTAAAGCTACAAGCTGCATTTCTACAATGTCAAGAGGAACAATTTCATGAAGATTATCTCAGGCCCAGCATCAAAAGAGCTTGCTGAAAGCGTTTCAAAGCTAACAGGCTACCAAAACATTCCAGTAGCATCAAAAATTTTTCCAGACGGAGAATCATACGTGCGCATAGAAGGGGAAGTTAAAGGCGAAAACGTCGCAATCGTCCAAACCACCTGTCCGCCAGGCCAAGATGGCAGGCTTTTCCAGACAGCTTTTTTGGCTGACGCCGCTAAACGTGCAGGAGCAAACAAAGTCACGGCCGTAGTCCCATACCTTGCATATGCTAGACAGGACAAAATGTTTCTTTCAGGCGAAGGCATAAGCGTTGAAACCATTGCACGCATGCTAAAAGCTTCAGGAATTGACGAGTTCTTAACAGTAAACATTCACTCAGAAACCACGCTTGCCCAGTTCCCATTCCCAGCAAAAACAGCAAGCGCCATCCCCCTATTAGCTGAATACTTTATCAAAAAAGGTTACAAAAAAGCCTACGCACTTTCACCAGACAAAGGCGCAATGTACATAGCCAAAGAAGCCCAACAGGTTCTCGGCGGCGACGCTGGACACTTAAACAAAGCCCGAGACCGCTACACAGGACAAACCACACAAAGCGGTGAAGGCTTAAACGTCGAAGGTCAAACCGTCATAATTCTTGACGACATAATCAGCACAGGCGGCACCATCGTTGGAGCAGCAAAAATTTTGAAAGAACTTGGTGCAGCACACATTTTCACAGCGTGCGTTCACCCATTGCTTATTGGTGACGCTGCAAAACGCATCTTAGACGCTGGTGTTGAAGAAATCATTGGAACAGACAGCGTTCCAGGCCCATACAGCAAAGTAAGCTTGGCACCATTAATCAGTAAACAACTAAAGGCGTAGTCTAAGTGCCTACACTTTTCTTTTTGCTTTCAGGCGAAAACCCGACCATGCCGGCGTCGGAAGCAAAAGCTATCCTTGAAGCCGAAGGCTACACCTACACCGTCACGCAGACGATGGATCAGGTTCTGCGGCTTGAAGCAGATGAAGAAAGCGTAAAAGTCATCCCAGTGCGTTCCGCATTCACAAGACTCTGCGCAAAAGAACTGTTTGTTTCAAACGCAAACCATGCGGACATTGAAAAAACTGCGTCGGAAGTCGACTTTAAAAGTGTCCTAAAACCGGGAGAAAGTTTTGTTGTAAGAATCAACCGGATAAAAAATTACGCTGACCAAGCCTTAAACACGATGGAACTGGAAATCCGGCTGGGCAGACAAATCCTCAAATTAGCTCCAGAAGCAAAAGTTAACCTAAAAAACCCCGACAAAACATTCATCGGCATAATCACTGATGAAAAACTTGTTTTCGGCTTAAAACTTACAGAAATCAGCAGCAAAACCTTCTCGGAACGCCGTCCACGCAAAAAACCTTACTTCCACCCATCAGCCATGCCATCTAAACTTGCAAGGTGCATGGTAAATTTGGCGCATGCTAAAGTGGAGGGAACCATGCTTGACCCGTTCTGCGGTACAGGCAGCAGTCTCATTGAGGCAACTTACATTGGATGCCACGCCTTAGGAGTTGACGCAGCCAAACGGATGGTTTTAGGTTGCCGAAAAAACCTGCGTTTCTTTAACATTAACGCGGAAGGACTGGTTTTGGCTGATGCACGCAAACTGCCGTTTTTCAAAGTGGACTGCATGGTAACAGACCCGCCATATGGAAGAAGCGCAAGCACCTTAAAATCAACCACACGGGAACTGGTGCATAACGTGTTAGAATCCGCTTATACCCTGCTAGAGGATGGCCACCGCATCTGCATTGCTTCGCCTAAAACATTAAACATTAAAGCAATCGGTGTATCTATTGGGTTTAAGCATGTTGAATCCCACTTTGCATACGTACACAGCACCCTAACAAGGGAAGTTGCAGTGTTTGAGAAGGTGCCTAAAACTTGAGCTTACGAATAATCTTTCTTGGAACCAGCGCAGCAGTACCAACTCTAAAACGCAGCCTGCCAGCCACAATGCTACAAAGTCCAACGGAACAGTGGATGTTTGACTGCGGAGAAAACACGCAAAGACAAATGATGGCTTCAAAAATCAGTTTCCACAAAAAAACCAAAATTTTCCTCACCCACCTACACGGAGACCACGTGCTAGGTTTACCAGGTGTACTGCAGACAATGGCGTTGATGGACAGAAAAGAACCAATTCAAGTTTATGGTCCATTAGGAATCAAGGATTTTCTGGTTTGCTGCCAGCAAGCGCTAAAGTTCGGCTTAACATATCAAGTTGAAATCAACGAAATAGTAAAACCAGGCGTTATTGTCGAGGAAAAAGATTACATAGTGGAAGCTGTCAAATCCAATCACACAACAGAAAGTTACAGTTACGTATTTGAAGAAAAGCCACGCCCCGGCAAGTTTTACCCCAAAAAGGCCGAACAACTCGGAATCACGAAAGGCGAGTTGTGGTCAAAACTCCAAAACGGCGAAAACATAACTCTACCTGACGGCAAAACTGTGAAACCTGATGACGTTATGGGTCCAATACGACAAGGAAGAAAAATCGTTTACACAGGCGATACCCGCCCATTCGAAGCCTTCGCAGATTTTGCAGAATACGCAGATGTAGTTATTCACGAGTGTACTTTTGATGACATGTTAGCTGAGAAAGCTGTTGTTGATGGACATTCAACGCCATCTCAAGCAGCGGGACAAGCTAAAGCTGCAGGGGCTAAAACGCTTGTGCTAACTCATATTAGCGCAAGATACTCTGATGCAAGCTTGCTATTGGAACAAGCAAAAAAGGTTTTTGAAAACACTATTCTGGCAGAGGACCTTTTGGCTTTAGAATTGCCGTTAAAAGAGGCTAATTCAGCAAAGCCTTAAGCTTCTGCAGGCTTTCAGCCACATGGTCACAGGATTCAATGACTACACGTTGGTCGTAATCCAGTTTGTTTAATGTTTCAGCAAACCAGCCGTAATCAATCGTGCCGTATCCAACGCCTAAATGGTCATCGTCGACACCTTTGTTGTCGCTTGCGTGGATGTGAATGATTTTATCGGCGAGTTGGTTGAAGAATGGTTGTATCTGGCTTTCAAGGTGAGCGTGACCAAGGTCCAATACAATACCGATTGGCAAACCTGTTTCTTTGTAGAACCTGTTAAAGTCTTCTGGACTCTTCATTAAAAACCAGTATTTGGCGGGCAGGTTTTCTATGGCAATGTTTACGCCGAGTTGTTCTGCTTCAGCGTAAAGTTCCTGTATGCTTTGGGTGTTTTGTTTCCATTCTGACCCGGGATAAAATTGGCTTATGCCTGTTCGGGCGCCTGGATGGAAAACCCAGAGTTTAGCGTCTAAAGCACGAGCGTATTCAAGCGATTGGATGAGGCGTTTCATTGATGCGTCAAGAATGGTTCTTGAAGGTGAAGCAATGTTTATGTCGGCAAATGGTGCGTGGACTGTGAATTCTAAATCGTAGCTTTTGGCGGCTTCCTTAAGCAGACTGACACGTTTTTTGTCAAGCTCATGAGCGCCATCATCTAAAACTTCGATGTATCGCGTGTTTTCTTTGCTTAACCGTTTAATCATTCTGTTGAAGGGTTCGCCTAGACTGTAGAGCATCGAAACGCCGACTTTAGCTTTAGACATACAACATTTTCCTCAAGCCTGATGATGTTTCTGGTTAAAAGACATACCAACCTAATTAACCTTACAAAAAATCAAACTAAAACGTGGAATAAACAAAAAAGAAAAAGAGGACAAGCTTTTGCTTGCTATTTTTAGGGTTTTCTGCGTTTGTAAACAAACAATCCAAGTGCAACTAACACAAGGATGACTGATACTGCAATTGCTACGAGAAGCACGGGGTTGCTTGGTTCATCAGGTGTTGTTGGTGTTGTTGTTGGTGAAACGTCATCGGAAAGGAAGTCAATGGATATTTCGTGTTCACTGAAATGCGTCGTAAACCAAACATAAAAGTTCTCTGAGTCTTGAGTGTAACCCTGATTTTCAGCCTTTACTCCGTCAATGTACACGGTCGGTTTGGTGCCGTAAGCAACCGATGACTTTGCAATTGTTATGTTACTAAAGCCAACTGTTCCGCTTGGGCCTGTGGCTGAGAAGGAAATTTTTGTAGTCAAAGTTAGCGGAGATGGAGTTATCTTTGCGTTTGTTAACTGTGAAGCACTGATGTTTCCGTACAGGGTTAATTCTTTAGTTTTACCGTTTGAAGTTTCAGCGTAAATGGTTGTGTATGTTTGGTTAAAGTTTGCAGTTATTGTTCCCGGACCACTAATTGTGGCTGTTGTCGTTGTTGATGATGGCGAGTCTATGGTTACTTGGGCAGTGCTGCTCCATGAATTGAAGGT
>JAWRIR010000124.1:0-5439 GCA_040268405.1 Thermoproteota archaeon | reverse complement strand
TCTGCTGACTTGATGGTTTAAGGCTAATTCTTGAAATATCTGAAGACAAATCTATTCTGTTAATGTTTAATGCGGTGCCGATGATGACAATTGCACGTTTGGACAAGCAATTCAGAATTTTCTGAGTTGAAAAGATGGCTTACCATTATTAACGGTTCTGAGGCACAGCTTCCAAACAAGCAGCAACACACTTTTGAATTTTGGATTTTAGGCGATTTTTGAAAAAACTTTAATGCCCAAACATGCTTCTAACGGTTAACCCTTCATGGATGTTAGCCTTGATGCAGCAAGCCAAACCAACACCAAAATTTACGGCTAAAACCGTTGTTCTGCCGTTAATAGGCTTGCTCGCGTTTTTCTTGTACATCTGGCTTTTCAACGTAGACCTTGTAAGCATTATTGAGACAGTAAAACAAGTTCAACCTTTACCTTACCTTGCAGCTATCGCAGTTAGCTTCATCGAAATCTTGTTTTATTCGCTTTCGTGGCGTTCAATACTTGCCAGCTTAAAAGTTAACTTGTCAAAAATCAAATCGTACATTTACGTTTGCGCCGGCTTATTCATGGACATTCTAATCCCTGCTGAATCCGTCAGCGGAGAAATCTGCAGAGTATACTTTGTCAACAGAGAACAAAAAGGCGTAAGCGGCAAAGTAGTTGCAAGCCTAATGACTTACCGCCTGCTAAGCATGGTAATGAACGCAGTTTTCCTCATTCTGGGCGGCGTCCTACTGTTTGGCGTCATGGAAATCAACCCTTTGGTCTCAACCGTTATCCAGCTTTTCACCGCGGTAACTGTCGGATTCATGGCGTTATTTTTGGGCATATGCTGGAAAGAAAACTGGACCCTAAAAATCGTTAACTTTGTCGTCCACGCCGGCGACTACCTAAGCAGAGGCAAACTACATCTAGAAAAATATCGCCAAGACGCCCTATCCGCCACAAAAAGTTTTCATGATTCAATGAAAGAACTGATACGCAAGCCTTCTTCGTTGGTTGCGCCAACTGTATATCTTGCTCTTAACTGGGCAGCCAGCATGGCGGTTTGCTACTTAGTCTTTATCTCTTTAGGCTTTGACGTTTCGTGGGGTGTCGTGCTTATTACCACGTCGCTTGTAACAGCCATCAAATCCATACCCGTAGGAATCCCCTTTGAAGTGGGCTTACCAGAAATAACCATGACCACCCTTTACGTGTCTTTGGGCGTTCCAGCAGGCATAGCAGCAACATCAACTATCCTAAGCAGACTCATCACCCTCTGGCTACGATTTATAGTAGGTTTTGTAGCTTACCAATGGACAGAAACAAAATACGCCTTCACAAAAGCGTGCGCTGACGAACCTGCAATTCCTTCAGGGGCAAGCAACCAGCAGCCATAACCTGCTAAAACATCAATTAGAAAGAAATGTTAATTAATAAAACCTAAAACATAATTGCCAAAGTGAAAAACTATGTCTAAAAACATGCCGTACTGGTTCATTAAAGAAGGAGACAAACTAATCCAGTGCAGCAAAACGGATTTTGACCAAGCAATACGAGAAGGTAAAAGCGTCAAATACCGAACTTACGCAAACAAGCGTGCAGAAAAAATTGCGGACGCACTTGAAGCCTCACGTATGGCTTTCCTAAATGACCCGCTCACACCAACAAAATTCAGAGAAGTTCTAACGAACCCAGCAAACGTTGTCCAAATTCAAATCATAGATGTTGATGACCCAGAATTTTGGAATAAAGAGTCAAAGAATCCCAAGTATCAAACGGCAATAAAAGAAAAATAAGAAGGGTCAGCTCATTTGATTATGAGCATTGTTGCTGTTTGGTTTATGTGACCTAAGTATTCTTCACCGTAAGTGCTGAAACCAACTGTTGGCACGTTTGTGAAGACTTTGCCGTAAGCTTCTGTTTGTTTCTTCTGTTCGAGCTCCAGTGTGCGTAAAATGCAGTTGAAGTTAATGACTGCTGCGACATTGCATTCTTTGAGTATCTCTTTTAGGGCTTTGTCTGTGTCGCTTACAATGTCAGTTGATTCAAGCAAAGATAGTTCTGCGCCTTCTTTGATGTTGCAGTAGAAAATCATGCTGGAATCTTTTACTTGCTGTGGACTGCGAACGTAGGGCTCATTGTTAATTACGAGTCCGACAGGGTTTTTCATAAAGCTGTCTGCAACGGTTTTGCTGGTGGTTTTAGTTGCTTTCGCGTATGCTTCGACTGCGGGCATCTTGTTGAAGCTGATGACTTCGCGGTTGGCTTCGTTTACTTTGTCGGCGACGAGTTTGGTGTCTAAGACTTTGAAGCTTTGTGTTTTTAAGATTTCGTAGCCTTTGGTTGGTTTAAGTAGTGCAAGAACTGCTGCGTCGGTGTAGGCGTTTCCGTTGGCGAAAACGTGTGTTGCTTTGAATTTGAGGTCGTCGCCTGCTGAACCGCCGATAAAGATGATGTCAGTGAGGTTACCAATTGTGTCCATGAGTTTTTCTTCAGAGCCGCTTAAACCGTCAACAAGGATTATGCCGACGTATTCGTCGATGCTTAGGCTGCCAAGTTCTTTCTTGTAATACTTTTCAAATTGTGAGAGTGCCGCTTTAACGTTGTTTTCTTTCTTTACGTGTTCGACGACGGCGATGTCGATGTCTGCGATTGATTCTTTGTCAAAAGCCATTGCTACAACGGAGTTTTTGAGCATTTTGCCTGTTACTATTTCGCCTGCGGTGGAGCATCCGAAAACTTTTGCTTTAGCGTAGGCTTTCTGTAGTTCTTTTCCTAATTGGTCTATGTCGTATTTTGAGGATGCGAAAAACAGAACAGTATAAGGGTTGATGTTGCCGAATTGTTTTTGGATTTCTTCAACCGTTTCCTTAATGTTTTCTTTTGTTGAATATGCTGTTTGTGCTACCATAAGCGTCACTTTTTAGATTTGTACTCCCATTTCTTTGGCTGCTGCAGCGATTTTTTCAAGCATAGCTGGGTCGTCTTCGCTTGTGTCGGTGTATTTGCTGTAGTCGATGCCTTTTATCATCAGTTTAGTGATGGTTGTGTTGACAAGGGTAGGGTTTCCTTTGCTTCTTGTCTGGATTAGCTTGTCTAAGGTCTGTTTGATTTTGCCTGCCATAGATTCTCATCTTGACATATTGTTTCTAGCACTAACATGGCGCGAGACCGTTTTTAGTCGTCAGGTGTAGCATTTATTACTAACACGGGTCCCTGAAAAACCCTAAAAACAAAAAAGAAAAAGTACAGTCCAAAAACTGAATCCAAGCAAACCAAAATTGAACATTTACACTAGTGTTCTATAATTTAGTTCTATAAACATCTAATAGTACAATCAACCAGTAGTACGTTAAGGAGAAATAGGAGAAGGCGAGCTAGCAGTGAAAACTATACTGCAGACTTCAGTACTGCAAAGTCTTGGTCCCTACCTGATGCTTTACTTGGCAGGGGTAACCGATTTAGCCACTTCACTAATAGGCATCAGGATGTTTGGCTTAATTGAAGGAAACGTCCATTTCGTACCATTTCTAACAGAACTGGCACTAATACTGTACATATTTACAATCCGCAAAGTCACAGTTTTCCCGAAAAGAACCCGATACATATGCGAAGCAGGGGTAGTAATTTTCAGTTTTGCACCAACAATCTGGAACCTGTTCTTAATTTTAACCGCAGGATTAGCTTAACTCTACTTTATAGATTTCAACTTCTGGATTTTCATACTCTAAATGGAAAAGTTGATGGTCTGCAAAGCGGCTAAACATCAGTCTGTCTGTAACAACCACATAAGAAACATTCCAAGCCGCAATTGCCTTACGATAATCGAAACTGACTATGTCCTGATTTGCCAAATTGTCAAGACCTACAGAGTTGTCTTGTTGGAAGCCTACAGAAAACTCCAGATGCACCGACGCGTTACCCATGTTGTTTATTACTAACTCGTAAAACGCAGAATTTTCTGATAAATGAACAGTGTTGGGTGGTTGAGATTCCATAAAGACTATTGAAATGTTGGCTTGGGTGCTTTGGTCTGCAAAGTTAATATTGTCTTGGTAGCTTGTTGGTGCCCCGTTAGAGAGGAATGGAATGTTTATCCAATCAAAATCGGCATCTTCGTTCTTACTTTGCACATCTAAATTGATTTTGGCGAAGTTTGAGCCATCTTGAACAGTGATTGACTGCGAAACAGACAGCTGCTGGTTCTCTTTTGTGATTGTGAATGTTGCCCAGTTTGACCCGTTATTTACTTCAATGCTGCATGTAGGCAACTCGTTTAGGCTTACGTATTGGGGTTGATTGTTTACTCTATAAAGTAGGCTTATGTTTTCTTGTTTGATGAAAAAGAAAGGGTGCAACACATAGGAGAGCCCGACTCTTGAGGAAAGGGCAATGCTGTTTGTACTGTTATCTACGTAGTTGATTTGAAGTAACCCGTTGTCAATCAAGTAATCTGTTGATAAGAGGTTTTTTGCGGCTTTCGCGGGTTCAATCTCGTGTGCAAGAATCAAAAATTGTGGGTCAACAGCGCTCAATGTGGGTCTTTGTGCAAAACCTGAAACCCACCAGCCGAAATCTGAGTCGGCAACAAAAACTGCGTCTTCTGGCGTGTTGTTTTTTATCCATTGTATAGCGTCATACTTTACAGGGGTCATAACTTGGTAATATTCTGCTTCCCCTAAGCCTTCCAGGGGCGAAGATAACAATGGCGTAGCAAAAAGCGCACAGATTAGCAACACACAAAACAACGTCAAACGGGCTTTGTGGAATTTTGGTTTAGCGAAACCTGTTTTGGCATTGTTGAAATGCAGATAACTGGATATTTTGGGCAAGTTCACATAAAGCAGCAGGGCAAGTAAAGATGCACACGTAATAAAAGGCAAATAGAGAAAATACAGGAACCGTTCATAATCCACGTAAAGCCCTAAAAGGTAAGTTTGAGTCATTGCTGCTGGAGTGAGGAGCCATACAAAAAACAAAACTGTGGGAACAGTGAGGGTTTTGTTTTTATAGATTTTTGACAGGCCAAAAAAAGTTAAGGCGCATATAACGCTGATAAGTAAAATGCCTACGGAAACAGCTCTTGTTTCCAGCAACGCTTGATTTGTTTCTATGCTTGCGCCAGTAATTGTACCTCCAGAACCAAAATAGATTGGTACAGTATTGTACAGGTAGGGCGAAACAAGCAAAGCACCAAAAAGTAAAGGCATAAGCCATGAAAGAGCAGTTTTTAGGTCAAAGCCTGTTTTTTTATTAAACAGCAGACAGCAAACCACCGCAAGCAGGGTTATTGCAATAAAAATTAGGCTGCTAAAAACATGCGTCAAAAACAAGCTGCCAACGAGCAAACTTGTCGTTGTAAAAAATGTAACGTTTGAAAAGCGGTCTTTTTGGATTAGTAAAAAGAAAACTAAGGGTATTAGGGTAAGTGCGATAATGTTTGGGTAACCGCCCCAA
>JAWRIR010000123.1:0-65625 GCA_040268405.1 Thermoproteota archaeon | reverse complement strand
GGGTATGCTCCATACGTTGACTAGTAGTTCTTGGTTTACTCCGATTGGGTTGGGGCTGAAGCTGAGGAATACTTTTCCTTCCATTACTACGTCAGGGGTTACTCCTGCGGGTAGGGCGCCGCCTGCAGTGTTTGGGTTTTGGACTTGTTGTGCATTGACTGGCATTATTGCAGCAATTGACGACAGTAGAAATAGCATCGTAATAGTGGTTTCCAGCAGAATTCTATTTTTTTTGTTAATTTTAATTTGCATTTTTTATTTTTTTCCTCCTTCTAGACAGCGTTGCCTTGTTTTTGCCTTTTAAGCCTTTCCAAAAGTTGCAAAAAAGATTTGCAAAAGTTGCTAATTGTTTCTTTATTTTGAATATTTTGCAAATAAACGTATGTTGCATAAATTAATCAAGACCAGTGTTTTTTGAATTTTTTGCAACACATCCTGTGAAGCAAAGGCAAGTTTTTTTAAATCAAACGTTTAATTACGTTAAGGGCTGGGGTAAGGGGTTACGAAAGACGTTAAAATCGATAAAATAGATGTGGACATTTTAAAAATTCTTTTGGCTGACGCAAGGGAGAACCAAAATAGTATTGCAGAAAAATGTGGGATAACCCCTGTTGCTGTCTTGCGGAGAATAAATAAACTAAAAAGCAGTGGCGTTATTATCGGGACTTGTTTGCTCTTGAATAAAGAAATTCTTGATAACCCCTATGAGGTCACTGTGCTTGTTGATGTTTGCAATACACACGAGAATGAGGTAAAAGAGAGAATAAGACAAATTGAAAACGTGGTAATTTGTGCTGAAAGTATTGGGCGATATAACTTGTGTACGTTTATAGTTACACATGACATAAACGAGCTAAACGACACAATTTCCAAAATACGCAACATTCAAGGCGTAAAAAGTGTTAACGTTAACATTTGGGCTGGTAGCCGCTACAGAAATTTTGAAAGAGACCTTAAGGTCGTTGATACCTAATGGACGCAGTAGATACTCAAATATTAACTGAATTAATAAAAGACGCCCAAATGCCGTTCTCGGAGATTAGCCAAAAAATAGGTGTGTCCCGTGAAACGGTTAGAAAAAGATTTGAAAGAATGAAGAAAGACCGCGTTATCCATAGAATTACCATTTTGATTGATGGCCACAAGATTGGGGAGCAAGGCACCGCTTTTTTGATGTTAACCTGTTTGCGGGGTGCAGACAAAAAAGCCATATTCCAAAAGCTTAAGATTGTTCCAGATGTTTGTATGGTTACTGAGTTGATGGGGGATTTTGACTTTTTTGTTTGGGCTAGAATAAGAGACGTACAGCAAATAGCCCAAATTGTCAGTGAGATCCGAAACTGCGAAGGAATTGACCAAATCGAAACTATGCTGTTACCTCAAACTTACTTCAGTTTTTCTTTGATTCCAAAAATATCCATAAAATGCGATGGCCTAGATCTCCCAAAAAAATAACCCTTTAGACCTACCCCCTATCGGTTTTTGCATAGAGTGGCTATTAGGATCCAAATAGGTGCCAAATAGGCTTGTAAAAGATGAACGAATAATAAGAAAGGTGGGGTTAGTAGTCAAGTATTTTCTTGACTGCATCGTTTTCTACTTCATGTGCCAATGGAATGCCTGTAACCTGCGTTGCCAACGTGCTTAGACTCATTAAGTCGCTCCTGTCAAGCAAGCCAAGTTTCCATTTGCGGTTTCCAGCCATCAACTGCTTCAATCCAACGCCCACCCGGTCGGTAAGGTAAGTGTAGACGCCTATGCTTTCGTACGGAATTTCGCTGAATCTGCTGCCGTACTGCGCTTTGAGGTCGGGTGTGGCTATGAAGAATTTGTCTGGTGTGGAGCCGAATTTTTCTGCGAAACTTTTTGGTAGTTTGCCTTGTTCTGCGAGTTGTTTGAAGTAGCTTGCTTTCATAGCTGCCGTGATTGGTGAGCGTCCCATTAATACTGCTTTAACCAGTGGACCCTCGCCGAAATTGCTTAGAGCGATGGTTTTGAAGATGCTGGTTTCTTCGATAAATCCGCCTGCCATGACCAAGTCTGGAACATGTTTTCCTTTGGCTTTAAGAATCTGTGCGCACTGTAGCACGAGCGTTTGTAGGTAAACGGTGGGTATGCTCATTTCATCCATCATCGGTACTGGACTCATGCCTGTTCCCCCGCCTGCGCCGTCGAAGCTTAAAGCGTCAATTTTTGCTTCTGACGCGAATTTCATTGTGTACGCGACTGCTGATGGGCGGTAAGCTCCAGTTTTTAGGAAGACTTTTTTTGCTCCTTGGCTGCGTAGCCAATCGATGTCTTCAAGGAAACTTTGTTCTTTAGGTATGCCAACTCGACTGTGGCGTTCAAACGTGTTAAACACGCCGTCTTTGAATGCTTGCTGAACCACGGGGTCTTCTGGGTCTGGAATTACGATGTAGCCCCGTTTTTTAAGCAGGATGGCTTTTTCGATGTTTTTGAGGCGTACTTCTCCGCCGATTGCTTTGGCGCCTTGACCCCACTTGCGTTCAATAATGTTTACTTCAAGCTTAGAGAGAGCATACGCGTCAATGCCTAATCGTTGGTCTTCAACGTTTGTTTGGATGATTACGTCGCCGTATTCTCCGTCCCAAAACTTGCGGAAAGCATCAACTCGGCGTTTAAGTTCGGGTGAATGGGAAATTTTTCCGTCTGTTAATTGGGCTTGAATATCCATTCCTGCAATGTTTTCTCCAATAGTGACTGAAACGCCTGATAAGGCTGCACCAATGGCTAAAGCGTCCCAGTTTACCCTTGCAACCTCTGTTGAACCAAACGCGCCTGTTAGGATGGGTAGTTTTAGGTGCATTCCACCTACGGTTACTTTTGTGTTGGCGTTTGGAAAAATTGCTGCTTCTGATGTTTCCGGGATTCCTTGTGCTTCAAAGAGTCCCGCTTGAATGCTGAAATGTGACCAGTCAAGACCAAAATTTTTCAGAGCGCCTGCGGTGCTTGTTCCAAATTGGGCTGGTTCAGGGTAGAGTGCTTCTCTTCCGCGAAAGGCTGAAAGGCTGATTTCGCAGAGTACTGGGCAGTCACGTATGCAGATCGGGCACATGCCGCTGATTGTGTTTGTGTCTTTTAGTCGGGTGATGGTTCCTGCAGTTGATTTTCCGTTAAGGTATGAACCGTTTTTATGTACTCTTTCACTCATTTTTCTGCGTCTCCTTGGGTGGTTCTTTGCGTTTGTTTAGTATTTAATATTATTCAATAGCAAACATACGAAAAAACTGCTATTCATGTGAAATAAATGAAACAAACGTTCAACTAGACACGATGTTAAGTTAACAAAAAATGGTGATTAATGATTTGGTTTTTTGTCTTTAAAAAACGTGGGCTCCGCGACATTTTTTCATAAAAAATGTGTTTATCTTCAAAATTTTTTGTTTTTTATAAAAAAATATGGACACTCATTAAATAGGTTTATATTGGAGTGAACGGAAACTAAGCAGAAACATTTGCATGCAAAAGGTAGAAAAAAATGTTAGGCGTATTTGAGTTATCGCTGTTTATAACGTTATCAGGTGTACTATCACTCCTGTTCGTTGCATTTACAGTCTGGAAAATTTTAAAACAAGACGAAGGCACCGACAAAATGAAAGAAATCTCTGCATACATCAGAGAAGGTGCCTCCGCTTACCTCAAAAGACAATACACGGTCATAGCCATAATCGTGGCTGCCCTAACCATTGGCATAGCCATCTTTGTAACCCCCCTGATGGCAATATCCTATGTTATTGGCGCAGTCTGTTCAGCCGCAACCGGTTTTATCGGCTTAAACATTGCCGTACGTTCTAACTCTAGAACCGCAAACGCGGCAAGAACCAAAGGCTTATCAAAAGCTTTAGACATCGCCTTCAAAGGCGGTAGTGTTCTCAGTTTTGGCATTGTCGGTATCGGTCTTTTGGGCGTAATGGGTGTTTTTGCATTATTCGGCGGCTTGGACGCAGTTACCGCCCCAACGGTTGTAAACGAAGTTATCGGCTTTAGCTTCGGTGCAAGCACTGTAGCCTTATTTGCCCGTGTCGGCGGCGGAATTTTTACTAAAGCAGCAGACATAGGCGCAGACCTTGTAGGCAAAGTTGAAGCGCACATTCCTGAAGATGACGCAAGAAACCCTGGTGTAATTGCAGACAATGTTGGAGATAACGTGGGCGACGTTGCAGGCATGGGTGCGGACCTTTTCGAATCTTATGTGGGCTCTATTATTGCAACTATGATTCTTGGTGCTGTGCTTCCAGAATTCCAATCCGCACCAGGTATTCCAAACATGGAATGGGTATTGTTACCCTTAGTAATTGCAGGTGTGGGTATTATAACTTCAATATTCACTTCCTTCACTGTACGTGGTTCACCAGAGAAAGCCTTAACCCGCGCGACTGTCATAGCTACCATACTTACCGCGTTTGCAACCTTCTTTGTACTATCAGGTATTCTTGGTTTGGGCTTGTATGAAACATTAACGTCAGGTGTGTTCATTTCATTAGTGGCTGGTTTAGTTACAGGTGTAATCATTGGACAAACATCCAACTATTTCACTTCTGGCGACTATAAACCAACACAAATTACCGCTGCAGCCTCAGAACAAGGACCCGCTTTAACTATTCTTAAAGGCTATTCAATGGGCAACTACAGCGTAGTTATTCCAATAATAGTCATCGCAATCGCGGAACTGGTTGCCTTCCTCTTTGGTGGAGTTTATGGCGTAGCAATTTCAGCTGTGGGCATGCTCTCTATCGTCGGTATAGTTATAGCAGCAGACGCTTACGGTCCAATCACTGATAACGCCGCAGGCATCGCTGAACAGGCAAAACTTGACCCTAAAGTAAGAGAAATCACTGACAAACTTGATGCAGTCGGAAACACAATGAAATCAGTCTGCAAAGGCTTTGCAAACGGTTCAGCAGCATTAACCGCAATTGCTTTCTTCTTTACAATAATACAATTACCAGCTTTCACCCAATACGCTGCTATCACTGCAGGAGGACAAGACGCAATATTAAGTCTCCTCAACACACGAACATTTGCAGGCATACTAATCGGGTCAGCAATGCCGCCCTTCTTTACGGCAGTAGTGGTCTTAGGCGTAAGCAACGGCGCAGACAGAATGGTTAAAGAAATTCGTAGACAATTCCGCAAAATTCCTGGAATCATGGAAGGAACAGCTAAACCAGATTACTCACAATGCGTCAAGATAACTACAAACAATGCAATTAAGCAGCTTATACTTCCAGGGACAGCAGCAATATTCGCACCTATAATCGTGGGCATAACTTTGGGTCCATCAGCAATGATTGGTATGGTTGCAGGCGCTATCATCACAGGCTTACTACTTGGCCTCTTCATGGGCAACGTAGGAAACACTTGGGACAACGCAAAGAAATACGTTGAAAGCGGACAATTCGGCGGCAAAGGCAGCCCAGCACACGCAGCAGCAGTCATAGGCGACACAGTCGGAGACCCAATGAAAGACGCAGCAGGTCCCGGACAAAACATCTTCATTAAACTAATGTCCGTAACAACAATAGTGTTCCTGCCAATCATCATCCAATTTTTCCTCTAAACTGGGTGATGCAAAAAAGTGGCTGTTGAAAAACAGCCCAAAAAATTTTTATTTTTTTATTTTTAGTTTTGTAAAATAACCGATAGTAATGAAAATTTTAGTTGCTTGTAGCTGCTTAAAGCCCGTTTTCTGTTTAAGGATGAACTGTCAACAGGTTATCTTTCTTTAGGTCTTCTGCCAGTTTTACGCCTAAATCTGTTAAACAGAATATTTTGTATTCATTGCGTCCTGACCTTGAAAACTGGAGTTTTTCTTCAAAAATTTGTGCGTCACATAAAAGCTCCAAGTTACGAATATCCTTGGAATCATTAATTACGCCCCCACTTGAACCCAAAACTGAAATGCAATGCTCCTTATTCTCAAGTGCCGACAACAAGTATGCCTTGTAGTTTTTTGACTGTCTCTTTAAGTAGTCTGCAAGATAATCCGCAAACTCGATAGACATAATTCATTCTATGATGGATTGTGGGTTTAAATTTTTCTATTAAAAATTTTGTGCCGAAAAAAGTGGCAGAATAATTAGAAAAGCACTTGTTGTTGTGTGTTCTTTTTGGGGCGTAGGCATTGAGAGCAGACGCAGGTAAACGGCAAATCTCTGGTTGGGCAGGATTCAGCGTATTTGCATGTGTTGCAGCCAAAATCGGTGCCGCAAACTACGCAGGTTTGGGTAAATGATACTTCTGATTTTAGTATGTCTTGTAGGGTGTCGCGGAGTTGGTTAATGTTGTTATAGTTTTTTATGCTAAAGAGCATTTTATCGCGGTTATAATCTAGTCCTAAACGTATTAGCAGAATGAATTTTTCTCGGTCAACCCGCGGAAGCTTAAAGCCCTTCTTGTTTAAAACAACCATCTTTTTTGCTCCTAAAACATTTTCAAACCCGTCAAGAACGTCACTTCTTCTGGCGTAAGTTTCAACCATTCGATTATTGCGTTGGCTTTTTTCTTTTGTAGCATCATTTTGATGTAGGGTACGAAAATCATTTTTGCTTCGTACTTGCTGACGTGGCATTGGGCACCGATTTTTGCGCAGATGCTGGCTAATAGTGTGCGTTTGCCTTTAGTCCAGAACAGCGTGATTACCCTGATTGGAGGCGAGATAAACTCGAATGGCTTGTAGGATTCAGGATTTACTGCTGCAGCTTGGGCGAGGTTGTTGTAGAAGTATTTGAGTAAATGCCAGTTTTCTGTTCCGATTCTTCCCCGAAAAACGTCTGCTTGTGAGAGAAAATCATAGGCTTCTGCAAGCTCATCTATGTCGCTATAGCGGCGGGGCATGTTGTCACCGATAGCCATCAATAAGTCGTCATATTCAACGTTTGAATAACTAAGAAGGCTTGAAACTTCAGCGATGTTTTTAGTTGCGAAGTAACCTTTCAAAGTGTCATACATGCTAATGTCTTTGTTTCGAAGACCCAAAGCCAAAGTATCCTGCAACGTTAGGGTTTTGCCTTCTTCGCTCAAGCCTTGCAAGTCATTAATGGCCGACCGAACATCGCCACGGCTGTTTAAAGCAATTTTTTCGAGTGCTTCAAACTCGTACTTAATGTTTTCCTGTTCACAAATTCTCTTGAGCGCCATTATGATTAGTGGGACTCGGACTTGCTGGAACCTGATTAGTAAGCAGACTTTTTTTAGTGGACGCAGTTTGTCAAGGTCTGGATCATTGGCTGCCATTATAACCGGGTTGCGTGTATTTTCAACAATTTTTATGATTGCGTTAACTCCGCCGCGGTCTTCGTTTCCTGCGATGCCGTCGACTTCATCCATAAACAGCATGTTGCCTTTGACGTCGCTGGAAAACTTGTCCAAGCCAACAAACGAGGTGGCTGGGCCCGCGATGCGGTTAACTGCTTTTTCGCTGCGGGTATCGCTAGCGTTCATTTCAATTATTCTGAAGTGGTATTCGTTAGCGGCTGCGTTAACAAGAGTGGTTTTGCCTACGCCTGGAGGACCATAGAGTAGTACGGCTTTTTTTGTGTGATGCTTATTTTCCAGCCATTCAACAAATAGAGCTTTCGCTTCCTCGTTACCTATAACGTCTTTAATGGTTGTTGGCCGGTACTTCTCGACCCACAGGTCGTTTCTCAACTGATTTCCCCTTGAATTTTACCCACTTTCGCAAACTGTGCTAAAAGAGCGCTTAACTGGATGTCAGTGTTTGCGCCCTGTGTAAGGCGGTAATCGTATTCGCCAAGAATGTTGCTTAGGTCAGCTTTCTGTTCAGGGGTTATGTAGCTGATTTTGAAGAGTTCCCGTTGCATTTGGCGGATGATTTCTGCGCCTGTGAAGCCGTAGGTGCCGATGATGTCGTACATGATTCTTCGGGCTTCCATGAAGTCTCCGTTAATTGCTTTGTTTAGCATTAGTTGGACTTGTTTGGGGCTGGCTTCGCCTATGACTTGGGAAACAACTTTTTCGTCTACTGCGCCGCCTTCCTTGTATGCTGCTGCCGTTTGCAGAGCGTTAATGGCGTGGCGTAGGTCGCCTTCAGCGTAGTCTACGATTCTTTCTGCGGCTTCAGGTGAAATGTCAACATTCTCTTTTTTGGCGATACATTTTAGGTGCTCTACCATTGCGCCTTTCTCTAAGCGTGAGAACCGGAAAATTGCGCATCGACTCTGGATTGGTTCAATGATTTTGCTTGATTGGTTGCAGATTAGGATGAATCTTGATGTGCGGCTGCTGGTTTCCATGATGCGTCTAAGCGCAGTCTGGGCTGGCCCAGTCATTTGGTCGCTTTCATCAAGAATAACGAGTGCGAAGGGTACATCGCCAAACGCGCCACGGCTGTAACGTGAAAAATCTTTGACGCGTTCCCTGATTGTGTCGATGCCTCTTTCGTCTGAAGCATTAAGCTCTAACGTAAAGTTTCTCCAGTTTTGTAATCCGAACAATTCATGTGCAATGCATAGGGCGGTTGTGGTTTTTCCTGTGCCTGGTATGCCTGCCAACATTAAGTGTGGCATGGTTTTTGGGTTTCTCATGAAGGCTTTTAGGCTCTCTACAATGTCGTGTTGGTCTACTACTTCGTCAAGGGTTTTTGGACGGTACTTTTCTACCCACATGAGTGCTTCTTCGTTAACTGCCATTAAATGTAACCTTCCACAATTAAGTAACTACAATTACGTTACTAGATAATTTATTTACTTTTCCCAAACCTAAAAATTGGAACAAGCTGAAAAAATGCTTGTTTTACCCGATTTTGCTGCCTTCAGCAATATCTTTTTCAGGTTGTAACACAGACACGTTACCTGCAGCATCTTCAGCGGCAAGTATCATAGCCTGCGACTCGAGCCCTGCAATCAAGCGGCGCTGCAAGTTAAGAAGAAACACAAATTTTTTGCCTACCAAGTCTTCAGGCTTGTAATATTTTTGTAACCCGGCAATGCATTGACGTTGCTCGGTGCCAAAATCAACTTGGATTTTGATTAGTTTTTTGGATTCAGGAACAGGTGCTGCATCTATGACTTTGCCGATTCTTAAGTCAAGTTTTTCGAAATCGCTAAACGTTATTTCCGCTACTTCAGCTTTTTCTGGTTCTGCCATTCTCTATTTCACTGCTTAAGCCTTAAGCTACTTCAAGATATTACTTTTGCCCCCACCAAGGCGGTTGCGTTCCTCAGTTGCTAACTCATGGGCATTTCGCACCGGTTCCGAAATTCTCTCTTTTGAGGTTTGCCGGACAATTTTAACCGCAGTCTTAAGCGAAACCATGTGCCCAATGCTAACGTACACAGGCTTAACCTCCTCTTTAGTCGTAACCACTGCACCGACGATTTCACCTTTATCCATCAAAACCGTTTCCGCCCCAACCTCAAATGCCTGTCCAGTCAAGCGGCTTTTCGCTACACCAATCGTCGGTATTCCAAGAGCCAACCCAAGATGGCAGGCAAAACCAAAACGGTAAGGATGCGCCAACCCTTGAGCATCAACAAGTAAAACGTCTGGACAATTTTCCAGTTTGCGAATGGCAGCAATGGCAGGCGGAAGCTCTCTAAAAGAGAGTAACGTGGGAATATAGGGCATCTTTACTTGGCAGACCGCAATTTTTGCTTCCAGAAGTTTCAAAGAATCATAATCGACTACTGTGGCTGCGGCAACTCCCAAGTTATCCAGATACGCCACATCTACGCCGCCTATGGTTCGAATTTTCTGTGGCAACTTGTCTTGTTGGATTACCTTTTGGGCTAAAAGAACTTGGGCGTGGTGAGCTTTTTGGATGGAAAAATTGTGTGGGATTTTCACGTTTTCGCTTTTCTTGTTTGTTTTTTAGGTTTAGCCGTAGGCTCGAAACGCTTGAGGTAGTCTTCGAGCGATTTGCGTCTTACTTCTTGTGTGATATCGCCGCGAGTGATTTCAATAATTTTCCTAGCAACATCAGACTTTCTACGCAAGCCCGGTACAAGCATGTAGGCTTCGTCAAGCGCGAGGAGTTCGATGAAGATTTCATCCATCATCTGTAGGCATTCTTCACCCTTTTTCGCGTCTCCCTCACGTAACGCGTCAAGGGCTAAGCGTCTAAATTCTCCAACGGCGTCAGCTAAACCGAGTGTGTAATCAATTGAAGGTACATTGATTTCTTTTGGAGTAACAAATCTGCCTTCTTTGATTAGTGTTAAGAAAATGTTGGCTTCAGCGAATTCTTGAAGTGCAGCGCTAAACATTCCGCCGTAGATGATGTCGGGGTACTGTTTGGCGAGTACTTGCAGGTTGCCAATTTTTTGTGTTGCGTCTTTAATCATTTTTTCTGCTTCGGCTTGCTTTTTTTGATGAATTAGAAGGATTGCTTGTTTGGATTGGCTGGTTGCTTTTCGCATGTCTTCGTGTGTTTCGTCTCTGATTTTGTCTTTCTGCATTAAGTCCTGTTTTACTTCTTCAAGGACCTCTTTTAGGGTAGCCAACATGTTTCGCCTTTGAGAATAGTTAAAGCGGCTTCGTATTTAATCGTTTTAAAAAATAAGAAAAACTGGGTGTAACAGTTTTTAGGGTTTACTCGTCAGGCTGCTCGGATCCTGACCATTCCTCGATGATGAGTTTATGGTCTCCTAAAGTGAAACTTACTTTCACAAATATCGAGTCAGCCCCTTTGAACGGGAACATACTGTCCTCGGCGAGATCTTTAGGAATATAAATTAGATATTTTCCATCCTTTCTCCTAAACAAGCGTCCTCTTCCTTCGCTTACCACCCAGCGTCACCACCAGTGAATTAAATGATTAGTTTAATTTAGGGGACAAAATTGCTATTTAAGTTTATCCTAAACCCCTTTTTAACAAAACTAAATCCAATAAAAAATAACTAAATTATTTGCGTTTTAAAGGCTAACTTTCCTAGTTCTTAACGCTTTTACAATCTACACCCTTACGGCTAAGCAAAACCACGCGACTATCAGCTGACTCATCAATCACACTGTACCCCGTTTTCTCCGTTAACGCTTCCGCAAACGCCCTGACTTCCGCAAGGTTAGGCATATCGTCAAAACCCAGTCGCAAATTGGAGAAACCAATATGCATGTACGCTTTTGCTTCAATAAACATTGGGTTGGCTTTCTCAACCATTTTAGCGTATTCATCAATGTTGCTCATGTTATGGTTTTTAACAAGAGTCATCCGTAACGCGGTTCTGCATTTGAAGCTTTGAAGCAACTCCAGCGACTCGTTAAGGAAACCCCACGCGTTGGGAATAAGTGGGCGGCACACTTTCTTGAAGATTTGCTCGTTAGGTGCGCAAACGGAAATGTAGAGTTGTGTTGGTTCCTCACTTAACTTTGATAGCCTGCCCGGGAGGTTACCGTTGGTTACAAGAAAAACTGTGAACCCTTTTTGGCGGTAGGTCCTGATTAGTTCGCCGATGCTGGGATAAAGCGTAGGTTCACCAGTTAAACTGATAGCCACGTTTTTGGGCTGATAAGCTTCCGTGAGTTTGCGCCAATCTGCCCTCGGGTGTCCCTTGTAGCCGCTGAGAATTTTTTCTTGCGCTTTTATGCTGCCTGTAACGATTTCTTCGGGCTGATTCAGGGGGGGCAATTTCATTTCGTCCCATGTGACTTGTAAATCGCCGCTTTGAGCCCGCCAACAAAACAGGCACTGCTGAGTGCAATAATACAGCGAGGGCGTCATTTGGAGGCATTGGTGGCTTTTTATGCCGTAAAATTTTTCTTTGTAGCAGACTCTGCCGTTCACTATTGACTCGTAGAGCCATTTGCAGCGTTTAACTGCGGAATGATTTCCTATGAGGTGATATTTTTGTTTCTTTAGTGTCTGTATAAGTGAGTCTGGAATTGTTTGTTCCAATACGGCACATTCCAAAGATGAATTGCCAATAGATACCTTTAACGTGTTTTTATAATGTTTCCTTTCTCGACCTTTTTTTGCTCAGGAAATATGATGTCTTGATCATGATTGAATTACAATAAAGTTTATATTATTTCTAAGGCAAGGTAAAAGCTAAGGAATACAAAAAATACTGACGCTTTAGATTTTGAAAGCAACTTGAGGTATATCTGTTGGCTCAATCAAAAGCTTGTTCACCATCATGCCCATCTTTTAAGTGTGGAAAAAACGCTGCATGGTTCAGACGGGATGGTGTCTGGTGTAAAGACGGAGACGAATATTGTAGTGTTGCAAAATGTACTTACGCAATGTGCTATAAACGTCGCCTACTACCACAAGGCATCTGCGGTGAAACCGTGAAACGAAAAACCGTTGATCGAGGACCTGAAGACATTTTTGAAGAGGACCCTAAACCCCAGAATGTCCATCTTAAAGGAAAAGCACTTCGGAAAATAAGTCGCCGCGAAGACGATGATGATTTTTACTAAAATTTTTTGAATATCAAAAAATTGGTTAGCTCGCCCTTGAGCGAGTTTCCATGTTTTTATCTTGATTGAACTCTTTTAACTACAGGTGGTTTAACTTTCTTTAAAATGCGGTAACCGCAGATGATGCATTTTGTTTCTCCACCACGAAGTTCTAACTCTTCAGATGGAACGCGTGCACCGCAACGCATACATTCATAAACAATTCCTGATTTTTCCATTGGAAACGCCTCTTCCTACAAGAGAAAAGCATTTTACTTTTAAACATTTCCAATAAACAAAGAAAACCAAATGCGTCAAAGACTAAAAGCAAGAGTCAACCAGACTGACCCAGCAAAAGTTTACAATTCATACGACATTGTAGGCGACATTGCCGTAATTAAAGTGCCAAACGACGACACAGAAAACGCACAAAAAGCCGCTGAAGCCATACTGAAGATTTACCCCCGCAAGATAAAAACGGTTTTCATGCAAACCAGCGCTGTACAAGGCGACTTTCGGGTTAGGCAACTCAAGTTTTTAGCAGGAGAAAACCGAACAACCACCATTCATCGAGAGCACGGCTGCTTTTTCCAAGTGGACGTTGAAAAATGTTACATTTCACCACGGCTACTGCTTGAACACCAAAGAATACCCTGCCTTGTAACGCGGGGCGAAGTAGTGGTAAACATGTTCTCGGGCGTTGGCTGCTTCTCAATATTAATCGCCAAAGCTTCTGGCTCCAAAGTTTACTCTATAGACGTTAACCCAACCGCTTACGCTTGTATGCAGGAAAACGTTCGGCTCAACCAAGTCTTCAAGCAAGTGGTTCCCCTGTTGGGTGATGCAAAAGAAATCATTAGCATGCAACTGCAGGGTGTGGCTGACCGTGTTTTGATGCCGCTGCCAGAATTAGCGCTTGAATATCTGCCGTACGCTTTAATGGCTCTAAAACCTTCGGGCGGGTGGATTCATTTCTTTGATTTTCAGCATGCTGCAAAAGGTGAAAACCCCGTCGAGAAAACTAGGCAAAAAGTCTCTGGGCGGCTAAACGCTTTGGGTGTAACCTACAATCTTGGTTTTTCACGTGTTATTCGTAGCACAGGACCTTACTGGTATCAAACAGTTCTAGATATTCAAGTGTCGGGTTTGCCAAGCAAGTTTTTATAGTAAACAAGTTTTAACTATACATTGTGACGCTAACATGAAACGTAAATTAATGGAGATTCTCGCTTGCCCAATTGACAAGCATCACCCGCTTGACTTGCTGGTGTTCGAGGAAAAAGACGAAATCGTCGAAGGCGTAATCATTTGTCCAGAATGCCACCGATGGTACCCAATCCGTGACGAAATCCCTGAAATGCTACCTGACGAGCTACGCAAGGAAGCAGAAGACCTGCCTTTTCTTAAAAAATGGAAAGAACAGGTTCCAGAAAATATTGTAAAAGAAGGTAAACCCTTCAACCTAAAGGGCTAAAACCCTTATCAAATTTTATTTTAGTTTTATTACCGAGTTTTTAGCTGAAGACTCCATTGATGCTAAAGCGATTTGTAATGCTTTGTAGCCGTCTTCACCTGTAATCATGGGCGTTTTCTTTTCTGTGATGCATTCAGCAAAATGCTTAAGCTCAGCTTTCAGTGGCTCCTCAAATGGAATCCTTGGCTGTAAAGACTCTTTGGCGTTTTCAATCCACAATTCTTGACTATTATAATCCAGCCGCATGATAGCTTCGCTGCCAGTCACGTTCAAGGAGCGAATCTTGTATGGAGTTAACCAGTTAGATTCAATAAATGCAGTTTTCCCGCTTTCATAAGTAAGCATGATTTGAGCGTAATCTTCAAACTGGCGGTGGCGCATGCTGCCCATTTTAGCGTAAACGCTTACTGGGTCTTCGCCGGAAATGAAACGCATAACGTCAATGTCATGGATTGCAGTGTCTTTTACCACGCCGACGTCTCCAATTCTTTCAGGCCACTGAGTAACCCTTTTGGCGGTTGCAGAGACAAGTTCCCCAATCTTTTTAGTTTCAACAGCTTGCCTAATTTGCTGCAGCCCCGGAATGAACCGCATCAAAAACCCAACTGTTAAGTGCAAACCGTTGGCTTTGGCGGTGTCTATCAGCGTTTGGGCTTGTTTTGTATCGGTAGCCATTGGTTTTTCTACCAGCACATGTTTGCCTGCGTTTAAGCATTTGAGCGCTTCTTCTGCAAGCTTTATTGACCATGTGCATACGCTGACGGCTTGGATTTCGGAGTCTTTCAGCATCTCTGTGCTGTCAGTGTAAGCTTTTACCCCATATTGGTTAGCTATGGCTTTGGCGCGTTCAAGGTTAACATCACAAATTGCAACAAGGTTTGTGTTTTCGATTTCTTTATAATTTCGGGCGTGGTTTTTACCCCAGAACCCTGTTCCGATAACTGCTACACCAAGCTTGTTCACGGTTTATCAAGTCCTCTTCCTATTCCACGGTATATGAAGCCTTCTGTTTGCACCTTTTCCGGGTCAGCGATTCCTATCAAATCCACCAACACGGCTGGGCTTTTCATGACTGTCTTGAGTTTTTTCAGGTTTAAGCGTTTACAATGTTCCTGTCCTGTTAAAACTACAAGGCAGTCTGCGCCTTCAACGGTTTCACTTAAACTTCTCTTTAAAACAGGCGTTGAATCCAACGTTTCGTTTTTGGCAAGCAAGGGGTCGTAAAGTGCGATTTTTGCGCCTTTAGTTGTTGCTGATTTTATGTATTCTGCGGTTGCAGTGTTCTGGTTAGCTGTTCCAAGCACGGCAACTCTTGCTCTTCTCAGACTTTTGTCACAACTATGCAAAGCTTCTTGGGTCAGGTAAATTGCGTGTTTAACCATTTCCTCATTAATTTGTCTGCTAAGCAACGGCAACCGTAATTTGACGTTGAGGTTTTCGGCGCTTTCAATCAGCAAATACGTTTCTTTACGGTTTTCTTCCTCAGCAATCGTGGGGCAAAAACTTGAATCTTCAGTGCTAATTAATTTCTGAACGCTAAAGTAATCCATCCCCGCGTTTTCACAGAAAACAGCCAACTCATTAGCCAACGCCATGCAAGCATCATGCTGCGCCACCTTAAAGAGCACAGCAAGTTCTGCAAGTTTAACCTGACTTGTCTGCTTAACGTTCGACGTTAATGTTTTCAGAACCGCTGCCGCTGTGTCTAAACTTTGTTGGTCTGCGGACGCGATTATTAATTCTGCATTTTCAAGGGATTTGATGGGTTGAGTTTTTGAAAAATGCAGTGGGTTATAGGCTAACAGGAAGTCTTTGCCTTCTTTTAACCCTGAAGTGTTTTCAAGGGTTTCTTTAAGCAAGGTTTCTGTGGAGCCAAACCCGCCGATGCCAACATAAATCAACAGTGCCCCCTGTTTTAGGGCGGCTCCAACCTGTTTGCATGCCATCTCCAGTTCAGAGGTGTCGGAATTCTTTTTGGCATCCATCCGAACATTTACTGCTAAAACGATGATGTCGCTTTGAGAAACTGTGTTTTTGCGTACACTTGAAGTGGTCAAATTGCCAGCGTCAATATGCTTTTTTAGGCGTGCTTCAACTTCGGGGTTTGCGCAGCAGTTTTTAGCTTTAGTTAACCGTTTTAGCAAGCTTGGGTTTTCGTCACTGCATGTTACTTTGTAGCCTGCTTTCGCAAAAGCGTCTGCGTAGAGTATCCCAATTTGCCCACAGCCAATAATGCTGACTGCATACTTGGCGCGTTTATCTTTTGAGTCTAAATCTTGTGGTTGTATCTTTAACACTGAAGGCATATTGGGAATTTTCCCCCCTCTTAGTTGTGGCCTAAAAAATGATTAGATAGTTTGGAGTAGTTCTTTAAGCCTTGAACTGTACTCTTCAACTAGCTTTAATGCTTTTTCTTTATCCTTAGCTTCAGCATACAGACGGAACACTGGCTCGGTACCGCTTGCCCTAATCAAAATAGCGCTTTTATCGCTAAACCAAATTTTTACGCCATCAATTGTGCTTACGTTCTCGTTTTTGACTTGCTCGTAAATCTTAGCTTGCAAGGCAGCTTTCTTTTCGTCTGGGCATTCGATTTTGCCTTTTTCAATAAAGTACTGTGGCTGCTCAGCGACGAGTTCAGAGAGTTTTTTGCCTGTTTCAGCCATAATTTCCAGAAGTAGCGAAGTAGTCATGGCGCCGTCGCGGACTGCTTGGTGTGGTCCGTAAAAGATTCCGCCGTTTTCTTCACCGCCCAATTTGGCGTTAACTTCTTTCATGCGTTGAGAAACTGTTACGCTGCCCACTTTTGTCCACTCGATTTTGCCGCCAAACGCGTCAGCTGTGTCTTTGATTAAAGTTGATGAACTAACAGGAGTGACAATAGTGGCGCCCTTGTTCTTTTGAAGGAACTGTTTTATGACTATGGCAAAGGTTTTGTCTCCCATGTAGATTTCGCCGTTTTCACCGACAAAAATTGATCTGTCAGCGTCGCCGTCAAAGGCTACGCCCATGTCTGCGCCGATTGCTTTTACGGTTGCAGCTAAATCGCCAAGGCTTTCTGGGCGTGGTTCTGGTAGTCTGCCAGGGAATGTGCCGTCGATGTTTGCGTTTATGCTGGTTACTTTGCAGCCAAGTTCCCTCATTAGGGGTGGCGCGGTTAATCCGCCGACACTATTAGCGGCGTCAATTACTACGTGGAAGTGTTTTTTGCCTATTTTTTCTGGGTCAACTTGTTTTTTGATGGCGTCGATGTATTCATCGTTAACGCCTGGAAGTTCGTGCAGTTGTCCAAGGTTGTCCCATGGTGCAAACTTGATTTTGTTATCAAAATAAATGTTTTCTATCTCTTCTTCTTGCTCGTGGGATGTTTCTATGCCGTCGCTCCAGATGACTTTGATGCCGTTGTATTCAGGTGGATTATGTGAAGCGGTAATGATTACTCCGCCGTCCATTTTGTGGTTTTTTACGGCAAACTGAAGCGAAGGAGTAGGTCCCATTCCTACAAAGTAAACGTTGCAGCCGGTTGCGGTTAAGCCTGAAATTACTGCTCTAGCCAGCATTGGACCGCTGGTTCTTGCGTCGTAACCTAAAAGCAGGTTTTTTCTTCCAAAAAAGGTTCCAATAGCTAAACCAACCTTAACTGCCATGTCCGGAGTTAATTCAACGTTGGCGAGTCCTCGCACGCCGTTTGTTCCAAAAAGTTTTCTTGCACTCATCTAATATCGACCTTGCACGTTTTAACAGATAATGTTTCTTTTTAAAATAGTTTCAGATATCTCCTTAGCTGGGCAAACAGCTGAGTCCTTGGTTAAAATGATGTTGTCTTTGATTTTTACTTGGTCCGCAACGATGCAGCCGTTGTTGATTTGAGCGTTTTTACCGATTACTGCACCTTCGCCAACTATTGCGCCGTCAACTATTGTGTTATCGCAGATTTTTGCGTCAGGGAAAATCACTGAATTACATATTCGCACGTTGTTGCCTATGGTAACATTCTTTCCTAACACTGCGTATGGACCGATAACAGTTTTTTCGCCGACGACAACACATTTGTCTATTGCTATTGGCATTTTAACTTCACACTTTTTAGGTGCCTTTAGCTTGTTGCCTAATGCCATGTTGTCAAGTATTATTTTGTTAGTTAACAGGTATTCTTCGGGTTTGCCGATATCCATCCATAACCCTTCAACCATGTGCCCAAAAAGCTTGTGTTCCCTTGCCAACGCCGGGAAAACTTCACGTTCCATGGAGCACTGTGTGCCTTTAGGAATGTAATCAAAAACTTTGGGGCTTAAAACATAAACTCCAGCGTTAATCAGGTTAGATGGCGCTTGACCTTTGGCTGGTTTTTCGATAAAGTTTTTGATACAACATCCATTTTCCAGTTCCGCAACCCCGTATCTGCATGGGTCATCAACTTTGCATAAAGCAATAGTTGCCAACGCACCCGTTTTATTGTGCACTTCAAGCAGTTGCTTGTAATTAATATCCGCAAAGATGTCTCCGTTTAAAACAACAAAAGACTCCTCACGCCCCACCAGTTTTTCAGCGTTCTTTACTGGTCCAGCAGTTCCCAGCGGCGTTTTGGGCGGGTCAATTGCGTACCTGATTTTCAATCCGCCCTTTGGAGGTTTTTGCTGTTTTATGTGAAACTGTGTTAAAGCGTTAACTGCTAAGACAGCTTCGTCTATTTCGTTGGCGGCGAGTCCTTCAAAAATCCATTGCAGCAACGGCTTGTTTACTATTGGGAATAGTGTTTTGGGTCTGCTGCAGCTTAAGGGTCGTAGCCTTGTTGCGAATCCGCCTGCTAAGATCACTGCTTTCAGAGATGTCACCTATGGTGATTTACACTAGTGACAGGTTTTTATATAAACAGGTATGGAGAAACGCTACTATTCCAGAGGGCTAAAAAGTTAGAGCAAAACAAAAAATGTTGGGAGTTTTATTCCCATTCGATTGTTGCCGGTGGCTTATGCGTTATATCGTAAACTACGTGTGTAACTTCTGGAACCTCATTGGTTATTCGGGTGGAAATCTTTTCCAGAACCTCGTATGGGAGTTTGGCAAAGCTTGCAGTCATAGCTTCACGACTTTCCATGACTCTGACTGCGACAACGTAACCGTAGGCTCTTGCATCGCCCTTAACGCCTGTAGCTTTAGTGTCAGTAACCACCGCAAAATATTGCCAAAGATTCTCAGCTAAACCTGCAGCCTCAATTTCGTCCCTGACAATCTTGTCTGAATGCTTAACAACCCTAACCTTCTCTTCAGTCAATGGACCGATAATGCGTACTGCTAAGCCTGGACCAGGGAACGGTTGCCTATTCACAAGCTCGTTGGGTAAGCCAAGCATTTTTGCGACTTTGCGTACTTCGTCTTTGTAGAGGTCGCGGAGGGGTTCAAGGATTTTTTTGAACTCAATTTTTTCAGGTAACCCTGCAACATTGTGGTGGCTTTTGATTACGTCACTGTTTTTGCGGAAGCCCGATTCGATGCGGTCAGGATAAATGGTGCCTTGAATTAGGTATTGAGCGCCGGATTTGATTGCGTACTCTTCAAACACGCGGATGAATTCTTCACCGATGACTTTGCGTTTGCGTTCAGGTTCTGTTACGCCTTCAAGTTTTTTGATGAATCTCGCTTGGGCGTCTGCAACTATGAAGTTGATTTTGAATTTGCTAAAGGTTTCACGTATGGCTTCGGTTTCGCCTTCCCGCATAAAACCGTGGTCAACGTATACTGCGGTTAGTTTCTCGTTTAATGCTTTGGCGGCTAAGGCTGTTGCTACGCTTGAATCAATTCCGCCGCTTAAACCGATAATGGCGCTTCCATCACCGACTTCAGTTTTTAGTTCTTGAACCATTTTTTCGATGAGGTCTTCCATTTGCCAGTTAGGTTCGCATTTGCAGACTTTGAAGATGAAGTTGTTTAGCATTTGGGCGCCTTTTTCTGTGTGGATAACTTCTGGATGCCATTGAAGCCCGTAAATTGGTTTTTGTTTGTGTCTGAAGGCTGCAACTGGGCAGTTGTTTGTGTGAGCTAAAGATTCAAAGTCGTCTGGTAAACTGCAGACGGTGTCGCCGTGGCTCATCCAAACTTTCTCTTTACCGCTTAAGCCTTCAAGAACGCCGGCAGGCTTGTCAATGTTAACGTAGGCTATGCCGTATTCTTTACAAGTTGCCGGTTCAACTTTTCCTTTAGTTAACTGTGCTAAAATCTGGTGTCCATAGCATAAACCCAAAATTGGCAGGTTAGTCTCCAAAATGTTTGGGTGCAGTTGAGGCGCATTTGGTCCATAAACACTTGATGGACCGCCAGACAGGATTAAACCTTTGACGTTGAATTTTTCGTTTAAGGCTTTTACTTCTTCGGGTGAAATGTCGTGGGGAACAATTTCGGAGTAGACGCTTTGTTCTCTGATTCTTCTGCCGATTAAGTGGCAGTATTGCCCTCCGAAGTCAAGTACTAGTATAGTGTCAACTTTGGTTTGCATTTTCCTCAATCTCCCTATTGGGACTTATGCGGGTAATTTAACGTTACTATCAATTTGGCTAACACAGTCCTGTTGGGGTGTGTCATATTTTCACCGTTCTATTTCATACTCTAAAACTAAACTTTTATAAATATAACCACGTGAATATCAAGAAGTATGTTTGGAAAACCTTGATTTGGCTGGAAGAACGTACAGGGAAGTCTTGGATTTGGACCTAAATGAAACAGATGTAAAAATTCTCAAAAGCCTCTTAGAGGACGCAAGGTTCTCAAGCAGACAAATAGCCAAAAACGTCGGAGTATCCGTTGGCACAGTTTTGTCTAGAATAAAAAAGATGGAAGACGAAGGTCTGATTAAAGGTTACTCAGTTAATTTGGACCACGAAAAACTTGGGTACCAATTAACCGTTGTAACAGAAATCACTGTCTCCAAAGGAAGACTGCTTGAGATGGAGATGGAAATCGCAAAGATTCCAAGCGTTTGCGGAGTCTATGACGTAACAGGTTCAACCGACGCAGTTATAATCGCCAAATTCAAAAGCAGAGAAGACCTTGGCGCCTTCACAAAACGCCTACTCGCATTGCCCTACATTGAGCGAACAAACACTCATGTAGTGTTAACTACGGTAAAAGAAAACTTTAGATTGCTGTAAAAAAGCAATCAACAATTTTGTTTCACTTTTTAGTGGTCGTGGTTCTTTTCTTTCTTGTAAGTTGATTCTTCAGGTCCACGCGTAATTTTGGTGCCTGACTCAACTGAAGTGGTTATCCACGTGTTTCCGCCAATTACCACGTTGTCTCCAATGATTGTTTCTGCTCCCAGCAGAGTTGCGCCGCTGTAAATTACTACGTTGTTGCCGATTGTGGGGTGACGTTTTTGGCCTTTAATGATGTTCCCCTTCTCGTCCTTAGGAAAGCTTAATGCTCCTAATGTTACGCCTTGATAGATTTTGACGTTGTCGCCGATTTCTGTTGTTTCACCGATAACTACGCCGGTTCCGTGGTCGATGAAGAAGTTTTTGCCTATTTTTGCGCCTGGATGAATGTCGATGCCTGTTTGAGCGTGGATGTGTTCACTCATGATTCGTGGGATTAAGGGCACGCAACGTATTTGCAGTTCGTGGGCTATGCGGTAGGTTGTTATTGCAAGTATACATGGGTAACTGAGGATAACTTCGTCTGTGCTTACTGCGGCTGGGTCACCGATGTATGCGGCTTCGACGTCGCCGCTTAGTTTGGCTCGGATTTCAGGAAGTGTTTCAAGCAATTCTTTGACTACGATTTTTGCGCGTTTTTGGCATATGTCTTCTGGGCATTGGCTGATTTTTCTGCATATGTATTTGAGGCTTTTTTCCACTTCAATGGTTAAGCGTGAATAGATTGAGGTTAGTTTATTTCCTAAATGATATTTTATGTTGGCTTTAGTGATTTCTGAATCGCCAAGATAGCCTGGAAACAGGACTGTGAAGAGGTCTTCTAAGACTTCGATGACGACTTTTTTAGACGGTAAATCTCTGCCTTCTAAATGATCCATACCGCCAAACGTGTGATAGTTTGCAACCATTTGGTCTACGAGTTTAGGTAAACCGTTTTCAACCCATTGCTCTTCAACGTGACCCTGATTACTCATGAGTATGTCAATCATTTTGTCGGGGTTCCAGCAATCATATTCGCCGCTGTTTCTCTTTTTACATTCTTCACAATTTTTAGAGATTGGCTGGTTAGCTTTTGGTTCCATTTTTCTGGTTCCCCTTTTTTTCTAATAAGTAGGTTAAAGGGTGAATATAAGAAAAGCGTAAACAATAGAAAATATGTTGGAAACTTTTTGTTTATTCTTGGAACAGTGGCGTGCTTAGGTATCTTTCGCCTGTATCTGGCAAGATGGCAATGATTATTTTTCCTTTGTTTTCAGGGCGTTTCGCGATTTCAATTGCCGCAAAAACTGCTGCCCCCGACGAAATGCCGACTAGCAAGCCTTCTTTTTGAGCAAGTTGCCTTGCCGTCTCTAATGCCTCATCATCTGGCACTTTGAATATTTCATCAACTAAATCCAGCTTTAACACGTCAGGAACAAACCCTGCGCCGATGCCTTGAATTTTATGTGGTCCTTTTTGTCCTCCGCTTAGAACTGGTGAAGCTGCCGGCTCAACTGCAACTGCTTTAAACTCTGCTTTAAGCGGTTTAATGTATTGAGCTATGCCTGTTATGGTTCCGCCTGTGCCGACGCCTGCAACAACTATGTCTACTTTGCCGTCTGTGTCAGCCCAAATTTCTGGTCCAGTGGTTTCTTTGTGAACTTTTGGGTTAGCTAGGTTTTTGAATTGTTGAGGCATAAATGAGCCGGGCGTGGATGCGTGGAGTTCTTCTGCTTTTTTGATGGCTCCGCCCATTCCTTCAACGCCGGGAGTGAGTACGAGTTTTGCGCCGTAGGCTTTGAGTAGGTTGCGGCGTTCGATGCTCATGGTTTCAGGCATTGTTAGGATGAGTTTGTAGCCTTTTACTGCGGCGACCATGGCTAAGCCGATGCCAGTGTTTCCGCTTGTTGGCTCGATTATGGTTGCGCCTGGTTTGATTTGGCCTTGTTTTTCTGCTTCTTCTATCATGGCGTTGCATATGCGGTCTTTGATGCTTCCGCCTGGGTTTCTGGCTTCTAGTTTGCCTAGTACTGTGGCGTTTAGGTTTTTGTTTAAACGGTTTATTTTTATGAGTGGTGTTTTGCCGATTGTTTCAAGGGCATTGTTGTATATTTTGGTCATTTAGTTGCCAAACCCCATTTTTTATAACAGTGTTATAAACTGTGTGGGAAATAAACATTCTCAATATCCCACAAAACAAACAATCCCCAACCAAGTAATAAACAAATCCCACACAGAAACATCCACACCGAAAGTAAAGCCTTTAAATGTAACAAGTAATTTTATATCTTCGCACAACCTCAAAAATGCAACACAATCAACGCGGAGGTCGCCCAGCATGGCCAAAGGCGTAGGACTGAGGCTCCTATCCCGCAGGGGTTCGTGGGTTCAAATCCCACCCTCCGCACCAACAAAGAACCGTTGAAGATCAAATAGTCTGACTTTTTGAATTTTGGTTTATGGTTAAAGTTACTACTAACTGTCATAGAGATTTAAGCATTAGAAGAAAAACTTGGCAGGTTTGCTCAAGAAAAGATTGTGTAATGTGAGATACAATAAATAACAAATGACTAATAAAAGGGCTAAAAAGTTTCTTCATATAATATGTTAAATGAAAAGTTTTAAAAGATAAGCAAGCAAGTAAACGGTAAAAACGGGGATTGAAGGAAGGATGGGCAATTAATAAAAAATTTTTAGCTATAGCAATAGTAATAATCGTAATTATTGGATTGAGTGGAGCAGTAACCTACCAAACAACTTTTGCTAACAATAGCCCTCAAACGACACCAATACCAACAACAACTTTAACTCCTGAACCCACAATAGAAACAACACCTGAATTTACAACGGAACCTACCTCAACTCCAACAGCGACACCAGAACCTACACCAATTCCCGTCACAATCTCTTATACAATAGATGGATGCAGCGTAAGTGACACTGGTACAGAATATTTTGCTGGTACTTCAATTATTAACGTGACTGTAACTATTAGTGGTGATGAATCAGTTACGCTTTACTCTGACAACTTTGGAATAACCCGTTATGGTCAACCTTTAACAATTACTTGGATGTGGAATGGCGGGTTGGACAACCCATGGGCACGTTTCAACATTACAGGCGGTCAAGAGGTACAATTTAGCTCATACATCGAAGGTGTTGTTGAAAGTATTGATGGTTGCGAACTGGTCTATAACAGCAGCGAGTATAACGTTAATTGTGTTCAGGTTACAACTCCTACTCCTGCTCCCACTCCAACGCCTACTCCTACTCCAGTAACTTATTTGGAAATCGGTGTTCCGTACAAGGCTTCAGACAACATGACAGTTACATTAACAAGCTTAAATGTAATAGAAACAGACGGCAGTTATCAATACAAAATAACGTACACGTTAAAGAATGAAAATCCAGATACGGAAATTGATGAAGGCCAATTCAAGGCATATTATGCAGATGGTTCAGGTGGGGAACCACAATATGGCTTCTTCAACTCTTTATTCTATAATCAATCAATAACTCGTAGCTACACCTTTGAAGAACTTAAAAGTAAACCTTTCAGCAGTATTGCTTACGGTCCAGACTTGTTCTTTAGTTCCCAACCGCCATCAGACGCTTTAATATGGGCAGTAGAGATTCCAAGCGTCTAACACTTTTTCTTTTTGAATAACTTCATTTACCAATCTATTTACCATTCTTTTTCTTAAGCTTGGTTAACTAAACAAGTGAAACCTTTTCCCGCGACTGGGTGTAGAGTACCAACGATCAACCCATTTCTTTAACTGGGGTTTATTTCGTCAAAGAAAAGCTATTGGTTCAAATCCCACCCTCCGCACCAAACACTTCTCCGCCAACCTATTTGGAGCCTATTAGGATGCTATTAGTGGTTCTATATTGAAACCTATAGGGGGTAGGTAGAAACTGAGCGATAAGCTGCAAATCACTAAGGGGGGTAGGTGCTAATGGTTAAAAAACCCGCCATTAAATGTTAAAAAGTGAGCTTTTAGAAAAATTAATCTGACTCTGTACGTCTTTTTTGTTGGTGATTTTTGTGCCTTTTGTGCAAGTTTCTATTTGGGCTGGAATGAGCGCTGAAAACAAGAAAAAAGTTGTTGAAGGAATAACCAAAGTTTTAGAGACCACAGGTATTCCACGTCAAGCAATCCACATTGCTATTTTGGAAATTCCTCAACAGAACTGGGCAACAGGTGGAAAATTGCATTCGGAGACTCCGCCGCCCGTATAATCCTGTTTTCGGCGTTTTCTGGTTACAATAAGGAATGCTCCGACAATTAATAGTGAAATTACGGTGGCTAAGCCTAACCATTCAAGAGACCAAACCAGTTGGCTGGTGCGGTTGGCTTCTGGCAGGGGCAGCGGCATTGATGAATCGTCTGAGGGAAAAAGCATGAAAGCTGCTTGTGCGAGCAGCAGAGCTAACAGTACGGCTGAGATTGTTGCTGCTGCCATTTTTGTTTTCAAACCAAACAACTAGGGTTTCTCTCAATTTGCTTTTAGTGGTTGCAGCAGTATTTAACCGTATTTTAGTAAGTGACTGTACTAATTTTTATACACTTTTTTTCCATCTGCTGCATGTTTGATTCCTTAATGGTAACACTAAATAGGGTAGTTCTTAAATTGTTGAATAAATTAATCATTCAGGCTAGAGGGGGTAAAGTAACTTAACTGAAGGTTCAGACATTCTAAAGGGAACAACCCTTGACATTTACCGGTTAATGCTAAAAACAAACAAGCCCATAGGCATACGCGAAGTCCAGCGTGCCCTAAAGTTAAGCAGCCCCTCAGTGGCGCAATACCACTTAACAAAACTTGAACAAGCCGGGCTGGTAAAAAAAGACACAGGAAACTACGTTGTAAACCGTGTCTTGCTAGACAGCTTCATCAAAGTCAACCGTTTTCTTATCCCACGTTATTTGTTTTACTTAGTGTTCTCCGCAGTAATACTTTTGCTAGAGTTAACAATTCTAAAGCCAACAGTGTTCAGTTCTTACTTCTTCTTTTACGTAACCGCAACGTTTGTGTTCTTATTGATTTTCTGTTACGAAACCGTACGTGTTTGGCTAAAAGGCAACCTGTAGCAGCTGTTTCCTGTTTAATTAGGTGTGGAAAATTTGCTAATCTTTTCAATCAGCACTTGGCTTTTAATTTATTGTTAACATTCTTTTCCATGCATTTTATGGTTTCTTTAGGTAAGGGTTAAATGTCAAGGTCGCACTATGCATATTTTATAATCCGTAAAGGTTTGGTTACAGAAATGCAATCCGCTAAATCAGGAAGGGCATTCGTTTCAGTTGACCCAAGCAAATGTATCGGATGTGGACTCTGCGAATTTGCTTGCACCCTAGAGAAGGGCGAGCAGGTTTGGAACCCAATCCGTTCAAGAATCCGTGTAGTCCGCATGGCACCAATGTTCAATTTTGCTTTATCATGCCGCGGATGCGACGACGCAAGATGCGTAAAATCATGCCCAGAAAAAGCAATCACACAATCAGAAACTAACCATCTGCTAATTATTGACGAAAAGAAATGCAAAGGCTGTGACTGGTGTGTTCAAGCTTGCCCACGCGGCGGAATCACAATCAACACAGGCACAGGAAAAGCTATCGCATGCAACCTATGCGAAGGCGAACCTAAATGTGTTGAAATCTGCCCAGAAGAAGCTTTACAAATTGTAAGTTGTGACGCAGAAGCAGACAAACGCTTCAATGATGCATTAGAGAATCTGCCTGCTATAGCAGAAAAACTGGCAATACAAATCAAAAACAAAGAATGGAAGCCACTGCTTGAAACTTCAGAGCAACGTACACAAAGAATCACCGAGAAGCTTCAAAAATTAAACAAGAAGGCTCTCGAAAAACAACACAAATAACCTTTTTTTAACTTTAGCAACTTTTTCTTATTTGTAGCTTTTCAAGTGGTTTTTCTCCTTCAAAACCTCTCAATAAATTGTCGATATCTATTCCATTATTGTCGCCCATGTAGCCGCCCTCAAACACAAAAAAAGTCGACTTGCCCACCTTGGCAATCCGCTGCCCAATTTTGTAAAAACTATTTTCATCAAGTGCCAACGACGCCAAATCACCCAAATGCGTGTCACAGCCAACAGAAACAGCCAACACCTCAAACTTGGCCAAATCCACCATGCCCAACGCTTCATCCAAAGTACTCAAGTAGGTGTCTTCTCCACAGTCTCCTGGTAACCCAAAATTGATACAGTTACCTTCAGTTAAAACGCCGGTTCCAGGATAATTAGGTGTTTGATGAATTGAAATATAGCTGGTTTTGGGGTCGCCTTGAAAAATTTCTTGTGTACCATTGCCATGATGTCCGTCGATGTCTAAAATTAGTGTGGGTTTGTTTAGTTCTTTTACGGCGATTGCGATGTTGTTTAGGTAGCAGAATCCGCGGGTGTAAACTCCAAGAGCTGCCCCGTACCTGCCAACATGATGCCCCGGCGGGCGTGTCAGGGAGAACCCGTTGATTTTGGATGCTAAAATTGCGCCACCAACAGAAAGCCTTGCGTACTCAAAAATTTTGTCATAAGCTGGCGTGTCAGCGTCTTCAACTAACCCTTTCTTTAAGTTCCAAAGGTATTCGGGGTCATGAACTGAAAGTATCTGGTCTTCTGAGGCGGGTTCAGGCTCCACAATTTCGTAGCCTCTGTCATAAAGAATGTCTTTTGCGACTTTGATGCGTTGGGGACCTTCAATGTGCCAAGTGCCGTAGCCTAAGCATTTGTCTGAGTAGACAATCCTTGTTTTCATGGCTCTCTGCCATTAGACAGATAAGCATCGGTTTCACATTTAAAATATAACTATAAAAAAGCGTTACACGCCTGCAAATAATGGAGAAAAAAGACTTTGACACACCAAAACCCATTTGATTTGTTCCGCCAAGAATGCCGCGCCGCATTAGCGCAAGCCACAGCAAAAACCTATCCAGACGCCGCGCCGTCCGCCATTAACCTAAACAAGACTCCAAACATTGAGTTGGGTCAGCTTGCTTCTTCAATCAGTTTTGAAATGGCAAAAAAGCTAAGCATGAAACCCGTTGCGGTTGCAGAAAAGCTGGTTGAGGCGATTGACAAGTCAGGGTTTGATTTAATCGAAAACGTTACCACTGCAGGCGCAGGTTACATCAACTTTTACATGAATTTCTCCAAATTCTCCAAACTTACCCTTGAATCAGTTAAAGCTCAAAGCAAAGATTATGGTTACGTAAAAACTGAAACTCCCACAAAAATTATAGTTGAACACACCAGCGTTAACCCTTTGCACCCAATTCATATTGGGCAAGCACGAAACCCAATGATAGGCGACACCCTCGCCCGCATCCTCAAACTGCGCGGACACAACGTTTCAACTCACTACTACATTGATGATGTGGGACGCCAATCCAGCGTCGTCGCATACGGTTACCTGAAGCTTGGGAGACCAAAACCAACCGAAAAATCCGACTTGTTTGTTGGCAAAATCTACACAGTCACATGCTGCATAGTCGAAATTAACCGGCTTAAGAAAGCAAAAGACGCAGCAATCGATGCAAAATCAGCAGACGATTTAGTCAAGGTAAACAAGGAGCTTGACGAGTGGACATCCATCGCTGCTGAATTAAGCGAAAAGTATCCAGTCCTATTTGAGGCGCTGCTGGACCGAATTAGCCAAGATGAAAACCCTGAAGAAGAAATCAACCACCTCAACCGCCGATACGAAGACGGCGAACCCAACGCTAAACAACTCATCCGTGAAGTCAGCGACTTGTGCCTTGACGGTTTCCGCCAAACACAAAGCCGCGTCTCCGTAACGTATGATTCTTGGGATTGGGAAAGCGATTTTGTTTGGAGTGGTCAAGTTAACCAAGTTATGGCTAAACTGAAAGCTTCACCTTTTCTTTACTTTGAAAATGGGGTTTGGGAATTTGACGCTGACAAAGTCGCCAACGTTATGCAGCTTAAACCGAAGTTTGGCATGAAAGAAAACCACGAAATTCCACCCTTAACACTCATGCGCGCTGACGGAACCACATTATACACGACACGTGATGTGGCGTACAGTGTTTGGAAGTTCCAGCGTGCAGACAAAGTAATCAACGTCATCGGAATGGAGCAGTCATTGGCGCAGTTGCAACTTAAAGTTGCGCTTTACGCTTTAGGCTACAGTAAAGAAGCAGAAAACTTTGTTCACTTCGCATACAACTTGGTGTCGCTGCCGGGTTACAAGATGAGCAGCCGCCGTGGACACTACATCACTTTTGACCAAGTCCTCGACGAAGCAGTTGAACGCGCATACCAAGAAGTCTGCAAACGTTCACCAATGTTTACAGAAGAAGAGAAACGCAGCATCGCCAACTTTGTCGGAATCGGTGCAGTCCGTTACGCACTTGTTGATGTGGATCCGGGCAAACAGGTTGTGTTTACTTGGGACCGTGTTCTTAACTTTGAAACCAACAGTGCTCCCTACGTACAGTATACTCATGCAAGAGCTTGCAGTATACTGCGTAAAGCCACAGAAATCACCGCCGCTCCCGATTATGAACTGTTAACTGAAAAGCTTGAACGCGAACTCATACTGCAACTCGCCAGTTTCCCCGACATGTTCATAGAAGCAACCGAATACCTAAAACCAAGCATGATCGCCGACTACTCAAACGCGCTTGCTGACAAATTCAACACTTTCTACAATGCGTTGCCAGTCATAAAGGCTGAAACCCCTGCGCTTAGCAGTGCACGTTTAGCGTTAACTGATGCAATCCGAACAGTGCTCAGCAACAGTTTGGCGCTGATTGGAGTTGTTGCACCCGAACGCATGTAACTCTCTTTTCTACTATTTTTTAACATATTAATGGCGGATTTTTCAGCCAATACAGGCCTACCCCCTTAGTGATTTGGGCTTTGCAAAGTGCAGATAGAGTTTACCCTGTTGGAAGATAGACCCCCTATAGGTTTCTGCAATGAGTTTCTATTTGGATCCTAATAGGCTGGTGAAAATGACTGTTTGCTATGGGTGTTTTGAAAAGTAAAAGAGAACTGCAAAGACGCCAACCAAGAACACTGACACAACTGACAAGTAAGCTGTTGCGACGCCGCTGACCTGCGACATAACCGATTGGATTGCCCAAACTGAAAACGCCGTCATTGCAACCGCGGAAACTGCCAAGCCAACTTTTTTGGTTTTACCGCTTGAAGATTTTATGGTTTGTAGTTGCTGGTGTCTTAGGTTGCGGGTTCCAGTGAGGAGTAGTGGCGCGGAGAAGCACCATGCGTAACCTAAACTGAACATGGTTGAGGTGGCTAAACTGAATTGTCCAGCCAATGGAACAGAAATGATGGCAAAAGCTAAAGCGAAAACTGCCAAAAAAGGAACTGCAAAGTAGCGGACAAATCTGTGAACGGGTTTAATTTCAACTTTAACATGACTTAACGTACCTTATCCCTCTCTCTAACTTTTTCAACGTTGTTTATGGTGCTATTTTAGTTTTTACCATTTTATTGACCAGTTTTGCCTGATTACGTGCGTGTTTGTTAACCGTTTAGCAGTTGCCTGCTTGTTTATGGGTTAATCTGCACGTAATGGCTATTCATTGGCAATAACAAATTTCAAATATTAGGCGTATAATGTAAAACATCGGTGCAAAGTAATTGAGTAATGATTCATACTTCCAAAAGAAACTTGAACCAATCAAAGTAACAAAACAAAAGCCAATTTCACAGCTTCTAAAAGAAATGGGCAGAACAGCCTACCAAGGCCGCAAACTAGGCGAAGCCGTTGACGTATGGGAAAACATGATAAAAGAAAAAGACACAGTAATCGTAATGGGCTTTGCCGGCTCCATGAGCACAGCAGGTCAATGGACAATCATCAACTGGCTCATCGAAAACCGATTCATCGACGTCCTTGTCTCCACAGGCGCAAACGTCTCTGAAGACATTGTTGACGCAATGGGCTTTGGCTACTGGCAAGGCAGCCACATGGCAAACGACGAACAACTCCTAAAAGACGACGTCAACAGGTACTATGACGTTTACGGAAAAGAAACCGACTACCGCAAAATGGAAGAAGTCGTAACCGACTACGTCATGACCTGCAAAGAAGACTACTACTATACCTCAGCAGAATTTCTCCACGGACTAGGCAACTACCTTGACGCAAAGAACATTCCAGCAATCACCGCATTAGCGGCAAAACACGGTGTACCAATCTTCAGCCCGGCAATGGTTGACAGTGCATACGGCGAAACCTTCCTCTTAGCTAAGAACCAAGGACACAACGTCCACATCGACAGCGTAAAAGAATTTGACCAATTCGTCCAAATCGGCACAAAAACCAAAGACGTCGGCGTAGTCTACATCGGCGGAGGCGTCCCCAAAGACCTAACCCAACTAATCGCCATCAGCGTTAGCCCAATGACCGAAGACAAAGGTGTCCAAGGCAGACAAGGCGGCTTACGCAAGAGCCTACAAGAATACTACTACCCACACAAGTACGCTATCCAGATTACAACTGACTCTCCACAATGGGGCGGTTTAAGCGGCTGCACTCTTGAGGAAGCTATCAGCTGGGGCAAAATCAACAGCCAAACCGGCACACGCGCAGTCTGCTACTGTGACGCAACCATCGCACTGCCACTAATTTGCCACGCATTATCTGAACGCGTTCCAGAAAAACGCAAAGCTCCAGACATGAGCTGGATCTTCAAAGACATGCCAAAAGCCTAAACAGGCTTTTCCCTTTTTGTTTTTCAATTTTTTAAAATACAGCGATTTACTGCTTTAACTAAAAATAAGAAAAATGTTTGGGTTAGGCTTTTGTTTTCTTGTTAAGCCTTGTAACTAGTGAACCCATCATTATCGGCATTACCATTGTGGCGTCGCCTTCAATCATGATGCGCCTGGCTTTTTCACTGATTTTTCCCCAACTGACTGCTTCGCGTGGACGTGCACCGCTTAGGCTTCCATCCCATTCTGCTGCTGTGCTAATGTAAACTACGTAGTCTAAGCCGTCTTTGAATTGGTTCCACCATATCGTGTGGTGTTTGCTGATGCCTCCGCCTACGATGAGGGCGCCTGATTTTTTGGCGTCAAACACGATGTTGCTTAGGTCTCCTTCGTCTTTTAGTAGGTTTATGCGGAAGTCTTTGTGGTCTTGGCTAAAGAACCAGAGTTGGTAGCCTACGGCGCCGTCGGTTATGCCGGGTATGAAGACGGGTATGTCGTTTTTGGCTGCCCAGTACAGGATTGAGGTTTCGTCGCAGCAGCGTAAGCCTATTTCGCGGCAGAGCTCGGTTGTGCTTAATTCTTTTTTGCCTTCTTTGTAGAGGGTTTCAAGCATTCCGATGATTTGTTTTTCGATAACCGTGCCATAACTGTCGTTGGGTACAAGGACGTTGCCTAATCTGTTGACTCCTTCTTGGTGGAGTTTGGAGTCGTTCATGATGAAGCTGCCTTTGTAGTAGTCTCGGTGGCATCTTGCAACGTCATGGTCGAGTGTGCCGCATGTGGTGATTATGATGTCGCACATTTTGCGTTTTACCATTTCTTTAATTACGCCGCGTGTGCCAGTGGCGCAAATGTCCGCTGGGAAAGAAAGGAATTTGACGCATCCTTTACTGTTAATCATGTCCTCCATAATGCTGACGCCAGTGGCAAGTTTGCCTGCCGTGAAACCCCACGCAGCATCCATTTGCCCAACTAATTCGTCAACTGTTAAATCCTTGCTGAAATCGTAATCTTTCACTGGAATCTTATGTTCAACTTTAGGCACATAAATCGTCTCCTAACACTGCATGCTAGGTAAAAATCAGAATAAATAGGTGTCGAAAGAAAATTGGGGCTACTGTGCTAAGTAGCTGATGATTTTCTTGTAAATGTCTTTATCACAAGAGTCTTCGTAGCCAGCGTAAATGCTTGGGTTATCATTAACCTCAACAACTACGTAGTCACCGTTGACCTCTTTTAAGTCAACACCGTAAAGACCTTTGCCTACGACACTGCAAGCTTTCAAAGCAACTTCAAGCAGTCTAGGCGGAGCGGTTTGTCTGTCTAATGCTTCAGTTCTACCCCAAACAACCGTTGGTTTTCCACGAAGCTTTGCGCCATGCTTCCATTTGCCTTTTGGAATCATGTATTTACACACGTAAAGAACCTCGTTGCCCAGTACGCCGACTCTCCAGTCAAACGCTGTAGGCGTAAACTTTTGAATTGCCAACACGTCAGATTTTTTGAAGAAGCGTTTTGCTACGTCGCGGAAGCTGGTTTCACATGCAACTTTTTCTACGTAACGGCTAAAGCTTGTGTAGGGTGCTTTGATGACGACTGGTTTGCCTAGTTTATCAAAGATTTCATTGATGCGTTTGTGGTGCAGTTCGTCTTTGTTTAGGAACATTGTTGGGATGCGTGGTACATCGTATTTTTCGAATAGTTCGTATTGGTGGATTTTGTTTGCGCAAATCTGGATTGAGTCGGGGTCATCAATGACTTTTAAGCCTAGTTCCTGAGCAGTTTTTGAGACAATGTACGCAGTGAATAATGGGTCTGTGGTTGCGCGGATGAAGACTGCGTTGTATTTGGGAATTTCAGCTATGTCTTCCCGGAAAAGGAAACTGAATTGATTTCCCGTTTGTTCTGCAGCGGTTTTAAAGTTCTCGAGGGCTCCTTGTTCTCTTGGGTCAGAGAAATTATATTTTTCAACAAAACATGCGATCCTAGACACCGACGTGTTCACCTTGCTGTGAAAACAGCATAATCTCCTTTGAGATCAATTCTAAATCACCATTGGCTAACTCTTTCTGTTTAACTGGTTGTAAACCGCTAAGGTACGCTTTGCCATCCACTTTTTGAATGTGCAGTTTACATATGGGAATCTTGAAAAGCGCGTACACTTTTTCTGCGATTGCTTGTACTTCAGAATCGCCGTCTGGACATTTCCCGAATAACGACTTCACCGTAACCATCTGGCCTTTAAGTGGCATTGCGCAAACGTCAAACTTGTAATTCATGCCTAAACTTTTCATTGCACGATACAAGCCGCTCTTGTTGTTTGCCACTTCAAAACCGTCATAAATAAACGGGTTAACCGCGAAAACAACAGCGGGCAATCCAACCTCAGAAATAATTTTTTTCACGCAATCCGTTACGATGAACGGTAACGTGTCGATTCCTGCCCGTGTTGCTCTTAGCAGTAGGATTGGTGTTCTGCTTGTGTCGATAATGTTTTTGCTTGACGGAATAACTTGATTTCCTAAAACTTCCGCGTGCAAAGACACGTAATAACCCGTTTTGAGGTAGCGATAATCGTTGTTGATGTTGACGATGAAACCTTTAGAGGACGAATCAAGGAACTCTGAAGGCCTCACTGTTTTCAACCCGTCTGTCAGGTTGATGCTAGAGACGACCAACACCCATAGGACACCAGTATATACTGAAAAGGCGTATTGCAGCCCTATTTAAAATTAACTATTCACCGTTTAGGGATTGTAGATTAGCCTCCAACAAAAAATCACATTTCGTCATGTAGCTGCATGAGGTTTTCGCCACTTGACAGTTTTTGTGATATTAACTTTGAGTCCTGATTAATGCTAAAAAAAGTCTTTTACGTGCTTCAACCATAGCTCGGTTGTCCATGAGCTTTGAAATGCAAATAATAACAGACCTAACGGTCCTTCTTGTAATTTCAGCAGCGGTAGCTCTAATTTTTTACAAACTAAAACAACCAATGGTAATAGGTTATCTTATTGCAGGCATAATAATTGGTCCATACACTTCACCGCTCAAATTGATTTCTCATGTTGACATCTTGAACGTGTTTGCAGAAATCGGTGTTGTATTGCTACTGTTTACGATTGGGTTGGAGTTTCCTATAAGAAAACTAAAGTCAATTGGTCACGTCGTCATCGGTGTTTCTGCACTTGAAATTTCCATGATGTTGCTTGTTAGTTGGGTTTTAGCAACTGGGCTTGGCTGGTCATTTTATGATGCACTGTTTCTGGGGGCAGCACTTGCCAGCAGCAGCACAACGATAATCTCCAAAGTTTTAAGTGACATGGGCAAAATCAAGGAAACCCCCTCAATTATCATGCTTGGCATCCTTGTAGTTGAAGACATAACAGTCGTTGTCATGCTTGCTATGCTCCAAAACCTTGCAGTCGCACAAACCTTCTCTTTAACACTATCTCTCGTGTTGGTGCTAAAACTCGTCGTTTTCATAGGCGGAACCCTGTTAGTCGGAAGTATGCTGGTTCCCAAAGTTATTGACCGCATGGCAAAAGTTGGTAACAACGAACTCCTTTACATCTTGCTGCTTGGCATCTGTTTCGCCTTTTCAGTCTTGGCAAACCAGCTTGAATTCTCAGCAGCCATCGGGGCTTTCCTGATTGGAGTCGTCGTAGCAAGGGCACGTTGCCGACCGCAAATCAACCGTGAAATGGAGCCACTTCAATACATTTTCGGAGCAATATTTTTCGTTTCCATGGGTGCGTTGATGGATATTACCCAAATTAGCGTTTATTGGCTTCCTGCGTTAATAATTACTGTAGCTGTTATCGTTACAAAACTTGTAACCTGTGGTTTGGGCACTCGATTGTATGGTTATGATAACCGGACTGCTTTGCGTGTAGGTTTAGGGATGGCTCAAATCGGCGAATTTGCTTTCATCGTGGTCAAAGCAGGTCAAGACCTTGGAGTAATCAGCAGTTTCCTATTGCCAATAGTTGGTGTTGCAACAATCATTACCTCATTCACTACGCCTTACTTGATTAAATTCGCTTTCAAAACTAAACCATCTGAAATAGGCTACTTTAGCATAGATTAACTTAAAACAAACCCCTTACACCATATTTTAACACAATACTGTTCCGCTTTAGAGATGAATATTCACGTACAAACCCCTTGAAGTCATTGGACCCGAACACGAATACTCCATAGTAAACCCAGACTTACAAGCACTGCCAATAAGCGACAAAATCATAAAACAGCACTGCGGCAAAATCATCAATTTTATAGAAATGCCCCAATTCACTTTCGGCAAAGAACTCCAACTACACGTCATGGAAATCAAAGCAAACACGCCCTTCCAGACACCATCAGCTTTTGAGGAAACAATGCAAAACGCTGTCACAACCCTCAACAACATACTTCAAAACCATGGAGCCAGCTTGTTAGGCACAGGAATGCATCCACTGCTTCAACTAGATCAAACCGCCATTTGGTCGCATTATCACCGCAAAATCTACCAGGAATACGGCAAAATATTCAATCTCAAACAACACGGGTGGCTAAACATCCAAAGCTTCCACCTAAACCTGCCCTTCCAAAAGGAAGATGACGCCGTAAAAATGCACAATCACCTCGCAAACATGTGCGCGTACTTGCCAGCTGTTGCTTCTTCATCACCGATTTTTGAAGGAAAAGAAGGCGTAGATGTAGATAACCGGTTGAGTTTTTACAAGGTTAACCAACGTGAAGTTCCAACGGTAACTGGTGGAGTAATCCCACAATACATCACTTCACTAAGTCAGTATAAACAAGACGTCATCGAACGTTACTCACAAGATTTGGCTGCTGCCGGCGCCTCAAAAACCCTGCTGCACCGTGAATGGGTTAACTCGCGCGGCGTTATTTTCCGTTTTGACCGCTCCGCCCTTGAGGTTCGCGTAATGGACGAGCAGGAATGCGTAAAATCTGACGTGGCATTGTCCTGCTTTGTTCGTGCTGCTCTAAGAGGCCTACTTGACTTGAACCCCGAACTGCTCCCACGAGAAGTATTGCTGAAAGATTTTGACGCAATAATTCATGAAGGGTTGAACGCTAAGGTTTCAAGTGGTCAAACCGCAAGGCAAGTCTGTCAAGGTTACATGCGTTTAGCAGAAAAATATGCAGACCCTGAGGAGAAGAAATATTTGTGGCTGGTGAAACGCCGCATCGAGGAAGGCAGCCTCTCAGAAGTAATACGCAAAAACGTTCGCGCTGAAGCGGAAAAGTCAGATTTCCATCAAGCAATATGCACGGTTTATTCAAGCCTTATTAAGTGCTTAAGCACTAATGAACCCTACTTCTAAAATAGGTCAGGCAGAAAAAAGTTTGACAGAAGACAATAATGGAAAAACATACAGCTTCGACGTTTGTGGCACATGCAAGTTTATTTGTTGCCAAGACGCAAAGCCGCCTTTATCTGAAAACCGCAAAAAAATCCTAAAAGAATACATTGAAAAAGAAAAAATCCCTGTTGAAGAACCGTTCATGTGTGAAGCGTACTCTTACCCAGCAGTTGACGAAAACATGCTGTGTAAACTCTTCAACAAGCAAACACGACGCTGCTCAGTTCACCCAGTAAAACCTGAAACCTGCCGTGCAGGCCCAGTAACTTGGGACATCAACTTCAACACTAAAAAACTCGAATATTATCTTAAACTGGAAAAGATTTGTCCATTAGCCGGCGTTTTGTACAAGAATCCCCCGATGCTTGCTGAACATTTAGAACCAGCTAAAATTGAAATCAGGCGGCTTGTAGAAGATTTATCCGCAGAAGAATTGAGAGTTATAGTGAAAATTGCTGAGCCAGACACGTTTAAAATCTGTGAAGAAGCCCTTTCATCGTCGGTAATTAAAAAGTTGGGTTTGAACTAAACTTCCCGTTTTTTAAAGGAAGCCTGATTCTTTTAATTTTAAAGCTGTGGTTATGTCGCCTTTGAAGTTGACTTTACCGCTAAAAAATGCTTTTTCTGCGCTAATTTTGCCGTTAACTAAATCCAGAAAATCATTTTCAGAGGTCTTCAGAGTCATAGTTGGCTCTGCGATTGTTCCTTGAACGGCTTGGATTTTTTGGTCTTTCAAGGTTATTGCCCAATTGGTAGGGTTGTTGCCTGTCAGGTTGATTTGAACTGTAATGTTGATGCCTTTTGCTTTTTCTGGGTTAAATCGGGCTGGAAGTGCGGTTTCAAAAAATTCTTGGGGCGTTTTTGACTCCATAGCTTTTCCTCAAATAAATTTGCGAGTATTGTTCTGTTTTTGGTGTTTTTGAATGTATTGTATTTTATCGAAAAAGGTCTTTTTCTTTGGGTCTAGTTAACTCTGTTGCTGACACGTTTTCGGCGATTTGATAGACTGTGTAGCCCCGGATTATTGCTGCTGGGATGCCTTCGCTGGCTTGTCCGATCACAAGTTCTGCTGCTGAAGCCAGTTCGTCTGCAATAGCGGTTTGTTTGATTCGAAGAGTGTAGCCGAACAGGTCTTTTTCTCCGCGCCTGTCTCTGATGGGTTTTATTCCTGCAACGCCAATTGCCACGTTGATTTCACCCATCCTAAATGGTCTGCCATGGGTGTCTGAAACTATAACGGCTACGTCAACGCCTGTTAAACGTTTGATTTCTGCCCGAATGTTTCTAGCTGATGCATTAGGGTCTTTGGGCAGGGGAACAACGTTTCTTTCTCCTGAAACGTTTGAACGGTCCACTCCAGAGTTGGCGCTTATACTTCCACATTTGGTTTCAGTAATTATGCTGTTTGGGCCTATTTTGACGATTTCTTTAGTATCTTGCAGTATAACTTCGACTAGGGCTGGGTCTTTGTTTGTTTGCTTAGCAATTTCAAGCGCCCGTTCGGAAGGCTTTACAGTGTCAAGGTTGACAACGTTTCCTTCAGCTTTAGAAACAAAAACGTGAGTAACAACGATAACGTCTTTTTCTTGAAGTGGTGTACCCTGCTTTGTTGTAGCTTCTACAATTAATTGGCCGAGGTTGTCTCCTTTTTTGCTTAACGGCAAGCCTTCTATAGCAATTACTTGGACAGTGTTCATCAGTAAACGTACCTAGTTGTTTACTTGCTAAATTATAACCACAACTTAAGTTTATCTCGTCAATAAAGTAAAAACGGCAAAAAATACAAAAAATAATTCAAAACACAAAAAGGAAAAGAGACAAAATGTCTCAGTTTGCTTATTGAGTGCGGAACTTTTGAAGTTTCTGTAGCATTAATTTGTCGCCTTCAGCGTCACCAGCGCATGTTGCGATGATGCCGTCTACTAAGCCGACAAGTTTTGCTGCTTTCTCTTCAACTTGGTCCATTGTGGCTGTTACTGGCCAACCGATTACTTTGACGATTTCTTTGTTCTTTTCTGTGCCTACTAGGAAGTATGCGAATAGTGGCTTGTTGAGTTTCTTGCATTCTGCTGAGATTGCTTTTAGTTGTTCCAGTGAGTTGTCGTCTAATCTCATGAAGTACACGAAGTCCCATGGTTGGCGGACACGTTCTAATGATGATTCAACTGATTGCCTTGCTGATAGTAGGCAGCCGAGTGGTAGTTTCTTTGTTTTAACATCATTGCGGATGAAGTCACGTGCAACCTCTGATGATGAAAGTGGTGCCTTGATTGCTTCACCATAGTGTGGCTTGTCGCCCATGGTTACTGCTAAACCGTCTAGACCGATAACGTCTGAAGCTAAGGCTAATCCTCCAACTTCAACTGGTCCTTTATAGTGTAGAATGAAGATTGGGCAGACATACTTTTCAGGGTACTTGTTTTTGAGGAGGCAGCTTACGACAACACCGCTTGGAGCTGGGAAGCCAGCAGCACTGTCGGTAACGTTCCATCCATCAACTAAATCTTTCAGTTCATCAGCAAGCTTTAGGAATTTGCGTGTGGGAACAAACTCATTTAGGATTTTCATGGAGATTCCTCTTTGGTAAAGGTAGGGAGAGGTTAGGGTTAAAAAACTTTTGCGTATATTACCTCACCTGAAGAGTTGACGCTTTTTATAAAAAACCGCTATGTCAACGGTTGTTATTTCGGCTTTTTCTTGTCAAAACTGCTCTTTTGAGCTCTCTCCGCCTTAAATTTGGAAAGTTTTACGATTTCCTCTTTATTCACTTCAGCCCTTTCAGCATCCAACCCATTAACCAACTTTTTACCCTTAACTGAACGAACAATAACCGTAGAAAACCCCTGAGGGCTACCAACCGAACCAACTGAAACATCAGCAAACCGCGCCGTGAAATCCCCACAAAAACGACAACCCCTATCAACCGCTTCTTCAAGCTCCCGAATTCTACAACTACTCTCTTGACCATCAATTAGCACATAGAATTTGCCTTTACGAATTTGTGTCCATTCTGCCTTATCCAAATCAACATTTAAAACCTGTTTAACTTCTTCTCTCAACTTGGCAACGTCAAAGGCTTCAAAACAAAACAGGCCAACAATTGAAATTTCCAATTCCGGATACTGTTGCTTTAAGCTCTGCATAATTTTTCTAGCTGCAACCGCTTGACATGGCGTACAAGTAATGGCTATTTTTCTTTTTCCCTGCTCAACTAACTCGCGAAGTTTCGTCAAAACGTTGATTTTAAGATATTTTGTGCCTTTCGCCGTGAGAACTTCCTCTGGATTTTCGGTCGCGACAGCTTGAGCATTGTATCCTTGGGTACGATTTACCACTATGACGGCGTCAAATCTGCCCTCTTTAAGTCCATTAATTAAAAGTTGGGTGACTACTCCGCCGTCTTGGCCTTCAATCGGTGTTTTGGCAGAAAAAACGCTGCAGTAATCCCCGAGTGTTTCGTCTTGTGCCGCATTTTCAACCATCTTGCTCAGCAATTTATGGTGTCTTTTGATCTAAAAAAGGTTAAACCCAAAACAACTGATGTGGATTATCCAAACACCTAAAAGCCTAAAGGTATCATGTTTAATCTGTTACTTGCAAGGTTGTAGGTAGCATGCAAAATACTTCGGCAAAAAAGCCAAAAATCAAATACACTCACGGAGACCAAACACGTCTCGACGAGATAAAGCCATTATGGGAAGGGCTAAATGAGCACAACCTGCTCCTATCGCCATATTTCAAACAGCACTATCAAACTTTCACTTTTGAAGCACGTAAAGCTGACCTCCAGAAAAAAGCTAACCAAAGCCAATTACGTATCGACCTTGCTACCGATAAAGCTACGACCCAACATGTAGGCTACCTTGTAAGCAGTATAGACAAAGAAAAAACCGGTGAAATTGACTCAATTTTTGTTAGCCCCTCATACCGTGGCTTTGGGGTTGGTGACGCATTAATGAAGAAGGCGTTGGCTTGGATGGACAAAAAAGCCGTCCTTGTGAAAATTATTGAAGTAAGTATAGGTAACGAGCAAACGCTTGGTTTCTACAGCCGGTACGGGTTTTATCCAAGAAAAACGTTGCTTAAACAAATCAAAGAATGCTAAACTGTCTAACAAAAATGGGAAATGTGTTGCGTTAGGTTTCTTCTTTTAGTTCTTCAACTTCTTTTTTGCCTTCTTCCAGTTCTTTAGCTTGTTCAGTGTCAAAAGCCAAAAGTAGCGTCTGGAATTCACCGACGTGAGTTTTTTCTTCTTTGGCTATGTCCAGTAGCATTTTTTTGATTAGTGGATTGGTTGCCATGGCTGCCATTTGTTCGTAAAGGTTTATGGCGTCAAACTCGGCGATTATGCCTGCTCTTAGGATTTCTTTGTCGAGGGTTTGTTTTTCTAGTTTGTATGTTGTGGTTGGGATTTTGGATAGCATTTGTTTTTCCTCTTTTGTTTGTGTTGTTTTGTTGGGTATTAAGTTGTCGGTTGTTTGTTGTTTTATTGGGTTTGGTTTGATAATGCTTAAATAAGAGTGTTTGGTGTTACTTTTTTGAAAAAAAGTGTTACTGTGGTGACGTTGCTTGGCATCATACCCCAAAACAATAAAACCCAACTCAAAGATAACATGCCTATTCTCTTTGGCGTCCCCCAAACTTCCGTACCCAAAATTGCTTTTCAACACATTGCCACAGTTAACACTTTTTTCGATCTTGCAACACGGCTGAACAGGAATTTTCCTCCAAGAAACCAACATTTCTGGTGGTCAAAATTTGTTGGCTTCAATCCTTTCAGCCGTCCTGCAGGATATCCGGTAGGTAACGCCCTGTTCTTTGCCAAAAAAGTGTCTTCTTTCTGCATCTTTTACATTCTAAACATGTTTTCTTTAAGGAAACGTAAATTAATTCGCCAAAAACAATCTTTTAAACAGTGACTTATTATGAAAGTAGCAGTTGCTGGTAAAGGTGGAGTAGGCAAAACCCTGCTTGCCGGTGGATTGGCCCGCGGTTTTGCTGAACGGAAATATAAAACAATAGCTATTGACGCTGATTCTTCTCCCAATTTGGCTTTAACTTTGGGTTTAACAGCGGAAGAAGCACGGAAAATTAAGCCTATTTCTGATAACAAAGAGCTTGTTGAATCAAAAACTGATTCAGGCTACAACGGCATTTATAACCTCAATTTTAGAGTTGACGACATTGTACGCGATTACTCTGTTCCTACACCGTTAGGCGTAAACCTGATTGTCATGGGGACGGTACACACAATGGGTGCCGGATGCATGTGCGCACCAACAGCAGTCATACGTGCATTACTTCGATACCTTGTAGTGGAAATTGACGAAGCAGTAGTTTTAGACCTTGAAGCCGGCGTAGAACACATCGGCAGGGGCACAGCAAGACAAGTCGACGTACTACTTATCGTCGCAGACTCCAACCTAAAATCTTTGGAAATTGCGAAACACATTCACGACATGGCTTCAGCTGCCGGAATGCAAAAACTCTACCTAGTCGCAAACCGCGTAATGAATGACCAGCAAAAAGCTGCTATACAAAGTTTTGCAGACCAAAACGGAATACAAGTGCTAGACTTTATTCCATTTGATACTAAAATCACCGAATCAGATATGCTTGGCAAAACCCCACTACTTAACAAGGAAATTCCTTCTGTAAAAGCCATAGACAATATATGCGAGAAATTGCTTAAAAAAACAGAATCAGCTTAAGGAGAATTTTGGATGAAAACTCTTGTTACAGTCGGTCGTGGAGGCACAGGAAAATCAAGTTTCACAGCGTTGATGACCAAATGTTTCATAGAAGCAGGCAAATCGCCTATACTGCTTGTTGATGCTGACCCTGACCAAAACCTTGCCGAAATGGTTGGAATTGACCTAAAAGAAGCAGGGAAATCAACCATTGCAGACCTGGTAGTTAGCACTTTTATCGAAGGCGGCGGCACTACAGTAGGTGTTCCTCCAGCGCAACGCATTGAAAGCCGAATTTGGGAAAATGGGCTTTATGAGGGTCAACATTTTGATTTTCTCGGTGTTGGTACCAAGTGGATTGAAGGCTGTTACTGCATGCCAAACACTGCACTGAAAGGCGCCTTGGAATCTTTAACAAAAAATTATGAGTACGTGCTTATTGACTCTCCAGCTGGTCTTGAAAACTTGAACAGACGCATCACTTCAAAAGTTGATGACATTTTTGACATACTTGACCATTCAAAGAAGTCTCAAGACCACGTCCGTAGAGCTGTGCGAATAATTAAGGAAGTAGACATGGAATACAAGAACTTCTACATTATCGGTGGCTACCGTTTCCCAAACGAGTTAGGTAAGCAGGCTGAAGCTGACTTAAACTTCAAGTACTTGGGCAAAATAGCGCAAGACCCCGATTTAGATGATTACGTGCTTAACGGTAAGTCTTTGATTGATTTGCCAAACGATAACTCCGCATATCTTTCAGTTAAAAAGATGCTAGAAAGCCTTAATTATCTTTAGAAAACTTGTTTTACACTATTTTTTATTATTTTTTATTTCTTATTGTCGAACGTGACTTTTATACAAAGAATCCCCAAAAGTTTAAAAACATTGTAGGCTGGGTAACTATCAAAACCTTTACAGAGGTTAGAATTTGACCACCAAAAACGTTCGTGTTAAAATTGACGAAATGAAAACTAGTAGTGGCCTTGTAAAAAACCTTGAGTTATCTATCGGCAAAGTTGTTACTGACAATTGGGATGAACCCATGGGTCCTACTCCCATGCCCCACATTAGCACACTTCGCGATTGGGACTTAACGTTACTTAACAAGTACAAGCCCTTCTACATGCCAGATTGTGATTTATGCTGTTTATGTACATACGGAAAATGTGACTTAACAGCTGGAAAACGTGGCGCATGTGGACTCAACATTGCTGACCAATCTTCACGTATTGTGTTAATTGCTTGTTGTATCGGAGCCACAACCCACAATGCACACGCTCGACACGTTGTCGACCACCTAATTGAAGTCTATGGCCGGAAATTCCCGCTAGACCAAGGCGGTTTAAACGTTAAGATCGAAGCGCCAGTCACTAGATTAATTACTGGTGTAAAACCAGAAACTCTCGGCGACTTGGATGATATTCTAAGTTATACCGAATCACAACTTACTCACTGTCTTTCTGCAGCACACACTGGTCAAGAATCCAACAACTTAGATTTTGAATCAAAAGCATTCCACGCAGGCAGAATGGACCAGATAGGCATGGAAATTGCTGATCTTGCACAAATTTCAACTCTTGGCTTCCCGAAAGCAGATCCAGAAGCTCCATTGATCAAGATGGGTATCGGAACAGTTGACCAATCAAAACCAGTCATTATGTGTATCGGTCACAACGTTGTGCCTTCTGTCGGAATTATTGATTACCTGAAAGATCACAAACTAGATGATAAAATGGAAGTAGTCGGCTTATGCTGCACTGCCATCGACAACACAAGATATTACGACCGTGCAAAAATCGTTGGTCCAATCTCTTGGGAACTTAGATTCATACGTGGCGGATTCGCAGACGTAACCGTATTAGATGAACAATGTGTCCGAACTGACTGTAACATAGAAGCTGAACGTGTCAAATCACCAGTTATCGCAGCCTCAGAGAAGAACTGCATTGGCTACAAGAACCGCACAAACGACCCAGTTGACCAAATTGTCGAAGATTTAGCTACCTACAAAGTTCCTGGTGTTCTGATTCTTGACCCAGAAAAAGTCGGCGAGGTCGCCGTTAGAGTAGCTCAAAGAGTAGCGCCAATCCGCAAAAAGATGAAGTCACTTCCAGAACTAGACCAAATCAAAGAACTCTCAAAGAAATGCCGCCACTGCAACATATGCCAAAGAAGCTGCCCACAAGACCTCAAGATTGAACCAGCAATCAAAGCAGCAGCTGAAGGAGATTATTCCAAACTTGCAGACCTATACGAAGCATGCATAGGCTGCGGAAGATGTGAAGAAGCTTGTCCAGTAAAACTTGAAATTCACAGCTACATCCTCAAAGTTGGCGAAAAGAGGATGCTCTCTGAAACCAACTATTGCCGTTCAGGCAGAGGTGCAGTTCAAGATACAGAAATCAGAAGTGTTGGTGGTCCCCTCGTACTTGGCGAAATTCCAGGTATTGTTGCCCTAGTAGGCTGCGCAAACTATCCAAACGGTGGTAAAGACGTCTACGACATCGCAAGAGAATTCGCCTTACGCAGATACATCGTCGTAACTTCAGGCTGCTCAGCAATGTCCGCTGGCTCCTACAAGAACGAAGAAGGTAAGACCCTCTATGAAGAATTCCCGGGCGGATTCGAAGCTGGAGGAGTTCTAAACGTCGGTTCATGTGTCTCCAACCCACACATCGCAGGTGCAGCAATCAAAGTAGCAAACATCTTCGCAAAACGCAACTTAAGAGGCAACTATGAGGAAATCGCTGACTACATCCACAACCGTGTTGGTGCAGTCGGTTTAGCTTGGGGTGCATATTCACAGAAAGCAGCCTCAATCGCCGCTGGCTTCTGGAGCTTAGGTGTTCCAGTCCTTGTCGGTCCTCACGGAAGCAAATACCGTCGTATGTTCTTAGGCAGATCAGACAAACCAGAAAACTGGGAAGTCTACGATGCACGCACAGGCGACAAAGTCAACGTTGGTCCAACACCAGAACACCTCTTCCAAACAGTAGAAACACCACAAGAAGCAATGGTAACAATCGCAAAACTATGCTTAAGACCAAACGATACATGGAAGGGACGTATGGGTAAACTGACCCACTACATTGACTTACACAAACGTCACTATGGCGTGATGCCTTCAGACATCGACCAGTTTATCCGAACACCAGCAGACATACCCATTACAATGAAAGATGAAATCACTGAGATTCTGAAAGCAAAAGGCTGGAAGGAATCAATAATTCCTGACCCAACATTGCTTCCAAGAATGATCAGAAAGGTTAAGGAGTGATCATGAATGTCGTGTGAACCATGGCAATGTGCAGAAATAGCATCAACTAAAAAAGCAAACCCAATCCAAAAACCCGAGATAGCAGTAGCAATGATCAAAAGAGCCGCTCGCCCCCTTCTTATTGTGGGCAGCAACGTTGTCACTAGACAACTAGAAGGCAAACCAGTAATAGACTTCATAATCGACCTCGCAAAAGCATCCAAAGTTCCAGTAGTCGCAACAGCCCACATAGTTGGTGAATTCGTTAAACGCGGATACCAACCAGCAGCTTTCATGAATGCAATGGACATAAGCAACCGCGTAGTTGACCCAACCTGGCAAGGACTTGATGGTAAAGGCCACCCAGACCTTGTCATGTACGTTGGTTTACCATACTACATGGAAGCCTTGATCCTTTCAGGCCTCAAGCACTTCGCACCAGACCTAAAAACTATGACCCTTGACAACACCTTCCATGTCCACGCAAGCTGGTCATTCCCAAATGCCAACTCAGAGACATGGGCAGAAAATCTCAAAGTAATGACCACCCAGTTTAATGGAGGAAATTAAAGAAAATGTCAATGTTTAAAGATATACCAGTAGAAGTTGGTGTAATATACGAAGGCGAACGTATCCGACGAAACGACATGCAAGTCGAACTCGGCGGCCCAACAGTCAACCAAAAATTTGAAATTGCAAAAGTTAAACCAATGGACCAAATCGAAGATGGCAAAGTCTCCGTTGTCGGTCCAGACCTAAAAGACCTCAAAGAAGGCGGCGCATACCCACTCGGTATCCTAATCGAAGCAGCAGGTGCACAACTTGACCCTGGATTAGAAGGTGTCATTGAAAGGCGTCTACACGGCTACCTCAACTACATCGAAGGCTTCATGCACTTAAACCAGAGATATGACATCTGGATGCGTCTTGGCAAAAAATCATTCCAGAAAGGCATGAACAGCTTTGAAATAATGGGCAAAGTCCTCTACCGCTTATTCAAGAGCGAACTGCCAATTATTGAAAAACTGCAAATCACCTTCGTAACCGACACCGCAAAAATCGCTGAAATGTATCCACAAGCAATGGCATCATATGAAGCACGCGATGCAAAAGCCAGAGGTCTAAAAGACAGTGAAGTAGACACATTCTACGGTTGTGTTCTCTGCCAATCATTCGCTCCAAGCCACGTTTGTGTTATCACACCACAAAGATACAGCAACTGTGGTGCTATCAGCTGGTTTGACGGCAAAGCCTCAGCAAGCATTGACCCCAAAGGCCCAATCTTCGCAATCCCAAGAGGCGAATTAATTAACGAAGAAAAAGGCGAATTCAGCGGCGTCAACGAAGCAGCAAAGAAACGCAGCATGGGCGAAGTCACCAAAGTCTGGTTATACACAGCATTTGACCACCCACACACCTCCTGCGGATGCTTCGAAGCAGTAACCTTCTACATCCCAGAAGTCGACGGCTTAGCAGTAGTTCACAGAGGCTTCAAAGGTGCAACAGTCAACGGCCTACCATTCAGCACTCTTGCAGACTCAACAGCTGGAGGACGTCAAATCGACGGATTCCATGGTATGTCACTTGAATATATGCGTAGCAGCAAATTCTTCGCAGCAGACGGCGGCTGGAACCGTATCGTTTGGCTACCAAAAGAAATCAAAGAAAAAGTCAAAGACTTCATCCCCAAAGACGTCGTCGACAAGATTGCAACTGAAGAAGACGCAAAAAGCGTTGAAGAACTACAAGCATTCCTCAAAGCAAAGAACCACCCAGTCGTTGCAAGATGGACAACAGAAGCAGCACCAGCAGGCGAAGAAACTGCTCCAGAAGCAGCAGCCGAAACTGCAATGCCAGTCATGACAGCATCAACTTTGCCAATATCTGCAGGCGGATTCAGAATTATTCTGACAGACGCAAAAATCTATGCTTCCAAAGTAGTAATCAAGAAGGACGAGAAAGCAGAGAAACGGTGAGTTACCTTGGCAGACAAAAAAGACGATAAAAACGGCGGAATAGACGTAGCCGCGTTAATGGAACTTCTCGCTAAGTTCCAAAACCTCGAATTCCACGATTTTCAGCTTGAAGCTAAAAATCTGGAATTAAGAGTTGACGCTGGCGTTGCAAGCTTTCCTGGGCTTAAACTCCCATCTGCTGTCCCAACAAAACCCGCTGCTTTAATGCAACAAACATTCAACCTGCCAATCGAAAAATACTCAGGCAGCATTGCTGAAGTAAAACTTGGCGCAACAAAAAGTGAAGGCGGCACCCGTGGAAGAAGCTTAACCATCGGTGGCGAAAAATCACCAGCCTTCTACACTTTCGAAAGCCCAGTTATACACAAGCCAGTTGTTACCTTAGACGTTTTCGACATGGAAGTTCCATTGTCAAAAGCTGTCAAGATGCACGTGAAAGAAGTCATGGGCGACCCAGCAGCTTGGGCAAAACTTGCAGTCGAAAAATTCGGTGCAGACATGGTTACAATCCACTTAATCAGCATTGACCCCTTACTCAAAGACGCTACACCAAAATCAACACTAAAAACAATCGAAAACATACTACAAGCAGTTGACGTTCCACTCGTAATCGGTGGATGCGGTGACCCAGTAAAAGACACAGCACTCTTTGAAGAAGTCGCAACAGCTTTCCCAGGCGAAAGATTCCTGCTTAGCTCATTCACACGCGACATGAACATTGAAAACATTGCAAAACTTGCCAAGAAAAACAACCACGCAGTCCTCTCATTCACTCCAATGGACTTGAACATGGCAAGAGAACTTAACCGCAAACTCTACGATTACCTCGGCAAAGAAGACATCGTTATGGACTTATCCACTGCCGCTTTAGGTTACGGTTTAGATTACGCTTTCACAAACATGGAACGCGCTAGACTCGGTGGCTTACTTGGCGATGGTGAACTAGCACACCCAATGTCCTCTGGAACAACCAACGCTTGGGCAGCACGCGAAGCCTGGTTAAAGATGGATGAGAAGTGGGAACCACGCGAGCTTCGAGGTCCACTGTGGGAAGTAAACACTGCTTTAACCTTACTGCTTGCAGGTGTAGACATGTTCATGATGATTCACCCAGCTGCAGTTAAGACCCTCAAAGACGTCATCAACAACCTATCCAGCGGTAAAAAAGCCGACCCCAGCAAATACGTTGACTGGGTCTCAGCTAAAATATAAACTCGGAGGAAAATGAAATGAGTGAAAAAGCTGCAAAGAAAGAATTAAGCCCAATAGACATTTACAAGCTGCTCCCAAAAACTAACTGCAAAGAATGCGGACAAGAAAACTGTATGGCATTTGCCACCAAAGTTGTTGCCCGCGAATTAAACATTGACTTGTGCAAACCACTTGCAAAACCAGAACACGCAAAGAACTTTAAGACACTACACGAAATGCTCAAGCCTCCAGTTAAAGAAGTAATAATTGGTGTCGGTGACAAAGCCCGCAAAGTCGGCGGAAAACTTGTCATGTACCGTCACGAATTTACATACTTTAACCCAACTGCAATCGCAGTTGACGTAACAGATGAAATGCCTGAAAGCGAAGTTGTAAGCCGCGTTAAAAACACGGAAGGCTTCAGCTACGAATACATCGGCAACAACCTGAAACTCGACATGATTGCAGTCCGCTCAACATCAGGCGACGCTGACAAATTCAAAAACTGTGTCAAAAAGGTTTCAGAAACAACCAATTTGCCACTTATCCTGTGTGCTTTGAACCCTTCAGTTCTTGAAGCAGGTGTCATGGCAGTACCAAAAGCAAGACCATTACTGTACGCTGCAACAATGACTAACTGGAAAGACATGGCAGAATTAGCCTTAATGTACAATTGCCCACTAGTCGCTTCAGCACCAAACGACCTAAACAACCTAATGACATTGGCCAAGACCCTGAAGACTTACGGTGTTCAAGACTTAGTCTTAGACCCAGGAACATTCTTCAACGAAGGCTTAGCTGACACATTAAACAACTTTACAATGCTCCGCAGATCAGCAACAAAAGAAGGCAACGAATTAGCCGGTTACCCACTTCTTGGTTTACCATTAACCATTTGGGCAAACAAAGGCGACCTAGCAGACGACCTAGTAAAGTGGCGTGAAGCCTACACAGCAGGCATGCTTATTGTCAGATTCGCAGACATCGTCATACTTCACAGCACAGACGGATGGGCTCAACTACCAGAAGTTATCCTACGCCAAAACATCTACACAGACCCACGCAAACCAGTCGCAGTAGCTCCAGGCCTCAAAGTCTTTGGTACACCAGACGAGAATTCGCCAGTGTTCTTCACATCAAACTTTGCATTAACCTTCTACACTGTGGCAGCAGACCTTGACAGCAGCAAAACCAACGCTTACCTAATCGTAGTCGACGCAGAAGGCTCAGCTATCGACAGTGGTGTCGCAGGACGCAAACTAACAGCAGACAAAGTTGCAGAAGCAATCAAATCAACAGGCATCGAAAGCAAAGTCAAACACCGCAAAATCATCATCCCAGGCAAAGCATCACGCATCAGCGGCGAAATCGAAGAACTCAGCGGCTGGAAAGCACTGGTTGGTCCAAGAGACAGCAGCGAGATAGCCAAATATCTCGTTGACAAATGGCAACCATAAGCCATCCCCTTCTTCCCTTTTAATTTTATTTTAAATTTAAGCTTGAACTTTTCTGTATAGCAAAATTTCTTATATTGCCTAATTCAAAACTGTTTTGACCATAAATGAAAAGCTTAGTTGTTTTCTACACGCGGACAGGCAAAACACGGTTTGTTGCAGAAACCATCTCTTCCCAGTTGGGTGCTGATCTTGAAGAAATTGTTGATTTAAAGAACCGTCAAGGCAGGCTTGGCTGGATAATGGCTGGTAAAGATGCAACCAGAAAAAGCTTAACAAAAATCTCTCCAACCGCAAAGCTTCCTCAGGACTATGACCTCATCGTCATTGGCACGCCGATTTGGGCTTGGGGTCCCACACCCGCCGTCAGAACGTACATTAAACAAAATAATTTGTCAGGCAAGAAGGTTGCTTTGTTTTACACTTCTGATGGTGATATTAAGGAGGCTGACCAGAAAACCAAAGAATTACTGCAAGACGCCACGGTAGTTAGCACTTTATGGTTGGTTTCTCCATTAGCCAATAAGGAAGATACCCAAAAGAAAATTGCTGACTGGTGTAAAACCCTGCCATTACAGCAATAAACTCTTGACTTAATCTTGATTTTTATTTGTTAACAATTTTCTTATAGTCTTAGTGCTTCTAGTTTATTTGGCGATTTTTAATGGACCACACAATTATTCATTTTGAAATCCCAGCAGAAGACGTGGAAAAAATCAAAAAATTCTACACCGACCTGTTCGGCTGGAAAATAACCAAACTCCCCGGCATGGAATACTACAGCATAGAAACCGTGCCCATGGACGAAAAAGGCAACCTGAAAGGGCCAGGCGTAAACGGTGGCTTATACAAACGAGAACAACCTCAACAACAAGCCCTAAACTACATCTACGTAGAATCCGTGGATGAATACAGCAAAAAAGTAACGGCGCTTGGTGGTCAAATTATTGTTCCCAAAACCGAGATTCCAAAGATGGGCTGGTTTGCGGTAGCTAAAGACCCAGAAGAAAACACTTTTGGCATCTTTGAAGTCCTGCCAATGTAACCGCCTTTTTCCCTTTTTTCAACATACTAATGCCTTGGAAAAACGTCAAACTGACCTACGCCCTTAGGAGGATTTTGGGGTTTTTTTGTTTCTTTTTCAGTACCCCTCGGTAGGGTGGTTTTGCAGGGTTTGTTTTGGGTTGCTTTTTTGAATCCGCGTTTGTTTCGGTTGCAGGGTGCGTCAAAGAAGGGCTGCAGGCGTCAATTGAAGTCAAAAAGAGTCTTACTTTACACTGGAGACCGATTCTGTGCCAGTTTTGCTGATTAACTCGTTTATGTTGGATGCCCATTCAATAATTTGAGCAATCATTTTTCGTTGCAAAAGACTCATAGGAGTTAGCTTGAAGGTATTTAGACGGTCAGCTAATACCTCTTTAATTGTGACTGTAGGTTTTAGCAAAAATTTCTCTTTGCCCTGAGTGTAGGTTGGGACGACATCCCAGAACTAAAGAATATGCAATGGGCTTCTTTATGAAACGTCTCGTTTCAACATTATTTCTCAAGAAAACAAGCTATTACCCTATACCCCCTATAGGTTTCAACATACAACCTCTAATAGGCGCCAAATAGGTTGGCAATTAATTTTTATCTAAGTTAGTATAAAACAATTTAGTGGTTGGTCTGAATAAAAAAATAAAAGCCCTCTTAGTAATTGCGGTAGTTGCAATTGCACTTGCAGTAACTAGTTTTATTTTTCAAGAACCCATGGCGCATTATTTTTTCGTAACAGGCAATCAGAATACAATGAAAAATATTGTAAACGAAGAGCAATTAAGACTGGTCAAAGATAGTCTTGAAGAATATTTTGGAGGTACCAAAAACTTGACATTGCAAGATTTGTTTACATGGCAAAATAAACATCTGCGGTATGTTGATTCATTTCCATGGTTTGGATTAGGACGACCCTCTGCTGACCCAAAAGCCATCATGAACGCTGGCATTGGGAGATGCGGCGAATATAGCATTCTATTTACAGCAGCATGCATTGCCGTGGGTTATCAAGCAAGAATTGTGACAGTTGTAAAAACAGATTTTTTAAGTGGAGTACATCAATTCTGTCAAGTTAAACTAAACGGTACTTGGATTTTAGTGGATTCAAGCTGTTATGCGCCAGATAAGCTTGTCATAAATGATACATCGGTGTATACCAATTGGGGTTGGTGGCCTCTTCAAGAAAAAGGCTACTATGCTTTTAGTTTTGACGAAAACAATGCTTATAATATAACTGATACTTTTGTTAAATTCTGATTATTTTTTGCTCACTTTAACTGTAGACTCCGCCGTGTCAGAGGGTAGTTTCTAGTGACGGTTTAAATCGGTTGAGAACGGTTTTGCTGTCCCAAAGTGGAGGGCAAAAAAGTGCAAAAAACAATATTTTATGGGGGCAGCCAGTGTGGGTAAAACTGTTGAATCCTACCGTATTGCCGTGGAGAACGAGATTCAAAGGTGGAACGGGTTTGCCAAGGCGCTGCGCAGTGAGGACAGGGCAGCTTTTGAAGCAGTGATGGATGCCTGCCGTAGTTACGCTTCTGCCGGTAGCAATGCGACGCAGCCGATTTTGTTTGAGCCTATGGTGATTTCGATTTTGGTTTCGCAACAGAAGACGATTATGCGTTTAGAGAAGGTTTTGGATGCAGTTAAGCAGCCCAAGACAAGTTAAAGGGTGGCTGCTTGACGCTTACCCCTCAAACCCCGGAGAAGTAACCGTTTGGGTAATAGCCCAGAACGGCGAACGCGTCCGGTTGACTGACAAGTTTCAGCCAGCCATTTACGTCTCCGCATCTCTGCAAGGTGACCTCGAAGACTTAGCCCATAGACTGCAAGACAACCCAAAAATCAGCCGCCTCGACTTTGTCTACAAGTACGCTCAAGTAACAGACTCCGAAAAAAGTCGCGTGCTCCAGCTAACCCTAAAAGACTGCAGAAGTATCCCACAACTCACCCTTGAAATCCTGCGCCTCGGCGACTATTTGCGCTACGAACTGCACAACGGTGACATCCATAACGACCGCTCCTACTTTTTCAGCCGCGACGTGTTCCCGTTAGCGTTTGTTGACATTAAAGTTTCCCAAAACGGCTTAACCTACACGCTTTTGGATTCAGTTGAAAGCACAGACTACGCCATCCCCGACTTGCGTGTTATGCGGCTTGACGTTGACGCAATAAAAACAGGTCTCGTTAACAATTTTGAAGACGAAATCGGGTGCATACGCCTAAAAGAACCCGGCAAAGATACGGTCGCGATTGATTATGGGGATGAAGCAACCAAACTCCTACAAATGGCTTATGCGGTGAAAGAGTTTGACCCCGACATTATCTTGACACGTTCTGGCGACTCGTACCTTTTTCCTTACCTGATTCACCGAGCCGCCCAAAACGACGTCCTTGACGCCCTAACTCTGGGCAGAGACCCTGTAGCGTTTAACCGTAGAGGTTCAAGTGGCAGAACCTACTTTTCCTATGGCCACACGTTTTACCGAGCTGGCACCATGCGCCTATACGGCAGAATCCACATAGACGAAAGCAACACGTTTATCGTAAAAGAGTCAGGGCTTGATGGCTTAATTGAAATAGCCCGCACCTGCCGAGTGCCCCTACATACAGCCGCACGTTTCTCCATTGGCTCAAGCATGTCCTCCATTCAAGCTTATCAAGCAATGAAAGACGACATCCTGCTACCTCGAAACAAAAAGATTCCTGAAACCTTCAAATCCGCCCTTGACTTGCTTGTCGGCGACCGAGGCGGCTTCGTTTACGAGCCACGTTTAGGTCTTCATGACGCAGTGGGTGAATTGGATTTTTCTTCAATGTATCCCTCGCTTATGCGTAAGTACAATATTTCTGCTGAAACCGTGCTTTGTAAATGCTGCCCCGACTCACCCATCCGTATCCCCGAACTCGGCTACCATATCTGCACAAAACGCGTGGGCATGGTGCCTAAAACCGTTGATTTGGCATTAACTAAACGTTTAAGCTACAAACGTCTAAGAGACGAAACCCAAAACCCCCGCCTAAAGCAAGTTTATGAGGGGCGACAAGTTGCTTTGAAATGGATTTTGGTTACCTGTTTTGGTTATTTAGGTTTTAGCAACTCCAAATTTGGCACTGTTGATGGACACATCGGTGTATGCGCCTATGCCAGAGACACTTTTCTTAAAGCATCCCACATTGCCGAAGACTCTGGTTTTGAAGTCTTGCACGGCATCGTCGATTCGTTATGGCTGAAAAAGCAAGATGCTACCAACCAAGAATACGACCAACTCTGCCAGCTTATCACGCGGGAAGTTGGGGTTCCAATCAATTTTGAAGGACAATACAAATGGATAACCTTTCTGCCTTCTCGCCTGCACCCAAGGGTTAGCGTACTTAACCGTTACTTTGGCGTATTAGAAAACGGCAAAACCAAACTTCGCGGCATAGAAATCCGCCGAAGAGATACACCCCGCTTCATTTACAACGCCCAAACCGAAATGATAACTGTTCTGGCGCGCGCCGACAACGCAGAAGAACTCGTACAAAAAGTTCCTGACGCCATAGAAGTGCTCCGAAATTACCGACAAAAACTAATCGACCGCGAAATCCCCCTTGCTGATTTGTTGATTAGCCGTCACCTATCAAAGAATCCTGGGCAGTACCGGCAACACGTAAGCCAACTAATTGCGGCAAAACAGTTGCTTGAGCAGGGCGTGGATGTCCAAGCGGGCAACAGTGTACGTTTCATTTTTACCAACGCAGAAAGCCGGCGGCATAGTCGGCGTGTGGTGGCAGAGCAGCTTGTCGGCAAAAACCTAAACGCTGATACCCAAAAATATTTGATGCTTCTTTATGCTTCAGCTGCTGACCTGTTAAGCTTTGCAGGTTACACCCCAAAAACGGTGTGTGACGCTGTTAACGGCTACAAAATTGAAGGGCTCTCAAAATACTTCTAAAAAAGGAAAAATGTTGGTTAGACGTGGTTGTACATTTTGTTGTTTGCGTATTTGCCTGTGTCCATTTCTGCTTCGATTTCTTTTAGCAGCAGTATGCGTTTGAAGGTTGGTGGGTGCGTTGCAAATAGGCTGTTTAGCTGGTTCCATGTGCTGTGGGCTTCTTTTTCCATTGCCAGTTGCAGTTCGCGTTCGTCAAGCACGCCGTCATTGTCCAGGTCGTACTTGTTCTTGTTTTCCATTATGCGTTTAACTTCTTGTTTTGCAGTTGCTGGGTCTTCAATGTAGAAGGCTCTGGCTCCTTCAGGCGGCTTTGGCGAAATTGATAAGCCGTAGGTGATTTTTGCTAAGGCGCTTCCTAAATCGCGGGGTGAACCTGTGACGTACGCGGAGAAAGCATCTGCAAAGTGTTCTCGTAACCTGCTTAGCCGCATGACTATTAGGAAGGTTATGATGTAAACTAGGAAGGATATTGCGCCTATGGCAATCAGGATTGCGCCTCCGTTGTTATCTTTGCTTCTTCTTCCACCTGAAAACATGCCTGCTCGGAATGTAACCTGCGCAATCATGTACGCAATCAACGGCAGGGCGGAGAGAACTGTCATCACGATGTAGTCTTTGTGTTTTATGTGGCCAAGTTCGTGAGCTATTACGCCGCGAATTTCGCCTTGGTTAAGCTGCCGTAGTAAACCTTCGTGTACGGCTAAGGTGGCGCCGCTTGTGCTTCTTCCAAACGTGAACGCGTTGGGCGTGTTGTTTGGTACAATTGCCAGTTTAGGCATGGGCAACCCGCTTTTGTCTGCGAGTTCTTTGACGGTTTGTTCAAGCCACGGTGACTCGCCTGGTTTAACGTACTTCAACCTTGTTGTTAGAGTCACAATAGTTGGTCCAATTGCGTATTGGAACAGGATAAAGAGGGCTGAACCGCCAAGTGCTACTAATAGTCCTGTAACTGCGTCAAGCTGCAGGAAGTAGACTATCGCGAATATGAAAAGCCCAAATATGAAGGCTGAAAGGAAGATGGCTGTTGCCATTGCAAACTTTAGCTGTGACAAATTTGCCACGTGTGTTTTCCTCCGTTGTATTGTTTCACAAACCGTGGATTGAGGAATTAAGTCTTTCCCAAAATTAGCTTTACCTTATAAATGGTGTTTGGGTTAAGAGAAATTTTTTGCTGTTTCATATTATTTTGATTTTTTCTCTTTTGTAGTCTATTTCGACTTTAAACCCGTACGCTTCAAGTTCAGCGGCAAGTTTGATAAGCATGCCTTTCTTATTTAGATCCACACCCTTTACCCTCTGCCCCTGGTTTCGGGAATAGCAAGTATTAACTCTTTCAATATATAAGTTTTAATTGCACCAATTCAGGTTAAATAATTGGTTTAATTGCAAATATTATGGAAAAATTTGACTTAAATATTTCAAATAAGAAAAGGTGTGGAAAAAATTTAGATGGGGTAAGCTCCACAGATTCTGCAGAACTGAATTCTTGTCTTAACGTAGCCTTTGCATTGTGGACACATTTTTGCGCCGTCGCCTGGGTCTGGGAAGACTTCAGATGGCTTGCCAAAGATTTTCCTGAAAGTCTCGTAGTAAAGTAGTTGTTCTTTGTCGCGGATTTGTACGTTGTCAGCTTCAAGGATTGCCTTTTTCTTTTCTGCAAATTCAGCGTCGGTGAATTGTTGTTGAAGGACAGTGTTTAATGCAGCTGCTCCTGTGCCTGCTTCAAGTGGCGCTTTTGGTCTCCAAACAACGTCGTAGGGGATGACGTCTTCGTAGGCTTTGCGCATTATCCATTTACTGTATTTCTCGCCGTCGTGCATGTTAATTTTAACTTTTATCGGCAGTTTCTTTGCCCATTCCATGAACAGGGGGTCAAGGTAAGGTTGTTTTACTTGCATTCCTAATGATTTGGATAGTGGAATGCTGCTAAATCCCATTTCTGCCCACATGTCAAGTTGTTTCTTGTAGAGTTCTTCTTCTGAGAGGTGGAATTGCCATGGGTAACCAAAAAGTTCGTCTAAACCGTCGCCGGTTAAGATTTTGGATAAGCCTTTCTCTTTTAGGATTGTTAAGCCGATGTAGACGGGCATGCTGTTGCGTACATCCATTGGGTCAAAAGTTTTTAGTGCTTTGACAACTTTAGGCACGTTTTCTAGGGCTTCTTCAACGTCGAAAATGTGGGTTTGGTGGTCTTTTAGTTTTAGGAATTCAACCATTTTTTTAACGTACTGCGTGTCTTTTGGGTTGCCTTCTTTAAAAGCGATTGTTAATGCTGGTAGGTTTGGTGTGTATTTTACTGCTTCGTAAGCGATTATTGAAGTGTCTGTTCCAGCGGAAAATAGTATGCCGTCGCCAAGATTGTTTTTGACGACTTTATGGACTATGTCTTTTGTTTCTGGTATAAGGTGAGCGTACTCTTTTGGATCAAGTGTCATTCTTGTTCCCTCACAATACCCCTTTCTCTCCATTGCCACCTATTTAAGTTTATCCTAATGAATACTAAATCCAAAAAAATGTAAACATGTGTAAGATAAAAAACTAAAAAATTGGACATATAAGCAAGAAACCTGTAAAAAATGACGTTTTAACACAAAACATGCACGCCACAAAACATTTTAAATCCCTCAAACCTAAAAACAGGCACAAGCGTGGCAACATGAAACAACAGCCATTACCCAACACATCCGCCAAAATAGTAACAAAAGACAACATAGTAGCCCTAATAAGCGACACACCCTTAACCACCCTCAGCTCAGGCATCTACAACGGAGGCTTCAAAAAAGTCCACGCCGTCCTAAACGTTTCCGTCCCCGACGGCTACAACGACAAACATCTCCACGACGACCCCATCAACCTAGTATACGATGCACAAAAAAACCTCCAAATAACAAACGATTACGTAGCAATGCTTACAGCCGCAAAAATCCAAAACCTCTCCATGACCACCCGCCAAGTCGGCGACATAACAATAACCGTAGTAGCCACCGCAGGATGGAGACACGGCGAATCCTCAGGAGAAGACATAGAAAACAGCCACTACACTCACGGAACAATCAACATAATCGTATTTCTAAACGGCAACCCAACCGACAGTTGCCTAGTCAGCCTTTTCTTAACAGCTACCGAAGCCAAAACTGCAGCAATGAACGATTACGACATCCGCAGCAGATACACGGGCGATGCCGCAACCGGCACCATAACAGACAGCCTGTCCGTAGCTGTAACAGGACAAGGAGAAAAAATCGAGTTAGGCGGACCAGCCTCAACCGTTGGGCAACTTGTCGGCAGCGCGGTACGGCAAGCAGTTAAAGAAGCCGCAGACAAACAGGAAGGCCCACACAGAGGGCGCAATCTTACGCGAAGACTTGCCGAAATGCACCTGTCAATAGATTATCTGGCTTCTGAACTTTCAAAAGCCCAAGTTTTCGGCGACCAAAAAACAGTTGCTTCCAAGCTGGAGCAAACTTTAGCTGGCGATTCGGTTTCTGCAGCCTTTCTCTTGTCAGCTGCCAAGTTGGATGATGACTGCAAAAAAGGTTTAATTCCAAATGAACTTGGAGATGTTGGCAAGTTAAGCAGGGGTTTTGGTGCCTTAATTTCAATCAATAAACCCGTAAAAGAAACATTAAGTTTTGCGGAAGTTAATTTGCCGCATTTCACTAAACAGGCAGCAATTTCTATTCTCCAGAATTCTTTATCTAAAAATTGTTAGTTTGCAGTTTTAGCAAAGCTTGTTGCTTGCTGTTCTGGGTGGTTTGCATCTTTTGTAGTTAAGATGTATGCCATTACTGCAAGAACCAGTGTGATGCCTGTCAGTGAAACTGTGATTGACGTAAAGTTTAATCCTATGGGTGAAAGTCCAAGGAACAATCCTACAATGCCTGCAATGCCGAAACTTAACGCAACGCTTAACACTGCTTCTTCAATAAGGTCAAGCTTGTTTCTTTTCCTGAACAGTATGTTAACTAAGCAGTTGCCTGGAACCAGAAACACAAAAAATATGCCTAACGCGTAACGTAGGAAAGCAACTGGTGACTCGGTTGGAATAACATAGGTGCAAAGCATCGTCAATGCTGTTATCAAGAGAATTATTTCGAGCCAACGGACTGGTTTCATAGTCACTATAATACACTTACTAAAATAAAAATCCATATAAAAAAAATAAAAATAAAAAGGAAGAGATGTTTTATGCAAACATCTTGAATATTGGGTGGTTTTCGTCTAATGGTCGTGTATCGAAGTCTGCGCCTGCAGATGCAATGTATGCGTCAACAACTGCTGCTGCTGGGAAGACCCATTCCGCTTGTTCAGCTGGACCAATCATTAACCAGTTAGCACCCATTGTTTGTAGGATTGCGTTGGTTGCTGTGACTGTTCCTTTACGGTAGTCTTTTGCAATGTTTGCTTTTACCCAACCCATGGTTGTGACAAGATTGCCGCTTCCTAAACCTACAGGGTGACCATACTTTTCTTTCATGACTGGAATGGCCCTAACTGAAGTTCCCATGTCTGGTTCAAAAGCTGGAACGGCTGTGTCGACGAGTGGTTGTGTGATTCCACCTTTAGCTGCAAGTTCTAAGGCTTCCGCGAGAACTTTCATTTTGCCGTCAAGAGTTGTGTCGTGTGGATCATCTGCGAGGACGATTGACATTGTGATGCCGCTTTCTTTTAGGTTTGCTAACTCAGCATCAGTTACTCCTTTGTAAATCGAGTTGTAGAAGCACCTTTGTGTAAGACCCATTCTTTTTGCAACATTTGCTGCTGCCATACGGGTCCTTGGGCTCATAGCGTCAAGCATTAGTGGTACGTCGCTAGTGTGTTTAGAGACGAAGTCAAAGTATTTTTCAAATGCAGTTTCGGTTGTTCCGACAATGTCTAAGGCGAATGGTACACCAGTGATGTCGCTTTGTGTTTGGCATCTGTTAATAATGTCTTCTGCAGCTTTGGCATCAAAGATGCCTTTGTTTGCATCAGAAACCATTTTTTGACCAAGCCAGAAAATTGATCCAATAAGCCATGTTGGAGTCTCTCCGGGTTGGCCACCGACCTTCACTTTTCCTATTTCATAGATTTTTTGGGGGGTATTGAATTTCTGCATGTTGTCTCATCAGCCAGAGCTTATTTTTTGAGTGCTTTCTTGGCTAACTCTGGGGCTTCTTCTTTGTTTTTGCCGAAGAGTGCGCCAAATGCATCTGCGTCTTCTTTCTTGACTGCTGCGCCGCCCATGATAATGCCGATTTTTTCTCTAAGGCCTGCTGCCTTGAGTGCTTCGTCAAGTTTTACCAAGTTGTTCTTTGCTGGAACTGTGTTAATTGATAATGCAATGATGTCTGCATTGTTTTCTTTTGCTTTGTCAACAAAAACTTGTGGAGCAACGCTCTTTCCGACGTCGATTGTTCTGAAGCCTGCGCGTTTTAGTGATCGGCGGACTGCTTCTTTTGCTGTATCGTGCATGTCTGGTTCAATGTTTCCGATTACTACTGTGCCTAATGGGTTCTCTGGTTCTGGAGGTTCTTTTTCCATCATAGATTTAAGCCAGGACATAATAAACACCTGTTTTTCCGTTTTATACTCTGGGCTTTTTATACTCGAGATTGATATTTAAACTTTAACTCTACCATCTTAGTACATGTTTAAAAGGAAAGGCATGTTTAACTGGGGCTAACATATGGTTAAAGGTTCAAATAAGCATCTGCTACTACTCTTTGCAATCTTTGTTTTCGCTTTTCTATACCGTTTATTATTGATGACTCATGGAACCTACCCTTCAGGCGCCGACATAGGTTTACACAACAGCGTAATTTATTCTATAATTAATCAAGATGGAAACGTTGATTTTCTCTACAACTTTTACCAGATGGGTGGCGGTTTATCCCTTACTTTTCCGGGTTACCACATTTTTGTTGCCCAAGCAATGCTGCTAACAGGAATGCCTGAATACTTGGTACATGCCGTAACTGTGTCTTTGTTTTCATCCGTAATCATACTTGTTTCCTTCCTGATTACACGGGCTGTTTGGAGTGAATCAGCCGCTTTTATCGTAGCGTTTCTTGTGGCGATTTCAAGGTTTGATGTTGAAATGCTACTTTGGGGAGGCTACCCAAACGTTATAACCCTGCTGCTTATACCCGTAACGTTTTACCTGTATATTCAAAAAAATCGATTCACAAAGTTTCCATTTTACATTTCAACCTCACTGCTCATTGGTTCAATATTTCTAAGCCACTCATTAAGCAGCGTAATGCTTGTCACAATCCTCTTCCCTGTAATACTGCTTGGTCTAATTTTTGGCAAAAAAATTGGCACAACACGCCTTGAAGCATTAAGTTGGCTGCTACCAATAGTTTTTGGTGCAGTTATTGTTTCACCTTATTTGATGCAGATAGTGCCAGCTTATCTAGCTAACACGACACCTGACATTGTTAATGAGGCAACGGCTTCTTCGAGAATTTTGCCCTTAGAAATTGTTGTACCGCTCTTCGCTATTGTGGGGCTGTTCTTTTTGCTGTCTAAGAAATATCATAAACGTTACTTCACAACTCCCACTATATTGCTGGCAATGTGGCTGCTCGTTCCAGTTATTTTTACGCAGAGCTACCTTGTTAACCAATATACCGACTACAATCGGTTTCTCTATTTCGTAATTATGCCCGTTTGTATTTTAATGGGTCTCTTTATTGACATCGGCGCAGGCTTCTTTGCCCGAATAATAGTAACCTACCGCACCTTAACAAGCCAATTAAATACCGGCGCCAAAGAAGTAAAAAAGGTAACCCATAAACGTCTAAACAGACTATCAAACAAAATCAGTCATGGCATGACAAGACCAAACTTGTACGCCACTTTCATAATTGCTCTGTTAATGTTCTGTTTCCTTTTTGTCCCAATATTTCTAAATCCAACCCTTGAACAGAACCCCCATGGAATATACGAATTTAAAGTAGGTGGAATAGTGCCTCAAGAGTTTTATCAGCGTATGAGCAAACCGCTTTATGATGCTATGGAATGGGCTAAAGCCAACACGCCCACTGACGCAACATTTGTCACTGAAGCATATTATGGCTGGTGGTTTGGAGGGTTTGCACAGAGACCAACATGGAGCGCAGTTAGCCCAGAATACCTCGCACTCGACCGAGAATTACCCATTGCACAGAACGCCACCTACATTCTTGATACCGATTACATGTTTGAAACCAACTTCACACTCTCGCCGAATGAATACGCTGCAATTCAGGTTCGTGAAGACGGCGGTTATTTAGCAAGGCACAACCCAGAAATCCTCACCCAACTTAACTGGACTTACTTCCCCTATTCATTCTTCAACTTTAACAGTAACCAAACTTTAATTATGTACCGACTAAACGGTGTTCCTTATTTTGTATCCTTGGACAATTTGCCTGTCAAAGATATGCACATGGAAAATGACATCCAACACGTTACTGTTTCAATCACCAGAGGTAACCAGTACTTCAATCTGGTGCAATCAACAACAGTAACTCAAGGTTCAAAATTTGTTAACATGACAACCAGTCTCCAAACTTTGTCCTCAAATGTTTCTTTAGATTATCTGAAAACCACTATAGAAGCCAGTGCGTTGCCAATTGGTCCGGATAGGTCTGATACGATTGGGTTTTTGGCAGAAGGCGTGAAAGCTTTTGGTCAAATAATTTTCAACAATGATCTTCCAGACATAATTTCTCGTCATCCAAGTGAGGCAACTGGCTCTTCTACAGTAGACTTGTACTATAATTTGCAAGGTAGTAGTCAAGCTGAAATCGCAATGTCTGCAACCACATATTCTCTAACAAATAAACCCAACATTTACGAGACTGATCAAACTATCAGCGATTTTCTCAATCCAATAATCGAAGAAAACCTGAAACCCGAAACACGCAGTAACTTGCCCCTTCCAGAACCATTCAATTACGAGACTGCACTAAAAACCAACGGTTTAGACTACGTCATTATTCCCGCTTACTATGAAGCAAGTTGTCAAGCTGCTATGAAACTCAAATTTGCAAATGACCCACTGTTCAACCTTGCGTTTATTAACAATGAGGTTGCCATATTTGAAGTAAAATAGCCGTGACAACCTAAAAAGGGGAAGCCACCAACTTGATACTAAAGCTTTCAAAAGACAAGCTGCTAGAAGTTGCGTTTTTAACAGGTTTTTCCATTTTCATCCTCATAGTATTCTACAGCCTCATATCCATGAACGGGCTCGTTTTAGGAAATGACGGTTCAGTGCATCTTGGACGTGCACAAGAATTCCTAGGCACAGGACACATCTCCTTGGGCAACTTGGGTTGGACGCCCCCGCTTTATCAGATTCTGTTGGCGTTCTTAATCACGTTTACAGGTGCCACAAACATTGACCAACTAATTTTGCTCGTTAAGATTTCTGCTGTAGTAGTTAACTGGCTTCTAGTTTTCAGCGTTTATCTTATCGGTGCACGGTTCTTTAACAAGAAAACTGGTGCAGTCGCCGCAGGTTTGTTGCTGCTGTGTTTTCCAATGTTTGAAATTAACATGTGGGGCGGTTACACAAGCGTTTTGGGCATCGCGTTTATGTTGCTTTTGTTTTTGTATTTGCCTCTTTCAGTTGAACATAAAAGCTACATGATAGTGGCTGGCGTATCCGCGTTTGCGTTAGTGTTGTCTCATCAATTAACCACTTTTGTGGCTGTTTTGATTTTAGCGCCGGTCATGCTTTTCCTTATAATCAAGTCTAGGGGCAAAGGTATCAAAGCCTTAATCTTCATAATAGTAGGCGGCGGAATAGCCTTCTTCCTATACTACGTTCGGGCAATGCTGCCTTACCTTGGCGGTTTAATCGAACACGTGTTTTTCGCCCAAAAAGCTATGGCTTACCAGATTCCCCAAACAACCCTGTCCGCGTTTTGGTCAAACTTTGGTTTTGTCCTAATTTTAGGCGTCGCAGGCGTTTTTGTGGCTGCTTACAAGTTGTGGCTTGAAAAGAAACACGTAAGCAACCTGACATTGCTACTTAGCTTCATTATACCCTTGATTCTGGCCGAATCCTACCTCTTCGGCTTATACTTGCCCTTCCAATGGTTCGTCTACTACGCTATGCCGCCAATGGTGATTCTTGCAGCAGTTTTCCTATTCTTTGCCTTAGACAAATCCTTAAACTACTACAAAATGCATAAGGCAACCATAAAACGAGTTTACTTTAAAGCTATCGTTGTCGGCGTGATCGCTCTTTTCTGCGTTGCGATGGTTATGCGTGGTGACGTGCTTAACGGCAGAATCAGTGGAGCAGCAACATATTATTCAACCTCTGACCCAATGGCTCTACAAGCCGGTCAATGGCTAAAAAACAATTACCCTGAACCAGCAACCATAGTTACCACTTACGTACCAGGCTTCTGGTTTAGCGCTTTCTGCGAAAAAACAGTAATAGCTGCAACTGACCCGATAGTTGAACGCAACGTGATTTCAGAGTCAATCTTGGAATTATCCTACGAGATAGAAACGCCGTTAACCCTTATTCGGGCTTACGAGGCTAAAGGGGACATTTCAAGCGAAAACTATGTTTCAATTAACAATGTTTGGCAACGTGAAACTTACGGTTCAACAGCAGGCGACTACATATCTTACAACATTGGAGACGTTCACAAGAAGGTAGACTTAAGCCAAATGACTCGACACTACACCTTGGACAGTAGTCAAACAGGACAAAAAACCCTAACAATCGTTTACACAAATGATGACGTTTCAGTAACCCAAACACAAATCGTCCAAAACACTTCTTACCCCACTCAAGTAACTTGGAACGTAACTCCCACAAACAGCCAAATCAGCAACGTCACAGTATACCTAACCACATTCTTTGACTTATACTTCAACTATGACAAAGCTTACCTGCCCGGCATACTAAACTGGGAAAACCCATGGACTAACCCAACAGCCATAAGCCCGGGACAATGGGCAGTAACAGACTTCTCTAAAAACAACATAACCGACAACTAC
>JAWRIR010000122.1:0-23050 GCA_040268405.1 Thermoproteota archaeon | reverse complement strand
AGCAGAAAAAACCTTCAGAAAAAATATCAACAAATAACCTCCTTGGACGCTTTGCTCTGGGAGCTACGGTGGTTCAACAGTGAGTTCAAAACAGCCGAATTCCAAGCCTGACCTCTACGTAGTCGCTAGAATCATTAGCGTCCTTAAGGAGAAGGGCAATACAAAGAGAACTGAACTTGCATGCGCAACAGGTGTTGCTTACGACAGGCTCCAAAAATACGTAGAGTGGATGAGCCATGAAAAACTGCTAAAAATTGATGAAGAGGGCAATGTTGCATTGACCAAGCATGGATTGGAAACATATGACAACTTGGTGAAGTGGATTCTTCGATATGTCGGAAAACTAAAATTCCCCAGATTTTAAACCACAACCTATTTGCAGTCTATTTGGATCCTATTAGAAACTCTATGCAAAAACCTATAGGGGGTAGGTAAAAATGACCCTTTTTCAACCCAAAACAAGTAATAAAGGAAGAAAAGGTCAAACAGTTAAGGGACACTTAATAGAGCAGTCAATTTGGTCACTGCAAAGTTTAAGCTCTTGTAGAATTTTTTTGAATTCGTCATCGTTAATCGATGTGCTTCTGCCGGTAGCGTAGATTGCTTTGATTTTACTTAGTATAGCGGTAACAGTTTCAATGTTTGGGTCTTTGCCTGTTAGTTCGAGGATTTTGTGTTTGATTATTGTTTTGCCTGATTGTTTTCCTACGCTTAAGTGTCGAGTGTTGCCTACCAGCTCGGGCGGATACGGCTCGTACGTCCAGGGGTCGTTTAGCACTGCGCAGGTGTGGATGCCTGATTCATGCATAAACCCGTATTTGCCCACGATTGCTTTGTTTTTTGGAACTTCAAAACCAACTGCTTTACTGATGAAGTCGGCTGTTTGTTTGAGTTTTTCGGTTTTTCCTTCATACTTTCGTACGCCGTAGTGCAGGTAGAGGTTCATAAGCAGTTTTTCGGTTTCAGCATTTCCAGCCCGTTCACCTATTCCAAGAAAAGTTGTGTTGATGTATATTTTGTCCCATAAGCCTGAGGCGGCTTGAACTGCGGCTAAACTGTTGCCTACTGCGTTGCCTAAGTCATCATGCATGTGGATGCCTAAGGATTTGATTTTGGTTTCTTTTTTGAGTTGCTTGATTTTTGTTGGGATGCCGAAGGGTAAGGGTGCAGCGGGGTCAGCGAGTCCAATGCCTACGGTGTCGCAAACTCTGTAGCATTCAGCGCCGGCGTCAGCAACTGTGTTGACAAATTTTTTCTCGAATTCCCAGTCTGCTCGGGTTCCGTCTTCTCCGTGAACAAACGTGCGTAGTCCACAAGTTTTTGCTGCGTATTCTACTACTTCTGTGAGGTTTGAGAGGAGTTCTTCTTGGTTTTTGTTTGGCCATTTGGCGTTTAGGTGAAGAAAAGAAACTGGGTGGGAGATGCCTACTTCTTCAAAGCCGAGGTCAATGGCGCTGTCTACGTCTGCTTTGACGGTTCTGCACCAAGCGCTGATTCTGCAGTCGAGTTTGAGGCGCATGATTTGTTTTACGGCTTCTTTGTCGGGTTGTTGGTAGTGGAATAGTTCGAGTCTTTGTGCGCCAACGTTGCAAAGGAGTTGCGCGGTTGTTGCTGCGTCTTTGGGTTTGAAGGCGATGCCTGCCATTTGGGCGCCGTCGCGAAGGGTGGTGTCGTCGATGATTGGGTCTGTTTTTAGCGGTGACATTTTGAAGTAGAAGTCTTCAAGCCTCATTTTCGGTGCATCCTTAGAATGTTTTGTTATCCATTATCGTGTTAACGATTGTATCTAGCAGTTGCAGTGTTCCTCGGTAACCCATCATGGTTTTTCGTTGATACCCAAAACGGTCAGCTTGCGGGAACCCAACTCTAACAAGCGGGATGCCTTCTGCTTTTGCGATGTATTTGCCTTTGTAGTCGCCAATGAGCATGTCAACTTTGGATTCTTTGAGTTTCTGGTGCAAATCGTACATGTCGCCGCCTACGATTATGTTTAGTTTTTCTGGCTCTGCATCGTACTCTTGGGAGATTTCTTCAATTTCGGGCGGGAACGTTTTATCTTCAAGGGTTGTCATCACGGTCACTGGTTGCATGCCAAGCTCGTAAACGAATCGGGTAAGAGCGGCTACTATATCGGGGTCACCGAAAATTGCCACTTTAACGCCGAACACTTGCATGTTTGAGTCTGCATATGCGTCAACGAGCAGGTCACGTTCATCCATCAATTCTTGAGTAGGTTCTCTGCCAGTTTGTCTTGTAACGTTTGCAAGGAACTTTTCTGTGTTTTCAATGCCAATTGGTGCGGGACCAAGGAATTTGGGGATTCCGAATCTTTCCTGCATAAAGTTTGCGGCACTTTGGCCTTCTCGTTTGCATATTGCGAAGGTGCCAAATGAGTTGGCTGAATCTTGGATTTCTTGGATTGTTGTGCCGCCTTTTGGATATTCGGGTTTTGGCAATCGTAGGGGTGCGTTTAGGGTTTGGGAAATGTCTGTTAGGTAGATTGCTTCTACGCCCATTAGTTGGAGCATGTGTTTGATTTCTAGCACGTCTCCGGGGTTTATCATGCCGGGGATGACGTTGATTTTGTTGGTTGGATGAACTTTCTTTTCTGCAAGTTGGCTAACTATGGCTTTTATGGCGTTATCATAGCCGATTACGTGGTTACCAACGTAGCTTGGCGTGTTTATTGTGACTATTTTTGCTTGCTCAGCAAGTTCCTTGTTTTCTGCACGGAAAGCTTTTGCTATACCATGTATGTCGTCACCAGTTGTTTCGCTTAGGCAAGTGGTTATAACGGTTATTATTTCAGGGTGTTTGCGTTCGATGATGTTGGCTAAAGCTTGTTTTAAGTTGGAGGCGCCACCGAAGATTGTGGCTTTTTCGTGCAGTGAAGTGATTGCGACTTCGATGGGTTCTCGGAAGTGTCGAGCCATCAGATTGCGTGGGTAAGTAGAGCAGCCCTGTGAACCGTGGACCAAGGGAACACTACCGTGAATACCAAGGGTTGCCCATATGGCTCCGATTGGCTGGCACATTTTAGGCGCGTTAATTGAAACGCTTCTATCGTGTGTAATTACGGTCATTTATTGTGTCTCCTGTTCTTTACGGACGAATTTCCAAGCTGGCGAATACAGGGCCTTGTACATGTCTTGGGCAAAGCGTACAAATCCTTTGAACATCATGTAACCGCCTCTGCTGTCGTAGTTGTGTCCGTTGATGAAAGGTATGCCGTACTTGTAAGAGAGGTATTTTTCTTTGGTTCCTGAAATGAACAGGTCTGGTTTGTATTTGACCATGGCCTCTTCCAGTTCAACAGCGTTGGGGTTGTCAATGATTAGAGTGCCGTTCTTGACTCGGCTGATGATTTTTTCATAGTCGTCTTCGTGACCAAATGTGGTGGCAGATACGACTATGTCCATGCCAAGTTCTTCCATTGGTTTTACCCAGTGCCAGCTTCTTGGACCACCCTCGTACATCATGATTTTTTTGCCTTCGAACTTTTTACGGTAGAAGTCAATTTGTGGTTGTGTTTTAGCTAACTCTTTTGCAATGACTGCTTCAGCCTTTTCTTCTAAACCAAAGAACATTGCAATCTTTCGCAAGTCATCAGCTGTTTGTTGTAAACCGTAGAAGTCTACTTCAAGGTGCGGTGTTCCCCATTTGTCTTGCATCATTTCTGCAATGTATTTGGCGCTACGGGCGCATCGGATGATGTTTAGTTTGGCTTCATGCATTTTTGCTATGTCATGAATTGACGCGTCGCCGGTAAACGTGCAGACTACGCGTAATCCCATTGCTTCGAGGACGGGTGTGATTAGCCAGTCGTCGCCTTTGATGTTGTATTCGCCTATGAGGTTTACGTCGTAGGGTGTCTTTTCTTGTAATGATTCTGTGCCGACAATTTGGTCAAAGAGTGTTTGGTTACCTACATGGTGACCGATGCTTTGGCTGACTCCGTGGAATCCGGGACAGTTGAAAGCAACTACGGGTTTGCCTATTGTTTTGCTGGCGCGTTTTGCTACGGCGTTGATGTCGTCACCGATTAAGCCAGCAACGCAGGTAGCGTAAACGAATACGGCTTCTGCTTCAGGGAAGGCTTTGTTTGATTCAATGATTGATTCGTAGAGTTTCTTTTCTCCGCCAAAGACAATGTTTGATTCTTTTAGGTCAGTTGAGAACATGTTGGCTGTGTGTAAATCGGTTTTTGCAATGTGTGGACGGGTGTCCCAAGTGTAGTAGGCGCACCCGATTGGACCATGTTGTAGCTGTATTGCGTCTTTGACTGGTCCACCGACGACTCCTCTACAGCCTGCAAAAGCGCAGCCTCTCTCGGTCATGTCTCCGGGAATAGTGCTTATGTTGCAAGACATACAGGGTTTTTCGGCGTCCTGATCGTCTTTTATGTAAATATGTTTTTTACGTTCTGGAACTTTTTCATCACATTTTGGTAATATAAATGGCATTTATTTTCCTCCAACTTTTTTTGTGCAGCCCGTATCTTTTTGTGCTGCAACATCTTTTCCGGGAATACCTACGGCATCTGCCCGGCATTGTATACAATTGTGAAATTGGAATATGATTCCGCCACACACGTTTCGTACCAGTTGTATTTCTTTTAGTGATGGCGCTGGTATGTGGGCAAATTTTCCTTGCGGAATAAGTGGCATTACATTCATGATGTATGCGCCCCTTTTTTGAACGGCTCTGGCAACGTCAATTATGTGGTTTGTGTTTATGCCTGGAATAAACACGGTGTTTACTTTAACAGCCATGCCTAATTCTGCAGCTAAACTTAAGCCTTCAAGCTGGTTTTTACTTAAGACTTCAAAGCCTTCTTTACCATGCAGAGTCTTTCCTTTGTAACGTACAAAAGAGTAGATTTGTTCGCCTATTGCGGGGTCAACTGCGTTTATGGTTACGGTTAAAGTGTTAACGCCTAAGTCTTTGAGGGCTTGAATTTTTTCTGGCAACAGCAAACCGTTTGTGGATATGCATTTGGTTAACTGTGGAAATTCTTGCTGTACAAGGCGTAGAGTTTCAAAGGTTGCTTCGCTGGTTAAGGGGTCTCCTGGACCTGAGATTCCGACAACACGCAGTTTTGAATCAGTTTTTGCGACAGCTCTAACACGTTCGATGGCTTCTTGTGGAGTAATTAGTTTGCTTGTGACACCTGGTCGGCTTTCGTTTGCGCAGTCAAATTTTCTAACGCAAAAGTTGCATCCAATGTTGCAACTGGGTACAACTGGTAGGTGTAGTCGGGCGAATTTGTGGTGCGCATCAGAGCTGTAGCATGGATGCTCCTTTACAATTTGGGAGCACCGCTGTTGATACGCGGTTCTTAAATCTAACACAAGTTTTCACCAGTTTCAGCTTTTAGTCTGAAATGCCGAATTCCCGCATCAAGTCTTCAAGCTCGTCAATAGTCATCGGATTTGGAATAGTGAAGTTTTTGTTTTGAACGATTTTTCTTGCAACACTTCTGTAAATGTCAGCTTGCGGCGATTTTGGATCATAATCGACTACAGTTTTTCTGTTAATTTCTGCACGCTGAACAATGTTGTCCCTTGGAATGAACTGTAACAGTTGACTGTTGATACGTTTAGCAAACTCTGTGACCAATGCTTCTTCGTTGTCACATTTTCTTGAGTTGCAAATAATTCCGCCAAGCCGTGTGTGTCCAGCATCTGCGAATTTTTTGATGCCTTTACAAATGTTGTTTGCCGCATACAGTGCCATGTATTCGCCGCTTGCTACAATGTAGATTTCTCTTGCGTAGCCTTCACGGATTGGCATAGCGAAACCTCCACAGACGACGTCGCCGAGTACGTCGTAGAATACGAAGTCTAAGTTGTCTTTGTACATGCCAAGGTCGTGCAGTGTTTGGATAGATGTGATGATGCCTCGTCCACCGCAGCCTACTCCAGGTTCTGGTCCACCTGATTCAACGCATGTGACGTTACCAAAGCCTGATGTTGCAATCATTTCTGGTGTGCATTCACCGCCGCCGTCTCGCAGAACGTCTAGCACTGTTGGTTGGCGTTTTCCGTGGAGCAGCAGCCTTGTGCAGTCTGCTTTGGGATCGCATCCTAATAGTAGGACTTTTTGGCCCATCTCAGCTAATGCTGCGACGGTGTTTTGTGTTGTTGTGCTTTTACCTATACCACCTTTTCCATAAATTGCAATTTGTCGCATGTTTAATTCCTCGTGATAGCAATGGCATTCCCATGGGCATTTAAAAGACTAGTTATGAAATGTTCACAATCGTTCATAAAATTACAGAAAATATGGATACACGTCCATACCATTTGTAAATTAATAGACAAATATCACATCAATAAAGAAATTACTGTTTGAACGTCAAAAAACCCCAACAAACGAGAACATAAACTCGTCAAAAATACGATAAAAGAAGTTACTTTTAAACATTTAAAAATAAATCGAGCCAAAATCCATCAAAAAAGTGGGCAGGCAGGGTCAACAACCCCACCAGACAACCTTACATGTTACTACTGCTGCTTGAACTCGAACTGCTGCTCAAGTATTCCTTGATTGCCGTCGCAGGCATCGTATGAGTATCAACCACGCCATCCATTGCACGAATCTTGTCACCAACAAAATGCAGCGCGTTATCGTTGCTGTTTGCTTCAAACCAGATTGCAATGTCCCAGTTACCGAAAACATTGTAGGACCCAGAAATGTTCACACCTTCAATAGGGTTCTGTGACAGGTTTGAGAAGTCATTAAAGAAAGCGTTTGTTTTTAGCGGGTTAAGCTTAACTAAAACCAAGTATTTTTGCATGTTTTTCTGCACTAAAAAATCACCGATTTTATAGATACAAAAAAGTGCTTAAGCGTGTGTGACTGCTAACAAACAGCAACAATAAAAGAGGCTATTGAAGAAAAGATAAGGCCATCTTGATTTTTGCTTGGCATTTGACGCATTTCTCCATGAACTCCTCACGCATTAATGGACCATAAGAGTCACATGAAAGCCTACGTTGCGAATCGTTAATGAAGCAACATACGGGGTATTTGGCTGATTCTTTGAACGCGCCTGAGATTATGGATAATTGGGCTGCCACGTTGCTGGATGCTTCCTCATCAGGTTCAATACCAATACGGGATAATTGGTCTATTAAGTGGTCTAACCGCCGTTTTATGCTTGTCGTACCCTTTGCCCCTCTCAAACAAGAGCAACTGCAAAGGCAAAATAAAAACTTAACCAACAAACAGAACAAATTGCTTAAATATAAGCTAAAAAAATTGCATACTAATCACGTTATTACTGCAACTTAGCACAAAACACTAAGAGGAGTAGGGGCTATTGACAGGTTTTCAAGCCATTAACATGTTGAAATCAGCGTTCCAAACCTCGGACATATTTAGACGCTCGCATAGCAGCCACTGCCCCTTCCCCTGCCGCTGTAACCACTTGCATGCCACCACAAGTGCAGTCGCCAGCTGCAAACACACCCTCGATATTGGTTCGTTGCTGCCTATCAACCATCAAACAACCGTTCGCGTCCATGCCTACTCCAGCATTTCGAACAATCGACGTTAAGGGAACACTGCCCAACGCGATAAAGACGCCTTTCACTTCTCGTTCAACTGGGGCGGTGCTGGTTTGGATTTTGATTGCGTTTACTGTTTTGTCGCCAGTTATGGCTGTTACTTTACCCTGGATTGTTTCAATTTTGGGCTTATACTTCAACCTGCCGAGTAATGTGCCCTCAATTGTAAGGTCACCGTCATGTACAAGCAAAACTTGCTCAGTGAATTCTGCTAAACTTAGGGCTTCAACTGCCGCTTCATTACTGTTTCCCACAACAGCAACGTTAGCTCGCCTAAAAAATGGTCCATCACAAACTGCACAGTAACTGACACCGCGCCCAAGAAACTCTGTTTCACCGGGAACATGTAGTTTGCGTTTTTGGGTTCCAGTCGCCAAAATGACAACGTAAGAGTCGTAGGTTTGTTTTCGGGTAAAAACATGCTTAACAGTGCCTGCAAGCTCTAAACCAGCGACTTCTTCAGAAGTGACAACTTCTGCACCCAATCGTTCTGCTTGTCGTTGCATTTTTTCTGCTAAATCGCTGCCTTTGATGCCTTCGTCGAATCCGGGAAAGTTTTCTATCATCGGGGCAGTCCAAGCTTTACCACCAGGTATGCCTGATTCTATGACAAGCGTTTTTAGTCCAAGCCAAGCTGTGTAGATGGCGGCGGTTAAGCCTGCGGGACCTGCACCTACTATTAAAATGTCAAAAGGCTGAGTTTGCATAAAAATTGCCTCTCGAAAAGTACGTGCGGATTACAGTTAATGATTATTTTTTGTGAGTTATAATGTTTTAGAATTTTTGCCTTTAACCAAAAAGTGTTTTGGCGCCTGATTTTTTAGATGCTTTTATATGGTTTTTTGTACACTACCTGAATACTACGAGGCAACTGAGGACTGCTATGGGTACTGCAAAACCGCTATTGAACCGAGTTAAAAACGGATTTAATAGGTATCGCGTGGCACTTCTAATTTTCCTAATAGTCTACGCAGCATTCTTGCTGTTTAACCTGTCTAAATCAGCCATTCAATGGGACGAAATTACCCATCTAAACGGCGGCTCCTTTTTGCTCAGAGGCGAATACGAGACTTACATGGGGTTAAACTCGTTCTACCCACCAATGTTTGACGTAATAACAATGGTCTTCTTTAAACTCCTTGGAATAAGCGTCTTCTCTGGACGTTTAGTAGCGGTTGTGTTTTCGCTTCTAACAATATGGGTTGTTTTCGAGTTCACCTACAAAATGTTTAACGAAAAAGTCGCTTTACTCGCCAGCGTCCTGTTTGGTGTTATGCCAGGCTTCTTTTGGCTTTCACGCATGGCGATGATAGAAACTATGCTTGTCTTCTTCTTTACGCTGTCACTTTTGTGCTTTTTTATGTGGCTGAAAAACCGCAAAAACCTGTGGCTGGTTTTCGCTGGTGTAGCATTGGGTTTAGGGTTTTTGACTAAATACCAGATGATAATTGCAGGATTTGTAATGCTTGTTAGCATGCTGTTTTTAGCCAAGAATAAACTGAAAATTCATTTAAGCAAAATAACAATTTTAGCAATCACCGTTATTTTGGTTGCAATTCCTTGGATTCTAATCGCTTACCAAACGTACGCTTCCAACATGCTTGACCAGTGGATTTACGCCCTACAAATGGGTAACCCTGAAAAGTCAGTTTACAGCATCCGCTTCAGCGTTCCGGTTTCCTTCACCGTGTTCTACTTCATAGAAATGGTTTGGCCATACCCCAATGTTCATCCAGTCTCGCTTCTGCTTTACACGGCATGTTTAGCGGGTTTGGGTTTTTTGGCTTGGAGAAGAAAACCTGAAGACAAGTACCTGCTAATTTGGTTTATAGTGGTGTTTGTTTTCTTTACGCTGATTCCGAATAAGCATTGGCGGTATGTTGTGCCGTTGTTTCCAGTCATGGCGATTGCAGCGTCCAGCCTGATTGTTCATGCTTACGAGAAAATGCAGAAAACTCTGAAAAGCAATGTACCGCTTAAAAAGAAAAATATGACAAAGGTTGCTGCGGTTTTGTTGACTGCTTTTCTGGCAGCAGGATTGTTTTTCAGCGTTAACGATGCTAAAAGTTGGGTTTCAAACGACGAAATCGTAATGCCAATTGATGAAGCCACAAACTACGCTGCAGACCATATGACGGGTAACCAGTCAATAATGCTTGTTTGCCCCTTTAACCTGTTTAGCCAAGACATGTTTAGGTTTTATCTTTGGGCGAATAGTTCTCACCGAAACATGAACGCGTATCAGTACCCAGAACTTCCAGTTGATACGTATCAGCTTGATTTTAACGCAACAGAATTCGTCCACTTATGTGAAGAACTTAACGTCAAATACATAGTGCTTTATGACTATGGAGCAAACACGCCATTCTACAATACAACCATAACAATAAGCAACGTTACAACAATGATTTATGAAACCCAAAGGTTTGGAGACCCACAGGATCAACCATTCTTTGGAATCATGCCGCACAGGCTTTTCCTTGTGCCATTTAATAAAAACCAGACTCAGATAGAGTCTTAACGGGTTTCTAAAATTTCAAACCCTGTCTTTGGGTCTTTTTCACGTCTAGCAGAGCTGCCGGTTAACTCAAACATTACTACTTCGCCTATAAGCCAAACTTCAACGCCTGCCCGCATGCACCCAGTGGTAGCGGCGCCGTTTCTGCCAAAGCTTCCATGCATGTGCAGTTTGGGTTTGCCTTGTGGGTCTGAGAAGATTGTGCCCACACCGCAGCCTTCATGAACACCTTTAAGCAACGCGGTCATCGGTTCAACTGGCAGAGCTTCTCCGTCTTTTGGTCCCACAACAAGTTTGCTTTTGTCTTCTGCCCCGCCCAAGAACAGGCATAACGCGGTTTTGACACTGTTTTTTTCGGCAAATGCTTCTAAGGTTTCATGAACGATTTCGCCATCTTGCAATCTTAGAATAAATATTCTACCCATGTTAGCTTGCGAGTAATCCAAACTTTTTAGCTCCTTACAGGTTAGACGTTTAGCAAAAGATAATCAGGTATAAAAGAATTCAAGATTAACAGTAAGTTTTTGCGGTATTAAAGGAAAGGCGTGTTTAGATTCGTGTTATGTAAAGTGTTTTGCTTGCTTCTTCTTTTCTTTGCCTTAAAGACGCCTCTTGACTGCTTGCAGATATTACAACTGCATTCTCGGGCATGTCAGTTGAAAGGTTGCAGCTTGAAAGGTGTCTTACTTTTTGTTCTTTTTGGGACATGTTTACTACCTCGCTTAAACGTGACAAAAAGATTCAGGTTCTGAATATAAAGATTGTTATGAACATAAAATAAATATTCTTAATAGAAAAATGTTTTAAATGCAATTTAATGTTTAAAACGGTCATTTTTCCATACATCAGCACTGTCACTGTAACCTCGGCGTTCCCAGAACCCCAACTCTTTGCCACGAGTAAACGTTAACCGTTCAACCCACAAAGCGCTTTTGTAAGCGTATTTACTTGGAACAACAAGCCGCAACGGAAAACCATAACCCTCCTCAAGCACTTCACCATTAAGCTTGTAGGCCAAAAGCACATCGGCAGGGGCAAGTTCTTCCCTGTAAAGCGAGGTTGTGTAGTTGTCGGCGCAGGTGAATGTGACGGCTTTAGCGACTTCTCGGGGTTTGACAATGCGTTCGATTTCTTTTATGTGCACGCCTTCCCAGCGGCAGTCCAGAACACTCCAGCCTTCAACACAGTGAAAATCGCTCACGGAAACGGTTTTTGGCAATGCAGTAAATTCTGTCCAATTGAGGGTTGTGGGATTTTCTACTTCGCCGTCGATTGTGAGTTTGTAGTTGTCGAGGTTGATTTTTGGGTTTTCGGATGTGATGCCTGGATGGTCAATGCCCCAGCGGAGAAGCTTTTTTATGGGTTGTTGATCAGGAGGTAGCCTTTTCTCTTGTTTAGAAGTCACGTTAAAAACCATTTGTATTGTTACTAATGAATGGATAATAAAGTTTCTTAGATAGCGCGTTTTATTGTTTGCATTTGAACAAATGTTCACACAGTAGCAAATCAGCAGCATTTTTGTGTTTTGTTCAACATTTCAATATGATGTTTTGATTTGTTTTATTATGTTACAAATATTTTTTGGTATTTCATGTTTTGATTTCATAAACAATATAGTTGATTTTTGCACGTATGATATCTCAATACATAAACGGAAGAGAGAACCACATGAAAATTGGAACTAAAATGCTATTATCATACCTGCTAATTGTAGCATTGTTTGCTGCAATCGGCACAGCAATAACGTTAAACACAATCAAAATGAGCGACCTACAAGCAAAAGCAATCAAACAAGTAGAAATCGAAAACTACGCAGCAGTATACCAAAAAGGCATAGACCTTCAAAGAGTCAGTTTCTTAGAAGGCCAACTCTTAGACGTCACTAACGCTCAAGCTGACCAAGCAACAGCAGACGCTTTAATCAGCGCCACCGAGAATTATCTACTCGAAAATATTCCACAAGGCACAGAATTATACACTGAATTCAAGACAAGCTACGACCTCATGCACAACGTCATCAACCCAGCAGACGCAGTTGTAGATGACATCATTAACAACCAATTAACTGACCGCTATGAAGAAGTACCAGCACAATACATGATAATCCAGGACGGTTACACAAAAGTTTCTGAAAGCATGACTGACTTCCAAGTGCTTGCACTCGAAGAAGTTGAAGCAGCAACCAACGAAGCAAATAACTACGCAAACTTTAGCGTAATGCTTTCAGCAGTAGGCATCACAACAATTGCAGTCATATCAGTTGTTATGGCTATTGTAATGGGCAGACGCATCACAAAACCAGTAAAGAACCTAACAGACATTGCAGGCAAAGTAAGCATGGGCGAACTTGAACATCAAATCAAGATTGACAGCAAAGATGAGATAGCTGATTTAGGCGAAGCATTCCAACGAATGATTAACGCATTCAAGATGTCGAACGCCATGAATTCAATGCAAGAAGAGGAGCAAGCGTAAAAATGTCAGTAGAACAACAAGTCTTAGACGTACTTACAAAACAGATGGGTCCAGCCGCCAAGGGATTCCTTGACAGGCAATGCAAGGCACACCTCAAAAAAGAGCCAGCAGCACTTCAAAAAGGCGACCTTGACGAATTGGCAAAATGGTGCCAAATCGGAACCCAACTGGTCTTGGGTGCTCCAATCGGAGAAAAAGTAAAAGCAGGCATACTGGCACTCAAATAAGCCAATAACGCCTCTTTTTCCTTCTTATCCTCCTTAACCTTTCTTCATTTCTTGTTTTTTATCCAAAGAAAGCGCTTAACTGCTTTTGTTGCGGCTGTTCTTTGCTGAAAGCTGAAACCCTAACGCCTACACGCCGAATTTCCAACGGTGACTCCGCAAGATACTTTTCAAAAAGCAGACGGACATTTCTTTGGATTGTTTCCTTGTCTTTAGCTGGTTGTTCAAGGGTTACGGAGCGGCTTTTGCTTGACAAATCCACGTTAACCACGTAAATGGAAACTGTTTTGAAACTGTAGCCCTTCTCTGTTACCTCTTTGAAGACTGTCTCGATCAATTCCCCCGTTTTCTGCATAATAAACTCTAAATCATGCGTGTCCTGTTTCAAGGTGCCAATTTTGCTTATTGATTCAGCTTCACCCTGTTCAGCAACCGGCGCGTTATCAACTGCGTTTGCAGCGTTATGGAAGTAAATACCTAAGACTTTGCCAAAAACCTCAATCAGCCTTTGAACATCAAAACGTGCAAGATCCCTCACAGTTTTAATGCCCATTTGCTCCATGCGCACACACGTTTTTTTGCCAACACCAAGAAGGCGATCAACTGGCAAAGGAGCAAGAAAAGCCGCTGCATCTTCAGGCAACACTACGGTTAACCCGTCGGGTTTTTGGCTGTCACACGCTATTTTGGCTACAAGCTTGTTTGGACCTACACCCATGGATAGAGAAATACCAACCTGAACTTTGACGTCTTGCTTAATTTTTTCGGCGTAAACCCGGGCTTTTTCGAAACTGCCGCCCACCTGCTCAGTAACATCCAAGTAAGCCTCGTCTATGCTAACTTGCTCGAGACTGCCTGCGTAGGTGCGGAATATCTGCATTATTTTGTCACTTATCTGCTCATAATACTCATGGTCAACATGGAAAAATACAGCGTCGGTGCCTTCGAGTTTGCGTTTAGCCATAAACAGTGGCAACCCTGATTTTACGCCGTACTTGCGGGCAATGTAGTTGCTGGTGGATACGGCGCCGCTTTCCTCGGTACGTCCAGAATAAACTCCGACCACGACGGGTTTGTCTTTGATAGAGGGGTTTCTGAGTTCTTCACATTGGGCAAAAAAATAGTCAAAATCGGCAAGCATTACAACACGGTTTTGAACCATATTTTAGGCTCCTTTGGGTTTAGGCAGCAGCCATGACCCGTCACATGCGGCAGTGTTTAAGCGTTCTAAGCCTTCTCTGCAGCAACCGAACTTTAAACCTTCAGCTTCTGCAATGTCTCGCACACCTTTCAGCATTTTCTGGCGCATGTCCCGAGGCAACAAAATGTTTCCACCCACGCGTTCCCCTTCCTTGAAGTAGAGGGGTTTGAGTTTTTCTGCAACATCTGGCAGCGCCTCTGTGAAACGTTTCCAGTTATCAGGTTTTACTTTATAGGTTGAACTGGTTATGTGTTTAACGCCCATTGCTGCAAGAGTTTTGATGAGTTTTTGCGGTTGGTCGTTTACGTAGGGAATTATTGGGTCTATGCGTACGGATACGGGTATGCCTTGACTGATTAAATCTTGGGCTGCACTTAATCGTTGGCTTGGTGAGGGTGCGTTCGGCTCCAAGGTTTTAGCAAGTTGGTCGTCATCAGTTGTTATGGTAAAAGCTACAGTTGAGGGCACCTGTTTTAGCAGGTCATCGTCACGGGCCACAAGGTTACTTTTAGTTATGATTTGGATGCGGCAGTTGCTTTCAGCAAGTATTTCTAGGCAACGTCGTGTTAATCCTGCGTACTGTTCAGCTTTTGGGTATGGGTCTGAGCTGTTGGAAAGTGATAAGATTTCGCCTTTGAGTTTTGGGGCTTCACTTCGTAACCGTTCGAGGAGCTCCTTTTTGGGTTTGCATTCGCTGAAACCGGGGATGTAGCTTGAGGCGTAGCAGTAGATGCATTTGTGGTCGCATCCTGTGTAAGGGTTGAAAGTTAATTTTGGGGGGCAGGTGCATAAGCCGCTTTGCCATGGGTCAAAACTTGAAATCAAAGGCACAAAGGTTCACTGGTATTGTATTGTTTACTGGGTGAACAAAAACTATTCGCACAAAATGATTACATTAGGTCTTAAAAAGAAAAGGTGTTATGCAGCTTTGGGAGTCCTGTGCTTTGACACCAAAACTGCCGCAACAACAATCACAACAATAACTGCGACAATTGAACCGACCACAACGGGCAACATGTCCAGTGGGATGCCAAGGGTTGCGGGTTTAACAAGGTAATCAAACGTTACACTTCGGCTTGTCAAGAGCGAGAAGGAGTTGTCGAAAATCAAGGTGTATGTTCCGCTAGTTTCGGCTTGGAAACTGAATGGCGACTGAGTAACTCTGGACAAGGTTACGATTGTGTTGCCGTTGGGGTCTGTAACGTTAAAGTTGATGTCGTTGGTTAAACCGCCGGTTACGGTTATGTTTCCTTCTACTACGTCACCTTGGTTGAGAGTGAAGGGTTGAGTTGTTTGGCTGAGTGCGGGAACAGTGAATATTTGAGCACAAAACCCCGTTGTTGCAAAGGACAAGACAAGCATGATTGATAAGGATAAAAGCAAAATTTTCTTTTGCATAATTTTCACCGAATAGAAATACTTGCTTTTTTGTAAGGTAATAAGGGTTATGGGCTGTTAGGACAAAAATGTCAGCGCTTTTAGTCAAAGTTTCTTGACGAACAAGCTTATACGGTAGATAACTCGAAGGGCTATTAGTGGTTCTAATGAAAAGAAACACACTCCTAACCGTAGCCGCAGTTTTAACCCTGCTTTTCACGTTAACATATGAAACGCAATTTGCCAACCCAGTATATGCACAATCCACGCCTGATGAAGCCGTTACGGACGGAGAAGTGGCTTTTAACGGTTGGCAAGTAAGAAACGGTGGAGGCTACTTCTCGGAAAATGATGGAACCGTAAGAATCTGGGGCGACGCTCACGAGCAAGGCATCACCTTTTACAAAATGATTGCACCTATAAACGATTTTGAATTTTCCTTGCAGGCGAGGGCAAACCAGATTGATGGTTTTGGAATTTTTGTAGGCACAGAATCTTTTTTGAAGAGTGAAACCAAGGAGGGTGTACAGTTTGAATTTCACAACAAGTACGGAGTTAACACGTTTCTTTTAGCTAGATTTGTCCACACGATAGTTTGGGAGACAGGAAAACCCGGTGATATTTGGGATTGGCACGGTTTTGCCTACGGAGAAGAAAACGTTTGGTACACAATGAAGCTTAAGGTGCAGGCAAACCCCTTGAAAGTTTCAGGTGAAGTTTGCAACGAAAATGGAGTGTTAATCGGGAATTATTCTGTTTCAGACATGATAAACCTGAGCTTTGACGACATCAAAATCTTAGGGTTCACCAACGGTTGGGGAGGAGACTACTCTGTTAGAAACATTTCAGAGATAACTGACATCGCCTGCGAACCAAACCCAAGCGGCAAGACTCCTTCACAGATTTCGATTAATCCAGACGTATCTTCTACAACGCTAGGTACACCGTTAAGCATTAAGGGAAAACTTGTTGACGCTTACGGTGAAGCATTAACGGAGCAAGTTGTGGTTCTTTCGTATTCATTCCAAGGTGTTGATGGTTGGTTACCTATTAGTTCAACCTACACAAACATGGCTGGAGAATATTTTGTTCAATGGGCTAACACTGCAACTGGATACTTCGCCCTAAAAGCAGAATGGAGGGGAAACATGGAATACACAAGTTGCAGCAATTCTACCACAGTAAATATTCTACCATACGAAGACAACAAAGTGTTTTTTGTACAGTCAAACAGCACTATAACTGCCTTATCATTTAACAGTTCAAGTTCTGAACTTACTTTTTCAGTAACAGGCCCGTCTGGAACGCATGGTTACACGCAAGTGATTTTGGATAAAAGCCTGATTTCAAGGCCTCAGAATTTTCAGGTTGGTCTTGATGGAGAACAATTAGAGTACATTATGACGGATTTGCGTGATTCATGGCTGATAACACTGCATTATTCACACAGTACACACGAAATAAGCATGCAACTTCAACCTAAACCAGCAGCAATAAGCCTAAACCAAGATGACCTGCTTTGGGTAAACCTGACAATTGCAACAATTTGTTTAGCATTAATTGCCGTAGCCGCCGTGAAACGCAGAACACATTTACCCAAATGACACACCCACAACACCATGTTTTTTTATGAGTCACATTTATTTCAGAAATGTTTCAAACAAATATCAATTTCAGGACAACTTTATGATGTAAAACGCTATAGGTCATGGAAAAAGCTTTAAGCACTTACCGTTCCAAAACCTTTTGGAGAGGAAAGGCTTTGAAGAAAACTCCACTTTTCGAGTTTGAAATTCCAATCTACAAAAAACGTCACGTTGGAATATCAGACCCGCAGAAAGAACCCAGATAAAAACGGGCAATCTTTACCAAAACTCGAAATTTATGCACCAAACTAGGTTTTATGCTCAACAAAAACGGCGCCGTGCAGTTTTAGCGAGCACAATTAGGCTAAAGCTCAAAAAAATCATAAGTACAAAAACAAAAACGAAGCCGTTGTATTCGGGTATAGATTCAGGAGTTGACAGTTTCACAACTAAATCTCCAAGAAGCGGCTTATCATATTGTGAATACATAACGATGGAAACAACGTCCACGGTTCCGTCTTTGCTCAGGGTATAGCTAATGGGGTTCCATTTTGTGTCTGTTTCTGTCGTAAACGTTTTTACGTCTGTAACGTTGGCTTCCATGCGCACAGTAAAGTATGCTGTTGAATTGTTGCTTTCCGGAGACAAATACGGACTAATGTTTAAGTCGTAAAGAAACAAATAACTGCCGTTCACCACCTGCAAAGGATGCTCGTAATGAATCCCAAGCGTAAACGCTTCAGACACAGGATTTATGACTGCAGCAACCATTGCCCAGTCACCAAGAGCAGTATGATGCAACGCGTACGGGTAAGTTTCAGTGTAATTGCTGTAGGACAACTCTTTACCGTCTACTGTTATGTGGATGTTGGTGGTTTGGGGTGGCGTTGGATAAACCATTGGAAGCACATCAAGCACTTCGCCGTTTATGTACATGGGGTATGTGCCGTCAATTTTAGCCCACAAAGAACCGTTCACTGACACAATCGTGTAATTCACGTATTCGACGGGCATTGAAAGGGTAAAACCTGAACTATCCTGTTGTGCTGACGAGATAGGCACTTGCAATAGGCAAAGAGGCACAATCAAGCTTAGGAGGCACAATGAAGCACAAAGCTTCTTCAACGCAGTCAACCTTAATCAAACATCCTTTCGCCAACCATTTATTGATTGTGCAAGTTTTATTGAAACGAAAAAATGTATATGATTCATCAAGCATAATTGATAGTGAAAACAGCAATCGGCAACGATTAAACAGTAATGTGGAAGTTTTGCCGAGTGTTTTTAAAAAAGCATCTTTGCTGTAGAGCGTTTTTAAAAAATAAAATCGATTTGTGTTGTTTTGGCGGTTTGAGAAAATAGAATCACGATTCAAGTTAGGCTTGATTCCGATACTTGTTTTGTTAGCATTAATTATTTACTTAAATTTAGCCCCAATTCCCGAACCCGTCCTTATAGCCACGGAAAGCATCATTGTACTCAACTTTTTTTTCATAACAGTTCTAAACGTAATTGTCGCAGGAATCTCAGGCAACAGTTTTCTAAAAAACGGTTCACTTAACCTGCTACTGTTAAGCTGCGCCTTAATAATTAGCGGTTTAGTCTCAGTGATAGGCAGCATAACAGGCGCGGTTTCAGCAAATTATGGCATAACAATTCTAGATATAGGCTTGCTAACATCAGCAGGGTTGCAAGTGATGAGCGCAATTGTAACATTAACATCAACAAGCTCCAGCCAAAACATACAACGCAAAATCGCTTTAACAGCAGCCTACACAGTTACAATCGCTTTCGTGATTTTCTTAACAGCCATGGCTTTGTTTAACGTGCTGCCAACCTTTTTCATGAGCGATGGAGCAACAATAATAAGCCAATTATTCTCCTCAACAAACATGTTCTTCTTTGCCATAAGTGGCGGCTTGTTTTTGTGGCAGTATTTTCAGTCAAAATCAGAAACTCTGTACTGGTATTCTTTGGCACTCTTAATGTTTGCAATGGCAGAATTCAGCGGATTATTCCAGCTACATGTCGGAGACACTTACAGTTGGATTTCAAGGATAGCGTTTTACATTGGCGGAGTATACTTCTTAATTGCCCTGACAAGACAAAACGTTGGACAAAAACCTAACGAAATAACTGAAAGATGGGCAACAGCTTTTAGCACCGACCAAAAGCAGTTAGCAGCCTTATTTAGCAACATGCTTAACGCGTTTGCTTACTGCAAAATAGTAACAGACAAAAAAGGAAACCCCGTTGACTGGATTTACCTTGAAATAAACCAGGCCTTTGAAAAAACCTTCCAACTGGAACGGTCAGACATCATTGGAAAAAGCGCTAGAAAATTATTTCCCGAATTGATCGCTGACAAGGCTAACTGGGTTGGAATTTATGGAAAAGTAGCCTTAACTGGTCAACCAATCATGTTTGAAAATTTCAGGGAATACAAACATAAATGGTTTAACGTTTCCGCATATTGCCCAAAAAGCGGATATTTTGTGTCCTTCCTTGAAGACATAACTGAACGCAAACATGCTGAAGTCGAATTGAAAGAAAATGAAGAGAGATTTAGACTTGTAGCTGAAGCAGCTAACGTTCTCGTGTATGAGTATCAACGGGAAACAGGTCAAGTAAGGTTGGCAAGAGGGCTTGAAGAGTTAACAGGTTACAAACAAGGTGAAGTTATTTACACATATAAGTGGTGGATTAGCCAGATTCATCCAGAAGACATACAAAGACTCCGAGTCAAACTTGATGAAGCCCTTAAAGATGATAAAACAAAAGGGTACGTTCTTGAATACAGGTTACGGCACAAAAAAGGTCATTACATAATGGTTAAAGACACTGCCAAAATTCTCAGGGAAAACAGTTCTATTCACATTATTGGCGGAATAAGAGATGTAACCGAAAGAAAACAGTTACAGAAAAAACTCGAAGAGTACGCAAAACAGTTAGAAGAACTAGTTGAGGAAAGAACCAGAGAATTAAAAGACAAAGAACGTTTAGCTGCTATCGGCGAAACAGCAGGCATGATTGGGCATGACATCCGTAACCCCCTTCAAGCTATAATAAATGAATTATTCATAGCAAGACAAGCCATGAATGCCTACCCGTCTGAAGAAACTAATGAAGCCTTAGAAAGCGTGAGCCTAATTCAGGAACAAGCAGACTACATTAGCAAAATAGTTTCGGACCTTCAAGACTACGCAAGACCCTTAAACCCTGAATATGAAACGGTGAAACTTTCAGATTTGGTTACAAGCGTTTTTCAAACAATCAACATACCTGAAAAAATAACTGTAACAATAGACATTCAAGCTTTTCCAGAAATCAAAACAGATCCTACATTCATAAAAAGAGTCTTAACAAACCTAACTAACAACGCCATTCAATCGATGCCTGATGGGGGAAAATTGACTTTAGCAGCATACAAAAAAGATACAGAAACAACGATAACGGTTTCAGATACTGGAAAAGGAATACCAGAAGATGTAAAACCCAGAATTTTTACTCCACTTGTAACAACAAAAGCAAAAGGTCAAGGCTTAGGCTTAGCTGTTGTAAAACGATTAATTGAGGCACTTCACGGAACTGTAGATTTTGAAAGTGAATCTGGAAAAGGTACGACCTTTATAGTGAAACTACCAACATAAGGTTAATTTTCAACAGGTTTAGGTTCAAAATCAGTTGCCATAGATGAGTCGTCAAAGCTTAAGCGTAAAAGCCTGTTCTTGCATTTAGAGTCTTTGCAACCGTAAAGCAGCAAATTAGGATTACTATAATTAGTCACCAAAACCTCACTGGTACATTTACAATCCGCACATTGGCTGGCTTTTACCGTGTTATTGAAAACGTACCCTTCCACAAGTATAATGCTTGATTTATCCTTAAAACATTGAAGCATCACACAAAACTCTTAGAAAAAAGCAGTCACAGGACACAGACAAAAACTTCATTTTCCGAATAAAAATGCGAAAACCGAGTTAAAACAGTATGTGACTACAAACCACTACAACAAATAAAAAAGGGTTTAGGGGTGTTTGTTGCGCCCGCTGACTAGCCACCAGACGAGCCCAATTATGGCAGGTATTGCAAATATTGCAGCTATCCAGATCAGTATCGTAACCATCGAACCAACAACGTAGTCAAGGCTAAAGCTTGCAATAGCAGTATTCCAGTAACCATCAACATAGACTTTGATTGCAAACGCGATGAACAGGAACAGCGAAAAAGCCCCGCCAGCATCTCTGGAATTACGGTGTTTTCCTGACCGAGGCTTCTCATATTCAGGTTGCCTTCTCCACCACAACCAACCAGCGATTGCAGCGACAGCCACGGGGATACCAATCAACACAAGTTCCCAGAAAACCGCATGCAGAATGAAAAACACTAAATTGTTCATAGTCCACATGCTTAGAATTGCTGGGACCAAGCCGGTTGTTTGGGCTTCTCCTACGAACCAAACGAAGACATAGACTGCACCGACTGCAGCTAAAATTGCTGCTGCAATAAACACTGCAAACACTGCTAAATGTTTTCTTATGAAACGTTTCCAATCAGTTTCTGTTTGAGATTCAAATGTATCAGCCATTAACATTCTCTCCTTCTTAGTTTAAACTTGTACACCGTTTTGGTTAATAGCGTTTGCCTGTGTTGGCGGGGTTGGTGGATTGTAAGAGTTGTTTTGGGCGTTGTATTGTTGGTATTGACGGCTCTTCATTGTGAAGAAGCCTATTGTAACGATTATCCAAGCAACCAGTATTATTAGCCAACCTACGAGAATGATTGCTAAGATGGACCCAATCCACAATAATGTGCCGGCAGTTCGGAACAGTTGTTCACCTGAGTGGTCTACAAGTGCATTGAAGGTCGTTTTTAGGTGGTTAGCAGCAAGCAGGAAGAACACAAACGCAATCACTATCCCAGCAAGGAAAGCGATTAAACCAACACCGAAGCCTGCAGTGAATAGGAATACCTCTGTAAAGTGAGTTGCCGACCAAGCGCCTGCAACCATTGCGCCGATTGCTATAGCCACAGCAACTATCGCGACTACGTAGTATTTGATGCCTCTTAGGGCTTCACTGTAGATTTTTTCATCTTGATAATATCCTGAGAATTCTTTCAAGCTTCTAAGGAGTAGGACTAAACCGATTATTGCTAAGATTGGGCCTGCGTATGGAATAAAGCACAGCCACATCAAGATGGAGCCTTCACAGGCCAAAGTTTTGCTATACTCGAAATTTACGTTCAAAGTTTTTGCTTCCAACTTTTTTGAACATACTATAGAGATGTTGGGATATAGCCCTAACATTTAGAACTCAGTTTCAAGGAGCCAATAATGCAACTCTAAAGGTTAGAGTAAACCTAAAACCTTGAAAAAACAGGCAAGAGGCTCGGGTGTGAGGGCTTGGTTTATCTCTATCCTTGCAGTTAACCCTGTACCGAGGATGCAATTGAAAAAGTCACGGAGCATAAACTCAGAATTACAGTCACCCAGAACAAAACTGCTCTATTTCATTTACTCCGCGCAGGGCAGCAAAATCAAAGCAGAACCAGGCGTAAAATCCAACATAAGCTCCGCTTTAGGTTACAAGTCTGATGGACATTTTCATTATGACTGGAACTACCTATTGAATGCAGGCATGATTGAAGAAAAACAGGGCTACTTCCTTGTGACTGATACTGGAAAGAAAGAGTTTGCCTTGTACGCTACTGCATCCATGAACAACTGGATCATGGTCATCATGGGAGCCGCTATCCTTGGCTTCACTGTGGGCATCAATTTTGGGTTTCTGCCAAAAGAAAGCATAGCGTTCTTCGGAGGTGCCCTAATTTTTATCGGAGCCATGTTCCTATTAATCGGCAAAAACAGCAAACCGAAACTGCCACCTCAAGCGTCAGAACTGCTAAAAGAACTAAACAAACACTAAAACAGCCACTCAACATCTATTTCCTAATAACTAAGAAAACCAAGCCAACCTATTTGGAGCCTATTAGAGGTTCTATATTGAAACCTATAGAGGGTAGGTCAAAATAAGGCTGTTTAACCTTTAGAAAAACAAAACAGACAGAATAAATGATTAAAAAACAAAATTTATTGC
>JAWRIR010000121.1:0-30251 GCA_040268405.1 Thermoproteota archaeon | reverse complement strand
ACAAAATTGAAAACTACTTCAACACCAGCCCTGTCAGGCCAAATTTTTTGTTCACGAATTATCACTGTTTTACCGGAAGATTTTGCTAATGCACATGCAACTGCACTAGTCACGGGGCAACCGAGCAAACTAACGCTTTTCGGCATATCAACTGGGTTATACAAACTCGGATACAACACGCCAACCATACTAAGATGCACAGTTGATTCGTCTATAACTTGTAAATCCATGTCTTTAGCTAAACTGAAATATTCAGTCATGCTTCGAGGTAAAATGTTACACAAGTCAGTTGGAGGAACTGTTGAGAAGTCAATGTTTAGTTGATTTTCTATTTGGTGCAGTACGCCGCTTCCGGGGGATGTTATGAATACGCCACGGTTTTGTTCAGATATGAATTTGCCTGCAGCTAACTCTTCAAGTGCAGGTAAGCCTTTGAAGTTTTCGTCTGCAATGAAGACTATTGAGTCTTTAAGGTTCTTGTAATATTCAGGCAAGTAGGCGCTTTGCGGGTATGAAGGAATATAGTAGCCGTAACCGTTGAATTTTAAATCATTAATCATCCGGTCTAAAGTTGAGTAAACCGTGTTTGCCGTGCTATCCAGAAGAGTGCCGTCTACGTATTTGCCGGGTTGCGCTAAAGAAAAAATAGCACCCCATAAAACAAAACCTAACCCAATGAAAGCCACAACTTGCCAATTGAACAGCACTGAAAAAGCAAGAAGCAAAAAACCAACCACAAAAAAACCAACAGCAAAACCTACTGACGAACGTTTATTTTTACTAACACTTTTCAAGAAAAAACACTCCCTAAAAAAGGATTAATTTTGAAGCAACTATTTGCTTCTTTAGTTTGAATGCTCAATGTTTCCAGCAAACATTTCTTTCGGCGGGGGTTCTTTACAAATTCTGCGCATAAACAATAATGGAATATCCAAGATTTTTGAAATAATGCCTAGACCTGAAGTCATAGCTTTCAGGTTTTCAATATCCATGCGGTTTACTGCACCGATAAGTGGAGCACTAACAAGATAAACAAACAAGAAAATCAGTGCACCAGCAGCTAACAATATCCAGTAAGGAGCATTAAAAACGGCTAAAAACGCGTAAGCGGCAACCGAAGCGGTCAGGGAAGCGGCAAATATTTTGCCCGAATTCTTAAAGTCAGCTTTTACGTGATAGTTTTTCCACAGCCAAATTAAGCCCCAAACCATTCCCGGAATTGTTGAAATCATTACAGCTGCGATGCCGCCGATTACTACAACCCACTCACCCATTACGGGAGCAATAGAACCCAAGTAAGTGATTATTAAGATCGCAGCAGGCAAGCTTATTACAAGAGAAAGAAGGCTTTGATACATTATCTGTTTTGTTTTGCCAATACCAGTTTGGAAAGTTGCTAGGCTAACGTTGCCGAAAAGCACAAACAAGTTAACTATTGAAGAGGCAGCCAGAAATAGTGGTGCATAGGGGAATTTAGGTTCAGCGCCAGCAACAAACAAGGCTTGCAGTATGCCATCTTTGGGGAAAAGCGTGTTAACCAATGGTGTTGCAAGGGTTATTAGAAGCATTGTTGTAGGCACTAGAAAAATTGCTGTGTATTTTACTGATGAAGCGAAGACTGTTTTTACAAGGTCAGGTTCGCTTTCTGGGTTAAGCTTTGAAAATGCAGGGAACAACGCTGTTGAGATGGGAAAACTGATGAAAGTGACGATTACTGAAAAGTATGTTGCCGCGTAATAGTTGCCCATTATACTGTCGCTGGCGTACATTGCTACAAAAAACGCGAAAACCTGGGGCAAAACACCAACAACAACATTTGACAAAGTTAAAGGTATCCCGTATTTTAGCATCGGGGTTAAAGTGCGTTTGACGTTTAATTTGTCAACTTTTGTTTTTCGCAGCGGTCTAAACAGTACAAAGTAAACAAGCAGTATGCCTGTTAAGCCGCCTACAGCAACAGATACGATAGCACCTAAGACTGCACCTAAAACGCTAAAACCTAAGAAGACCAGCAATGGACCAAGCAATGTTTTGATTATTGATTGAAGTATTTGTGCGAAACTGTTAAGCTTCATTTTTTCGAAGCCGACAAATATGGATGATGAAGCAGAAATTATTGCGCTTGCAAAAATGGAAATCGACATCAAAGCGATTAGTGAGGATGCGTCGGGACGGTTGAGAGCTATTGCCAAGGGTGTAGCGATGGCAAAACAAGCCAACGAAAGAATTATGCCACTTATTATTTCAAAGATTATTCCTGAAAGCATCACGTCGTGTATTTCGTTGTTTTTGTTGGCGGCTCTTAGGTTGGCGATTCGCTGGGTCATTGCGGAGTTTACGCCTAAATCCCTGAAGAACGCAATGGTTGTTGCAGGAATCAAAACGATACCGTACAAGCCGAGTTCTGCGTCGCTTAACATGCCAGCCAACAGCAGGGTACCTAACGCCATTACGACGGTGGAACCTACGATACCGATTAAAAGGAAAAAGCTTCCAGCAGTTGAAGATTTACCCATCTGTAAAGCTTTATCGTCCATTCCAGCAGCAACCTTAATTGCCTACACTAGATTGATGGTGTTTTTATAGGCTTTGGAAATCGCCTCCAAATCACGCAAACCGTCCAATCCGGAAGAAAAGGGAACTTTGTCGTCAACGATGCAGTCAACGAAGTGTTGAAGCTCAGCAAGGTGAGGCACAAAAAAGTTGGATATGCCTTTTGTTAGCATCTGGTAGGCAGTGTTGATTTGGCTGGGCGGCATATGGGTTGCTGAAACGTTTCTGACGCTGCCAAGCAAGTCTACTCTTAACAGGTATTCTTGTGAAAACCAGCCTACGTTAATCAAAGATGTTGTGCCGGAACTGAATTTTGCGAGGCACATTGCGGAGTCTTCGAAACTCATGTTGAAGCGGTGTCCGAAATGGGATTTTATGTCTATTATTTCTCCGAAAAACCATCTTAAAAGGTTGATTACGTGGCAGCCTAAGTCAATCAAGACGCCGCCGCCTGTGCTTTGAGAGTTAAACCACCATTCAGGCACAGGTACTGGGGAGTAGCCTTCTGCACGATGAAAAAACGGTCCTGAACTAATGTAGGTTGCATGCGCGTTCTCTACATCACCAATTAAACCGTTATCGTAATCTGCCTTTAAACTCTCGAAGGTTTTGTTAAAACGCAGCGGGTAACCCATCATTAGCTTAACATTGTTTTTTTCTGCTAAACCAATGATTTCTTCTGCTTCACTAATGTTGGTGGCTATGGGTTTTTCAAGAAAAATAGCCTTGCCTGATTCAGCAGCTTCTTGAGTGCAGTTTAAGTGCAGGTGTGTGGGCAAAGAAATTATTACAGCTTCTACTTCAGGGTCTTTAAGCAGGTCAACATAGTTGTTGAAGGTTTTTTTAACGCCGTAACTTTTTGCGTTCTCTAACGCTTTTGGAGACACATCAGCCGCTGCAACAACTTCCGCATTAGTCAGTTTTAAACTGTGTCTTAAATGAACCATTCCAATGTAGCCTAAACCGATAATGCCAAGTTTAACATTCTTCAAAAAACCATCTCCAAAAAAGTTATTCTAAACCCAGTCTTCGCCCAAGCCCAACCTGCAACACCATCTTATAGGCCCGTCCCATCACCTTACGCCGAACCGTTTTCTTCGGATACAACTCCTTAAACTGCATCAACGGGGTACCGCGTTCAATAAACCACCTGTTGCCCACGCCTTCTGTTTCAGCTAAACGCAGATAGGGTATGCTTTCAGGGTTTAACCAAGCGATTTTGGCAGCGGCAACGTCAATCGCTACAGGATCCGTGCTTGCCATCATCAACCCAATTCGGCGCGGTTGAATGCCCGAAGCGATGTCACTATCAATTAGGACAAGGTCAAACGGCATAGCTTTGTTCAGCGCAACTATGACGTTGCCCAAGTCGTTGTGGAGTTTGTACTTCTTTGTGTATGGGTTGCAGCCGTAAAGGTTTTTGAGTGCACAGGTAATCTTGATTGGGTCAACAGTGTACTTGATTTTTGGCAGGTTAATACGTAAGTCGGCTTCTTTAATGATTTTTGGAACCTGAAACTTGTAAGATTTACCGCTGCAGGAAACTTCGGTTTCGTCGCTTGGTTCCTCTGTGAGGTTGATTAGGGGCACATTTTTTTCTGAAGCCATTCTTTCAAAGCCCAACATGCGAAATGCGTACTTGCAACGCATTGCTGAAGCATCTGACTCAATAACAGCGATTTCAACATCATTTGAGATTTGTTCGCGCAAAAAGTCGATTAATTCGCCTACGAATCGGGGGTCTGATGTTTGTCCAGTGGTGCTGTCCCAGTAGTAGCACAGGTTGGGTTTTATGACGATTTTTCGGGTTGACTTGCCAAACTTGTAGTCGATAAGGTTCAGGGCTTCACCTATTGCCTGCTTGAAATCACTGTTTTGGATTTTAGTTAAACCAACTGTGCTCATAAAACAGACTCCTAAAATCTTGTTAACAAAAAATGGTTACTTGTAGGCTCCAAAATCAAAAAAGGAACTAACCTTCAAGTACAAACGCATAAGACTACCGCCGACAAACCCTTCGGCACCACCCAAAACATACGCCAAATACAGGATTGCTTCTTTGTTTAAAAAATTGGTTTTTAGAGCTTTAAGGTAGAAGTGTTTAGCCAGTTCTGCTTCTCCTAAGCCCGAGTAAGCTGTGCCAATTTTCAGGTACAGGTTGCCTTTGAGGCTTCTTGACAGGTAACCGCCGTATTTCTGTAAAAAATATTTCCCGAGATTAACGCGGTCTTTGTTCCAGCCAGCCTCGTCTTTGTAGATGCTGTTGCTGCCGTGAATTCGGTACTTCGCCAAAGGCTCAGGCATAAAGAAGAAATCATGTTCAAACGCTAAGTCAACCATGAATCGGTAATCGCACAGATACGTTAGGTCGGTTGAAAACTGTCGTTTCAGGAAAGCTTTTTTGAATATCAAACTTTGGCCAAAAATGTAGTTATCGTCGACTATTTCGCGGAAGATGTTGCCTGTTTTTCTTTTTTTGGATGCCACATGTATTTCGGTGAAGGTTTTTCCTGTTGGTTTTCCGTTGCTGTCGATGATTTCGCCTTCTGACCAAACCAGCCAATCAGGGTGCGCTTGAAGGATTTGTAGTTGCTGTTCAAGTTTATTGCTTATCCATAGGTCGTCTGAGCCTATGAATGTGAGGTATTGTCCGTTTGCGTTGTTTAGGCACTGGTTTGCTGTTGCCGCTATTCCCTGATTGGTCGAGTGAAAAAAGGCTTTGATGCGGGGGTCTTTTTGTTGATAATTTTTTATTATTTCTGGTGTTCTGTCGGTTGAGGCGTCATCAACGATTATCAGTTCAAGGTCAGGCATTGTTTGACCAAGTACGCTTTCGATGGCTTCAGCAATGTAACGTTCATGGTTGTAGGCACCCATTATTACGCTAACTAGAACCATTAGATAGCCCTTCAAAAATCACCTTTACAGTGGTATTTCGTACTGGTCATACATTACAGAGTTTGCGCCAAAAGTTTCCTTTCTCGCAATCAAACCCTCGTTAAGCACTTGCCCAAAGTTTTCGGTTGAAATCCCAAAATCATAGTACGGCTTGTTTTTGTAGTAAGTGTTGATTAGGTAGTCTTCGATGAGGTCTTGTGCGCCAAGGTTCATGCCTTCCTTCGAGTTAGCTGCATACTGTACATGGGCAACGTTTTTGCTTTCATAAATCAGCAAACCAGAAAGCATCTGTTCACCCATGTAGGCCCCAAACAGCTTAATGTTGTGTGGAAACCTTCCAGCTAAAAGCTTAATTTCCTCTGTGGTATGTACGGGTTTCACGTTGTGGCGTTCACTAAGGGTTTCCTTGAGCAAAAGCATGAAAGAATCTAAATCGCCCGATTGCTTTACGACGAGACCATGTTTTTGAGCTTTGTTTATGTTGTATTTTCTGCCGTCACTAAAAGGGTGGCTGTTGGGGAGGTAAATGCAGGAGGAAGCGTTTCTGGCGACCAGTTTGGCGTTGCAGCGGAAAAGGGCGTAAAGATCCTCGCTTGCGGGATTTGAATGGTAAATGTATGGAACTGCTTTGTAAAAAATGGATTTTATCCCCATTTTTCGGCAGTAACTTGTCAGGGCATCAAAGATTTGCAGCATCACAAGGGTTTTTGTTTTGTATCCGATGATTACGCCGCCAAAGGTTAAGCCGCCGTGACTCTGCAAGGTGCCGTCCTTAAGGTTTGCTGGAAAAAGTCCTGCAAGCTGTCCTTTTCGGTAAAACATTAGTGAGTTGTCTTTAAAACGGTCAGAATGGTATTCCATGTAGTTTCGGTTAAAAAGGAAGACGCCGTTTCGGGATTGTTCAACATAATTGTTCCATTCTTGCTGACGCTCTTGTGAGTATTCAATGACAGAGACTTTTTCGAAGTTGTTTGAAGCCATTTAAACACCAAACAGGTTCAAACCTTGTTTAAAATGAGCGATTCAGTGTTTTTGTTTGGCAGGGGTCTTGCGGGGTTTCCTACATAAATTTTTCCAGGTTCCGTGTCAGCAACAACTACTGTTCCAGCCCCAATGACAGCGTTTTTTCCGATGTGAACGCGGTCAATTACGCAGCTGTTTACCCCAAGAAAACAGTTCTCACCAATACAGCAAAAACCAGAAACCGCGACCTGTGAAGCAAGAAAACAGTTGGCACCGACAACCGAATGATGCGCAATTGAACTGCCCGTCCAAATGGTGACGTTATCACAGATTTTTGCTGCCCGTTGAATAACAACGTTTTCGAATATGAAGCAGTTCTCGCCGATTTTGACGCCTTTGCCGATGAACGCTTTGGAGCTTATGTAAGAGCATGGTGTGTAACCTTTCAGGCGAGCCATTTCAAGTAGTCTGGTTCGAACGCGGTTTAATTCTGTGAATGATACGGCGACAAAAACTTGGAAATCGTCAGGGTTAAAAGCCTTCTCCAACTCCTCAAGTGGAACAACAGGTAAACCGTAAAGGGTCTTGTTTTTCATGAATTGCTTTTCGGCACTGAAAGCTACAACTTCAAAGTTGGTGTCTTGGGTGAAGTATTCGTAAGCTATTTCCCCTGTTTCTCCGTCACCGATGATTATCAGAGGCGTTTTATTTGCCGCCATTGTTAAAGATGCCCTTCTTGAAAACCTCATAATCTCTAATGTAGTCAGCCTCATCATAGATTTCAGAAACAAGCGACAAAGCAACAGAGTTGGAAGAAAAATTTTCCAGTTCCCGCCAAACACCCGGCGGAATATACAAGCCATAATGAGGTCTATTCAAAAAGAAAGTACGTTTAGTCACGCCATCATCCAGCAAAACGTCAAAGCTACCGCTTAACGCAATAATGATTTGTTGCAGTTCTTTGTGAGCATGTCCACCGCGTGTAGCGCCGCTTGGCACATCATAAAGGTAATAGACTCGTTTTATTTGGAAAGGAATTTGGCTGTTTTCTTCAATAAAAGAGAGGTTGCCGCGGAAATCGGTGATTTTTGGAAAATAAATCAGTTTACAATCATCTAAAACCAAAAAATTCACCAACCAAAAGAGAATAAAAAGTTAGTTTTCGAGCAGCGTTGACTCGTACTTTTGGGTTTCAAACGCAAACCTGCTAATACTCAACTTAGACGGAACCAGATAAAGTGGCAATGGAAGTTGTATCCTGACAAAACGTTCCTGCAACTGTCTTGGGTCTATCTTCTTTTTTGCCCAGTGACTCAACCTGTTACGCCACAGGTACCGAAAATTCTTCAACCCCCAACCTAAAGCGTTAAGATTCGCGGAAATGACGGGCATGTTTCGTTTTTTTAGGAAAAATAGCGAGTTAACACCAATCGAGAACACGTTAACAAATAAGCCTTTGACTAAGTCGCTAAGTGGGTAGTAAATGTCGAACATTAGGCAGATTTTAGCTTTAAGCAGGTTGTAGGTTGTGCGTTCTATGTTCCAAGCGTTTGTTGCGCCTTGAATGTGACGAATTTTGCTGCCTGAAACGGTTACGACCCGTTTGTTCGCCAACCAAACTTTGAACGATAGCAAGGTATCATCGTAAAAAAAAGGTATAGCCGAGTCGAACAAGCCTATTTCGTCTATTAGGCTGCGGCGGGTAATCATTGACGCTCCCGAAGCTACGGAAACCTCAAAAACTGGTTGCAGCCTCAAGCCGCTGGTCTTGTTTTCTGCAAGTCCATGCTTCTGTACCAAATAGTTGCTGTATAGCCACCCTGCGGTTTGGATTTTTTGTCCATCAATCATTAAAATTGTGCTTTGAGCCAACCCGATTGAGCTATCAGTTTGCAGAGCGTTTACGAGGTGGGTTAACCATTCGGGGTCAACTACGGTGTCGTTGTTAAGAAAGACTATGTAGTCACCTTTTGCGTAGGTAAAGCCAAGGTTGTTTCCGCCGCTGAAACCCAAGTTTGTAGCGCTTTGAATCAGTCGGAGCCTGGAGTCGCCGCTGAATGTTTCCATAGCATTTTTTACGCTCAAATCCGTGGACGCGTTATCTACAAGCAGGATTTCGAAGTTGGGGTAACTGTTTTTTAGAACTGAAGAGATGCAGTTGTCAAGGTAGCTTTCGCCGTTGTAATTGAGAATTATGACGGAGACAAGTGGTGTGGCTTTGAGCGTTTTGTTTTCACCTTGTCTTTTTTTACCAACCTATTTGGATCCTATTAGAAATAGTATGCAGAAACCTATAGGGGGTAGGTGCTATTGGTTGAAAATCAAACCAAAAAAATGTTAAAAACCTGTTGCCCTATTTACTTGCTTTAACATCAGGGGCTTTTTGGAACCTTTTCAAGTCAGCAAGCGGTGAATATGGCACGTTAAAAGTTTTGCAGATTACCCATTTTGCCCCGATGACATTACCGAAAAATATGCCCTCAATCTTTCGCAGGTAATACCGGGAGTTTTCTCTCAAATGCTTAAGACCATGAACAACACGAACCACATCCGAAACCAGTTTTCTCAGCAAAGAAAACTCTGGTTCCGCCCCGTACAGGCGATAAAAGAGCATTTCAGCTTCCACAGCCCACAGCAAATCTGTTCGAGGGTTTAGAAAGTCGCGGCTTGAAGTGCGTCCATGCACAATATGGTACACTTTTACTTTTGGACTGTAAACAGTGACGTAGCCTTGTTTCCAGATTTGCCAGCCCAGCATCATTTCCCACGCGCAACCCAAAATCCAGTCAGGAGGCAAACTGAAACCGCGAAGCACCTCGCCGTTTACCGCCATGGATGGCCCCCTTAGCAAGGCTTTTGCTTCGCCGTGTTTGCGTGAGTAAGCGTTGTTGCCTCTCTCGTAAACGATGCCTGAGGTGCCGATGGAGTTTTTGTAGTTTTCAAGCCCCGTAAGTGGGCGTCCCCATAAGGCGAACTCGTAATGGGACAAAACAGAGGGAATTTCGGGTTCTTCAAGCACGTGAAGTTTGCCGCCGTTGATAACTACAGGAAACTGGTCGCCGGTAACGCCTACAACGTTTGGGTTTTTGAAGATTTTCACGGTTTCCATCAGCCAGTCTTGGGCGGGAATGGCGTCGTCGTCAAGGAAAGCAACTATGTCGCCGGTGGAGTTTTTGGCGCCCAGAAAGTATGCGTCAACTATGTGTCCGCTTTGTTGGTGTATAACTGTTATTTTTAGGCTGTTTGAGGCGTGTTTTAGGAGTTCTTCGGTGCCGTCGCCTGAGGGTTTTACAACCATGATTACGTCAAAATCTTTGAAGGTTTGACTTTTTAGCGCTGAAAGCATGATTGGCAGGATTTTAGCTCTTTTGTATGTAGGAATAACAACTGTTACTGTTGTCATCAAAACTGCAGCCGCTCAAAATTTTTTCAGCTGAGTGCTTGGCGAACTTCACTGCCGCCGTTTGAGTAGATAACGTTGGTTTGGTTTAATACAGTACTAAGGGTTCCGTTCCAGCCTAGTTTCTCGTAGTTTATGCTGATGTAGCTTAAGTAAATGTATTCGTCAGGGTGCAGTATTGTGTCGTTTCTTAGTTCAGTAACGTACCCACGGTACACTAGGCCATATGCGGTTAAAGATGTAAACAACGCGTTGTCAGCCGTAATATTGTTCTGGTAAGGGATGTTTGAGTGAAGCCAAACTGCCCCCGTCACACTGTAATCGTCTATGAAGCCGAAGTCACCGTACAACCGTAGCGGATTCATACGGTATCTGCTCAAAGGTATTGACCAACTGTCGGTTTTTGCCGCTTCATACATGTAATTGGTTTGAAACAAGAAATACGGCACTAAAATAACCACCACAAGCAAAGAAACCAGCAATGGACGCTCTTTTTTGGACAGAAACTTGACAAACATCCATATGCCAACGATACAGAAAGGCGCAAGCAACATCAGCAAGATATGGTAGAAACGTGTCATGTTAAGCGTGTTCGCCAAACCAGGCACAATCGTAAGCGCCGCCAATAATGCCATAGCAACTAAAGCGAAGATTGCGTAGTCTCTGTCGAAGCGGAATTTGGTTTTACGGGTGATTAAACCGACTATGCCGATTAGTATGAAAAGTTCAGTTAGGTATGCAAAACCGCGGCTGATAGTGTTAAGTAAAGAGGGTGATTCTGCTAAGCCTAGCCCAGTAAGAACTGCGGAACCTCGAGACAGTGGGTTAAAGAAGTCGCCCAATTGGCTGTAAACATAATTTGTGAATGTCACGAAGCTATCGAAAACAATTGAACCTGAAGTAAAAATGTACCAGCCAAACATTGCAACGAAAAAGAAGACGACCATGCCAAGTTGCAGGTTAACGCTGGGACGCCGAAAAAGCCACATAGAAGCTGCCCAAGCAGTAAAAATTAGCACCAAAAAAATTTCCGAAAGCGCATAATGAGAAAAAATCAAGCCAAAACTGAAAATGATGAAGGCGAAGTATTTGGTTTGCATACGGATTTGCTTGTTTAGCAGCACCATGAAAAGCAGGACAAAAAAGAGTTCAGCGACTAGCTGCCGACTTAACGCCATCATTTCAGTGTAAAAGGTGGATTGCGACATGAACAGGAAAGCAGCGAGAAACGCGTATTTTTTGCCGATGTAGGGTTTCCAAAGCATGTACAAGGCGACAGGCAAAAAAGCGAAGATGATTGGGTAAATAATTTTGTAAACCCAAGTTGGATCTAAACCAAGCATGTTTGAGTAAACTGTTGGCAGGATTGTGACGCTTAGCATCGCGTTCATTCTGCCCAATGGTTGGTCACCGACGGCAAATGGCAACACTGGATACCAGTAAGAATTCATTTGGGCGTTTCGGAAAACAAAAAGTTCAACAGGTGAATCGCCGCCGTAAGGCACAATGTAACCAGAAATGAGCGAAAAATGGAAAAGCAGTGCCAATGCAATCATGAAGATGGCTACAGGGTAGATTTTGCCAAGACCACGTCGGTTCAGAAATGTTAGGGCGATAAAGAGCAGGCTTATGATTGTTATCATAAGCATTAGGATGCTGCTGTTGCCGTTTAGGTTTACAAAGTAGACTCCGATTATGCTTAGAAGCGGCAAAAAAACCAGAATCAATGCCCAAGGCGAAAAAGAGCTTGTGTTGGTAGCGTTTTGTGGTGGTATGGTTGGTTGTTGTTGGAATTGTGCGATTGCGGCTCCGATGAGAATTAGGGTGTTCAGGAACAGCGAAATGGGCAAAGTTGAGAGGGGCATGGTTAGTCCGAAGCTGGCGCCGAAACTGTTGATTATTAAGCCTGCAATCATCAAAAACGCGAGGCTAAAACCTAAAGCAAACAGGACAGACTCAACAAGACCAAGACGGTCAAGCCTGAGCAGTTTAAGGGCAACAAACCCTGGAACAAAAGTCAAGTAACCGATTCCAACGATTATGCGGACAAGCGGCAAATCAGTAAACAGAGCAAAATACATGATAAACTGTAACGCAAAAACAACGGCGAAGAAATGCTGCGAGAACTTGCGTTGGTAAAGCTCGAAGAACTCCAAAACGGTGTCTCCAACCTGTTTTATAGGACTGAACGGTAAACCTGAGCCATTTTGGGTGCAACCGCTCGGATGTCGTATTCTTGTACGGTTTGGGCTCCGTTAAAAGCCAGTTTTTCTCTAAGCTGCTTATCTCTTAACAGGCTGATGATTGCTGAAGAGAGGGCTTCAACGTTTTGGGGCTTTACCAATAAACCGTTTTCGCCATGCGTTATGGTTTCAGTCATTATACCAAAATCTGGCGCTATCACAGCTAAACCGGCTGACCAAGCCTCCAAAGTTGCAATGTAACCAAAATTTGTAGCAATAAAAATGTCGCTGCTCCACAAAAACTTGGGCACATCAGTCTGCTTTCCCATCAAAATAACGGTGTCATCAAGTTTTAAGTCGTGTACAAGTTGTTTTAGTTTTTCAAAAATGCTGCCGTAACCAATAATGTGCAGTTTAGCGTCCGGAAACTCTTTGTGCACCTGTTCAAAAGCACGAATCGGCAAGTCAGGATTGGTTACAGGTTCAAGCCTGCCTACATAAATTACAATGTTGCCGTTTGTGCCGTTGGAGCCGTTAGGGTTTTTGAAGTGAGGGGTGTCAACAAAGTTGGTTATTAGGTGGCTTTTGTTGCTTAAACCCATTTCTTGAAGGGTTCCGAGAACTTCTTTTGAGTAAGTGGTTATTGCAGCGGCGTTGTTGAATAGGATTTCTTTTACTGGGGCGGATTTTAGAGGCATTCCACCATGCAATGGGTCACCAACAAAACTGCCATGCAGCGTCAGTACCAGTGGCTTGTGAAAGTGTTGGCTTAGGTAAATGCCAAGTTTGATGTATTCAAGGTCTGACCAGATGCCGTGAATATGGAAAAGGTCAGCGGTTTGTGCTATTTTCCATTGTGTTGCTTCATTGTAGAGGCTTGCAAGTTTGAGTTTATCCAGATACCGTGGTTGACATTTTGCTGCGTACATGAAAAAGCCGTTGACTAAATCAATCGGTCGTGGTCCAAGACGGTAAACTTTGATGTAGCCAGCGTCCTCAATTTTTTTGATGTTTTTTGTAAGAAGCAATATTTTGGTTCTACCAGTTATTAATGAAAAGTCGATTTGTTGCCGTTTAGCCAGATAGCTGGATAAACCCATGATGTATCGTTCTAAGCCGCCGATTTCTATTGGCCAAAAACGTTCCCAAACATGACAAACATGCAAACATAAAACCTCAACAAACTTGATAATTAGAAAACAATTTCATGAATTTTTGAGAAAAATTGATTATAGAAAACTGTTCCGCTATTTGTTTTGGCTGCATAGTTTTGTCTTCTGACCAATTGGCTATTGCCGAATCAATTTTTTCTGCAGCCTGCTCTATGGTTTCATAACGGTTTTCGGACGGGACAAACTCCACCATTCCGCCTGAGTTGTGGCTGATTGGAATGCAGCCTGACGCCATTGCTTCAACAATCGAAATTCCAAAATGCTCCCCAACCATCGTGTGCAAATAGACTTTCGCAGAAGCCAACAAGGTAAGTTTCTGTTCCGCTGGAAGGTCTGGATAAAATTTGACGCGGTCGGTTAAACTGAACTTTTTTACTTGAGCTTGCAGGCTTTCAAGGGTTGCTTTGTCGTATAGGCGCCCGATTATTGCGTACTGGATATTGTTGCTTGTTTTGGCGGCGATTTTTGGGATGTTTTCGAGTTTTTTGTTTTGTTCAAACCGCGATGTTGTAACTACAAGGTTCTGTTTTGCTTTAGCGGGGATGTTTTGGATGTATGAAGTGTAAGGTGGATAAAGCACCTCAACCTTTTTTCCTGAAAACGATTCGATTTCTTTTGCTGTGTAGTGGCTGTTAGCTAAAATCAGTTTGTCGTCATAGTTAGCGAGGTTTTTTTCCAGAATAACTTGTGGCAGGGCGCCAACTTCGGTGTGGTGTGGGCTTAAAAGGTAAGGGAATCGTGTGCTGTAGGCATAATGGTTCAGTATTGGAAAATGAATGTAACACACGTTTGTCCATGGAAAGACACAGTTTGAGTATGCGTCAACAAAAGTAGCGTTCTTCGATTTAGCGATGTATGAACGGAAAATGCTTTGGTAGAAACCTATTACGCCTTTAATGTTTAGGCTGGTGGGTTGGGTTACTGCCGCAATTTTTGGATTCAGGGTTTCGCCGAAGAAGCCTCTGATTGCTTTTGGGTCGACAGGTTTTGTTGTAAAAAGCGTTACATCATAACCGTTTTGTGCAAGTGTATTGGCTATGGCTACTGCGACAAATTCGCCTCCGCCGTAATTGTTCAGGGTTGGGCAGAAGACACCGACACTTTTTGCCATGACTGAGCCCTTACGCGGCTGATTTTTGGGCTATAACACCAATGTTGGCACCGAAGTAGCGCCAAGACTTCTTATTCTCCAACGAAGTTGAAATCAATGGAATTATTTTGCCAAGGTGGAAGAAGCGGGTTATTTTTGGGTGCAGATGCACGTAGTCTGTTCCTTTAATGTCCACGATTGTTAAGCGTTCAGAGTTTACAAGCCGTTTTACTTTGGGGTAATGAAAAACATACTCCTTTTCCACGTTAAGGAAACGTTGCACGTACTTTGGTTGCCCCATAACCTTGAAAAACACGACTTCAAAAAAGAGGCTACTAAGTAAGTTGGGTACGGTAATGCAAATGTAACCTGACTGGTCAATGAGTCGGGCAAACTCGTGAAACGCTTTCTCATGCCCTTCAATGTGCTCCAACACTTCAGAGGACACAATAATGTCTTGACAGCAATCAACAAAAGGCAGAAACCTGGCGTCACTAACCACGAATTCAACATTGTCTTGGACAACGTATTTTTTGGTTAATATTTTGGCTTCAAGAATTGCGCTTCTTGAAATGTCCAAGCCGATTGCTTCGCCACCGTTCCTTGCCACATGCATGCAGAAGACGCCAAGTCCGCAGCCAACTTCGAGGACACGTTTATCTTGAAAGCTGGTTACGGGTTTTATCATTTTCAGAAGCAGCTGATACCATGGATCAGTCAGATTGATTTTTTGGTCAAACCAAGTCTGGAATTTCTCATCTGTTGCAGTAACTGTTTTTTGAACCATAAAAATCAGAACCTTTTAGCGAAAAAACCCCTTGAGGTAGCCAAGACACCAAGCGCTCAGCTTAAAAACAAACTGGAAAGGTAGCAAGAAATTTTTTTTCTCGTAAGTTAAGCGGTAAGCAATTAAAGCTCGTTTTAGCCCAGCTGCAAAACCCGCAAAAGGCGTCATTTCGTAAAGTGTTACCAAGTTTGGGTTTGCCCTGCAGGCTTCATGCAACCCGTAGCCCCAGTTGTAGTATTTGTTCCACAGTCTCCGCCAGCTTGTTCTTGGGTATTCATAGAAAATTGCGAGACTACGCTCAAGTTCCCAGCCTGCCGCGCCAATTTTGAATGCAGCATCGTGGTCTTCGCCGGCGAATCGGAGTCTGTGGTCAAAGTAGCCGACGCCTCGCAGGGCTTGGGTGCGGTAGATTGAGCCGCCTGTTCCGCATTCGTAGCGGTAGTTTTCGCTTACAAAGGACATGTTTTCAAGTGAAGCTACGAGGTTTGCGTCTTGGATTATGCCGTAGATGCCTTTGGCGATGCCTACTTTGCGGTTCTGTTCCATGAAGTCAAACTGTTCTTGAATGAAACTGTCCGTGAGCACCATGTCACAGTCAACCCAGACAATGTATTTTCCATCAGCGTTCCGAGCTACAGTGTTTCTTGCTTCTGCAATGCCTTGCCAACGGTGATGAAGAATCCTCACATTCATATCCATCGCAAGCGCCAGACCGCGAACAATGTTAAGTGTTCCGTCAACACTGCCGTCGTCAACTATGATGACTTCTATTTGGTTGTGGGGGAAGTCTTGTGCCATGACGCTTTTTAGGGTGCGTCCGATGGTTTGGGCGCCGTTTTTTACACAGATGCCAACGGTTACAGGGTAACTCACCAAATCAGGCTCCGTTTAGGTTTGTTTACGGCTTTCTAAAAACCCTAAAAACCATGCGACCCGTTTGAAAACATAGTGAAAAGGCAGCAACACAGCAGTTTTCTGTCTGGTCAACCGGTAAGCTTCAGGCACCCGACGCAATTCAGCCAGCACTGCAACTGGCGGCAACATTTTGCCAATATTTACCATGTCACGGTTTTTGTTAAGCAGCGACCGAAAACCGTAGCCGTACCAAAAATATTCGTCCCAAAGCGACCGCCAAGAATCCCTGCGGCGTTCAACAAACACGGCGTCTGTAATGTAAAGCTTCCAACCGTTGTTGTGCACACGGTATTCGGCGTCCATATCTTCGCCTACGCCTCGAAAGTTGATATCAAAACCGCCTGCTTGCCGAATAGCTTCAAGTCTGTAGATGCAGCCTGATGTGCCGAGGTATTTGATGCTGGTTTCTCCTTCAAGCCGGTAATTGATTAGGAACTCCATGTTTTCCAGTGCGGCAACGAGTTTAGCGTTTTTGTCCATGCCGTATCGGGCTTTTCCGATGCCCACATGAGGGTTTGCATCCATAAATCGGACTTGTTTGGAAACAAAATCTTGGGGTAACTCCATGTCCCCGTCAACCCAGACAACGTATGTGCCAGCAGCGTTTTCGATTACAGTTTGACGAGCTTGACCTAAACCATGGTTTTCTGAAAAAAAGCGTGTCTGCAACTCGGTGCTGGTTAAGCAGTTTTTTATTGTTTCTACGGTTTGGTCCCTGCTTGAGCCGTCCACAACCAAGAGTTCCATTTGGCTTGCGGGGTAGTCTTGAGTGAGGATGCTGTTTACGGCGGCTTTAACGGTTGCTTGAGAATTTTTTACACATAAACCCACAGAGACTCTAACGCCTGAAGCTTGAGCCATCGTGATGCACGCCTAAATTAAACCGTAAAACGCCAAATTTGCCTCGCTAAGCCACATGCGGTCGTCAGGTTTTCCCCAGATGCTGAACTTTTTACCGAACAAAACGGCGAAGATGGAAACGAAAAGTAGGAGGTTGTTTTCTAAAAGTTGGTAAGTGTAGAAGCGTACCTGAGGAATTAAAAGTAACGCAAAAAAAGCAAACAACAAAGGGTAGAGAAACAGCAGGTAACATGTTAAGCCAAGAAAAGCCAGAAAGGCAACAGGCGAAAAAAGGTAAAGCATTGTGTTAGGAATGACGGTTGTTCGGGTGTTTTCAGCTTTTCCAGCCGCAAGCAGACGCAGGTACCGCGAGAACACGTGAACAAGCTGGATTGTTCGGCGCAGTTTGATGCTGATTTTGCCCCGAAAAGTCGCTGGGAAGCTGCTGTAAAATTTTGCGTCCACAACAAGCATAGCCCTAAAATCATGTTCAATAACGCTAAGAACTGTGCCGCAGTCATCTGAGCCAGTTTCGTAAGGGTCAAAACGTTCCAGTGCTTCACGCCTGAAAGCGCTAAAGCCGCCTTCAAAAAACAGTGTTGACCCAGCTTTGGATTCGCCCAGCCGTAGCATGTTTGCGGATTTCAGGTAGCCTTGTTCCATCCGGGTTATCCATGTTTGGTCTTTGTTGAAGAGAATTTTTGGTCCGCCGATTGCGCCGACGTTTGGGTCTGCAAGGTAAGGAAGGGCTTTTGTAAGGATATCTTTGGGCCAGAAGCAGTCTGCGTCGGAAATCGCGATTATATCTCCGCTGCATTGGGTGAGAGCGGTGTTTAGTGCGTGAGATTTGCCTTTTCTTTGTTGTTCCAAAATGAGTTTAACGTTCAGGTGGGGGTTTTGTTTTGCGAAGTCACTGATTATTTGGACAGTACTGTCGCTGGAGTTGCTGTCGACAACGATTATTTCCAACAGGTTTTGTGGGTAGGTGAGGCGGCTGGTGTTTGCTAGTTTGTATTTGATTATTTCTGCTTCATTGTATGTGGGGATAATGATTGAAACTTTCGGGGCATAGTTACTATCGATTTTGGTGGGCCAAGCTGCTTTGGATTTGTATTTCATATAAAGATAAATGAAGGCTGGTGGAGCAAAAGCTAAAATCCCGAAAAGCAGCCAAAAAAATACAAGCAAAAGGGGCATATGTTCGCCTTTTAACTGTTTTTTAACATGCTTTTGGATAATTTTTCAGCCAATAGCACCTACCCCCTTAGGGTTCTGCAGTCTGGCACCAGAAAGCGCGAGTAGAGCCTACCCCTACTCTGAAAGATAGACCCCCTATAGGTTTCTGCATATAGTTTCTATTAGGATCCTAATAGGTTGGTTATTTTTCCAGAAAAGGCGGCAAAACATCACCTGAAACAGACGTGTAAGCCCGAAGCATCCTAAGTTGCAGATCCCACGACAACGAATGCATACGGTGACTGTAATGCGGAAAATCACGTTTAACCTGAGCAAGCGTTATGCCATCTTCAATTACGCCGATTCTTGAGACTGCACCAAGTTGTTCTTTTGCAGCCAAATGCATGTACGGCACCCGCATCGGGTTAAAACCCATAACCTTTGAAGCAACATAATCAGTAGACAAAACATTATCGCCAGCCATTATAACGCCAAGCTTTTTTGGGCATGAACCCCGAACAATTAAGCCATCAACAACTGTAAGATGAGATTTAGCTATCTTGTTTGCCGCGACTATTACGTTGTGAATGTTTTTGTGGTACGAATATTTTCTTGGCTTTGCGATGGCACCGAAAATGTTTTTCATTCCGACAGTTGCCCCGACAAAATTGTGCGTTTTTAGCTTAGGCACATTAATGATTAAGTCGGCGTTCAGGAAGTCCTCGTTGAAGGGTAATGTTAGGTTCTGGCTGCCGACCGTTACGGTGTGTTCCACAATGTTGCCTTCGCTGAGGTTCATTAAGGGTACACTATATTTTTCGCAAAGGTCTCTGTAGCCAAGGATGCCAAACGCAAACTTGGTTTTCATTGCAGAAGCATCAGCTTCAGCCACAGTGATTGAGACACCGTCTATTTTGCGTTTCAGGTATTCGATTACTGCGCCAACGATTCTGCCGTCGGTGGTTTCGCCTGTGGATGCGTTCCAGTAATAGCACAGGTTGGGCTTGATGTAAACTGTTTTGACTTTGCTGAAATCAATATCTAATTTGTCAATTGACCGTGCCACTGCCGCGTTTATGTCTTCACACATGAAGGGCTGTTTAACAGAGGTAACCGTTACTTTGGTCATTTTTTTGTGCTCCATTTAGTTTATAGGCGGATTCGATTATTCGTATCACGCCCAACTGTTGTTCTAAAGAAACTGGGAATTCTGCATTGTTCTTGAGGGAATCAAAAAAGAGTTTCATTATCGTGTAAAATGACTCATAATAGTAAGTGTATGACAGATACGTAGGTTTCTGGAGAGCGAGTCGGCGGGCAATGTTTTTTACGCCTTCTTTAAAGGCATTCATTTTTGCGTCAGCTGGAATGTAACGGTCTGTTGAGTCAAAACCGACAGTACCATGCAGGTTTAGTCGGAAATTGAAGTCTGGGAAAATCGATTTTGAGAACCATCCGACATTCACAATACAGTCCAAATCATTAGCCCTCGAATGCAACACCACCGTGCCAGCGTCTTCAACGGGCAAATTCAGTTTATGACCTAACTGGGAAAAAGAAACGTCAAAATCGCCCAGCATCCAAGTCACTAAATCTACCAAGTGATAGCCTAAATCCAGCAGTGCTCCTCCGCCGGCTAAATCCTTGTTTAACCACCATTCAGGAACGGGATGAGGAACCGCACCATGCGAAATTGGACCGTTAAGCACCAATTCTGAGGTTGCAATTACTGTGTCTCCGAGTTGTCCACTGTCAAGTTTTGCTTTAAGTTTTTGGACGCATGGGAAATAGCGGTAATTGACGCCTACCATTAAACGTGTGCCGTTGTGTTGGGCTTTCTGCACTATAGCTTCTGCTTCAGCGTAACCTCGCGAAAACGGTTTATCCAAAAAAACGTCAAGCCCACGTTCAGCAGCATAAAAAACGCCCTCTTTCTTAAGGAAATTTGGCAGGGAAACAATTACTGCGTCAAGCTTTTCAGAGTCAATCAATTTTGTGTAGTCATCGTAGGCTTTTACGTGAAAACGTTCTGCGAAGGCACGGCTTTTTTTGTCTTTATCGGCGGCAGCCACTACTTTTACGCCGTCAACACGCATAGCGTTAAGCATGTGCAGTTGACCCATGTGGCCTAAACCGACCATTCCAACTTTTATGGTCAAAAAAACACCCCTTAAAAATCTCAAAATAAAAATTAAAAAACGTAATAATTGAGTTAAAAATTAGAAGGTGAAGCTTTCACTGACTATTCGTTTCATGATATCCCAACCGTCACGCATCCGAAGCTTTTTCTCGCCCAACCTTGTACGGTACTCAATTGGGATTTCAACAATCTTGTAACCGCTACGCCCTATAACCGCGTTCAATTCGGCTTCAATGTCAAAGCCTTCGCTTTTCAGTTTCAAACCGTCTAGAACTTCACTTCGTACAACACGTAAACCCGACAACGGGTCAGCAAGCTTAACGCCATTCATAACTTGCTGGGCAAATGCAAGTAGTCTGTTTCCGAAATAAAACGGGTTTTTGTAAGACTTGTTAACGCCTACACTGCTGAAACGGTTTCCAATGACCATGCCTACTTTTTGGTCCTGCTCTAAAATTTCAAGCATTTTAGGAACATACTCAGCGGGGTAAGTGTAATCAGCATCTGTAAAAACAACAAACTCAGACTGAGAACCGTACAGACGCAGACCTTGAGACATTGCATTTCCTTTGCCTTTGCCTTCCTGCAAAAAAACGTCTGCACCCAAATTTTTTGCTATCTCGATTGTTTTATCAACGCTGTTGCCGTCAATAACTACAAAATTTGTATCGTGGAGTACGCTTTGCATTTCTTGCAGGGTTGGACCTATTCCTTCCTCTTCGTTAAGTGTGGCAATAACAACTGAAACGAATGAGCGAATCTTGTCCATATGCGTCTCCTACTAAACTTCTCGGGATACCTTAAAAACAATGCGAGAAAACATTCATTTAAAGATGTACGTAGGATACAACCCGAAAAATGAGCGCAACATCTAGAACAGTCTTTTGATGTTACATTTAAAGCAAGCAAACAAAAAACTCCTTTAGCAAGCAACTAAAAAACCACGTTTTAAGCGTTAAACTTGAAAAAACCGCTTTTAAAAGCTAAAAGTCAAAGTGAAAGCATGAACGGTTTCGTCAATCATTGCATGTAATAATTGCCAAGTGCGAAAACGGTACAGTCTGTGAAAAAAGAAACTTAAAACAAAATTTTTTCTACTGTTCCCGGTTGGCTTCACAAAAAGATGGTTATCCTGCTTGACCACAATCCAACTGTGCACTTCTTCCCCATACAAGAACTCGTTAAACCAAGTGGGACACTGAATAAAGCCGTGCTTAGCCACACGTTTCAACTCTAAATAGAACAAGCCCGGATAATCGATGTGTTCAAGCAAGTAGTAGCTTGTGGCAAAATCAAATGCGCCGTCTTTGAAGGGCAAGTTGTAGCAGCTGCATAAAACGAAGGGTTTTCCAGCGGTTTCTAAACGTTTCATGCTTCTGTCTTTTACCGGCAAAAGGTTAAGGTCACATACCACGTCAGCTTTTGGGAACGGTTTAGCTCCACATGCGACGTCCAAACAAAATGGGGTGTGTCCGTTTGTGGAGTTGGCTACTTGAAGGTAACTGCGTTTGCCGAATTTAAAGCGGTCAAGCTCTTTTCTTCGGACTGGAAACCGTTGAAGTGTAGTGTCAACAAGTTGGTTTTTTTTGTTAGTTGAATTCATAACTGCCGTCTACAATTCGTTTAGGGAAGAAACAAACGCGTCGGAGATGTAATTGAGGTCGTCTTGTGTTAAATTGACATGCATTGGCAGGCAAAGGATTTTTGGAAGTACACGTTCCGCAACTGGAAACTCGCCTTTGTGTGAATAGTTTTCTAAATAGTATGGTTGCAGGTGACATGGCGGATAGTAAACGCTACCTGTTTCTATGCCTTTTTCTTTGAGTTTAAGGGCTAATTTGTCGCGTTCAATTTCGTCACATAGTTTGATGGGGTACTTGTAGTAACTGTGCCGAATATTTGGCGGTACCTGGAAAAGTGAAACACCGTTAACCTTTCCTAAAGATTGTTCATAGTATCGGGCAATAGCGTTTCTTCGTGCAACGAATTCTTCAAGGCTTGATAGCTGGGTTTTACCTACAATAGCGGCGATTTCACTTAACCGCCAGTTGTGACCAAGCATTATGACGTCTTTTTGCAGGTTTTGTCCACAGTTACGCATGCAACGAGCCGCCTCAGCTAAGGCGTTGTTGTTAGAGATTATCATGCCGCCTTCACAGCTTGTCATAACCTTGGTAGGGTACAGGGAAAAGCATCCAACATCGCCTAAAGTGCCAGCCATTTTGCCGTCAATCATTGCTCCATGCGCATGAGAAGAATCCTCCAGCAAAAGCAAGCCAGTCTCGTCGCAAAACTGTTTGAGTTCATCGATTTGTGGACAAACAAGCCCAGCAATATGTACCACTATCACTGCGGCTGTTTTGGAGGTAAGTTTACGTTTTACGTCTTCGGGGTCTATGCAGAGGGTGTCTTCACGCATGTCAGCAAAGACGGGTTTTCCGCCTGCAAAAATTACTGAGTTAGGCGTAGAAATGAATGTGTTTGTGGGCACTATGACTTCTTTTTCTTTTACTCCGAAATGTCGAAGGGGAATTTCAAGGGATGCCGTTCCAGAGTTAACGCCTACCGCATGTTTTACGTGGTTGTATTCTGCAAAAGCGTGTTCAAAACTTTCAAGGTGTGGACCGCCTGTTAGAACGCCGCTGCGTAAGCAGGTTTCAACGTCCCGCAGGATAACTTGGAGATTATCTTCTGGGAAATATGGTCTGGAAGATAAAAGTTGATTCATTATTTTTCGCTCCTGTTTGCATAAATTTTTTTCCATTCATTAGCGCCTGAACAAAAAAGAAAGTCGACCACCGAAAGGTTAGATTCAAATTTGCCGTGAAGTTGCGGGTAGTATGGGTAATGGAAATTTTGGAAACAAAGTTTTATGCCTTCTTCCTCGAATCGTTCTGGGTTTATGTAGCATTTTCCGCCTATTCCTGCAAGTTGTGTGTCCCCGCCTACGGCTTTGCATTGAGCAATGATTAACTCGCTTTTTCGTCCAGAAACCCCTAAATCAGACCCCGTAACAAGCGGTGTTTTGATGCCTAAAAACTGCATTACGCCACGAATAATATGCATGTTTAAGTCAATTAGTTTATCCCATCTTCTGGCGTACGTGTCTTCAAAAAACCCGCTGTAGTCACTCCAAAAGGGTGCTTTGCAGTAACTGTGTTTAAGTGTTAACCAGTGTCTTGATGCCCAGGCTGGTTCGCCTTCGTTTGAGATTTCTACTTCTTTAATTTTTACGGGCAGTTTGGCGTGCTTGATTGGTACGCTAAGCCATCTTACTCCATCAATGGTTTTAATTTTATTTCGGCTGGTGAAGCCCTGGCGTTCAAACTGGATGTCATCTTCGATAATGAATAGGTCGCTGGTTTGCATTTTGTCAAAAAAGCCAAGCCACGGCAAATAATTGGGTTGATGACCTGAAACAATCAAGGCCGAGTCACAAACAATTACAGTCATGTTAGGAACTCTTTTCGATTTTTTCAACGTAACGTACAACTTCAAAAGCTTCAGCAGCAGGCAAACTAACTTGACTGCCTCTAAACGACGCCAGATTCACCATTGACTCGTACGTGATGTAACGTTTCGTTTTCTGGGAAAAATGACATTTCAACGCCATCCATTTGTCGTTAACACAATTTGTTATGTCAACAAAGTATGTTGGAGAAAAGGCTTGAGTAACTCTTGGAGTCTCGTAAGCGAGCAGTCGTGGCGCGTTTCGGAAGGCTGAAATTGAAAGCCAACCGACCTGCCGGTGATCCTGATGAATGTCATTAACGGTGTGTGTTAGTACCGTGTCGGGTTTGTTTGCAACAAAAAAGGCCTCCAAAAAATCGATTGCTTGCCGTGAACAGGGGATTTCTGTGTCGGGAAAATCGCCGAAATACACTTCTTTTACGCCCAATAGTGAGAGGGCTTCGATGCTTTCTTTTGGTCTGACTTCGGGGTTGCCGCTGTGTTCGCCTTTTGAAAGGAAAACTGCGATGACTCGTTTGCCAAGTTTTGAGGCTGCACTAATTGTTCCACCACACCCTAATTCGATATCGTCTGGGTGGGCTCCAATAGCTAAAATTACTTCTGACTTTAAAACCAAAAAAATGCCTCCAAAAACTAACAAAAACGTCTGATCAGCCAAGGTTAACCCATAAACTGACGTAACGTTGATTATACAGAAAACCGCCCGAAGAATCATCCTTTAGGTACAATTCAAAAAACAAGTTACCCAAATAGGCGTTCTCTTTAGAAGCCCAAGCCACAGACAAATTGTCCATATCAACCGATGAGCCATTAACCACAAGCTTATCCATAACAGCCGCACGCGAATTCACAACGTAATCAAAAACAAAATCCACCCGCAACTCCAACGAGTCGCCGTCTTTAACATTAAAAGTTAAGTCTGTTAGCGGCGGCAAACTGCTTGCGGTGTGGTTAAAACTGTCTGGTCCCGATTGGTCGGGGGTACGGAATTTTACTTCCAACTTGTAATCTGCTGCGACGCCTAAATGGTTGCTAACAATGAAGTATAGAGGGTAAACGTCGCCTGAAGTTAAATTGTACGGGTAAGTAGCGTTATGATAAGGTCCAAGCACTGCAAGTTCAGTTAACGGTTCAGTTTTTGGTGCTGAAACGTACTGCTCAATCAGCGGTGACGCAATAACCAAAGCTAAAACTGCTACAACAACCAAAATTAATGCACGATACTTTTGGAGAAAACTCAATCAAAAGCCGCCTCCAATCAGGGTTTGCTTAAAAATGTTCACGTTTTTGCCTCAAAATTTTGTTACGTTGCGGCTGTCAGACTTTCTCTGTAAGGACATAAGTCTTCAAGCACCCTTTTTTTGTTGGAGAAATCGTTAAGCCGTTTTTCGATGCTTTTGTTTGTTCGGGAGTATTCTTTGTAGGCAGAGAGGTAGTCTTGGCCTTTAGTGGTTATAAGGTAACTTTGGGTTTCACCTTGGAACTGTACAAGCGACGATTCTGTGACCTCGTTTAGGTACCTTTGAAGGACCTTGTAGCTTAGGTTTGCTTGATACATAATCTGCGTCTTTTTAGCTTCATGACTAGCAGCCTGTAGAATATCTGCGATAATGTCTAGTCGGTCACGATAATTGCCCAAAAAACGGTTCCCTCACAAAAACAAAAACGTAAAAAACAGCTAAAAGTCAGTTTGCATGCAGCCAGCCTCTGCCGCCCTTTTTAGGATGCTGATGACTTCTTTTTTCGTCTACTACGTACCCGTGTCTTCTCAAGGTGGAGGGCTTGTTTGAAATGTTGTTTTTGACAAACTTGTTCCAGCCGCCAACGTAACGGTCGGGGGGAACGTAGCGTTCAGCGTCTGGTACTTGGTGTTGTTCAAGTATTTCTTTGAAGTTTAGGGCTTTGTAGGCTCTTGTTGCATGAATGATTGTGCCTTTATCCACAAAAAGTTGGGAGTAATCGGTGACTGCAATTCCTTCGGCGCGTACTTTATCGTCGCGTCGTTCACGCCATAGCTTTTTCCATTCAAGCTTTAACTCTTCAACCAACTCTTTTTGACTTGCAGCCATGTCTGAATAATCCCTTCCTGACAGAAGTGGATAAGAAAAAAACGGTTTTTTAATTGACTAAAACAAGCGTGAGGCTAATCCTCATTCAAATATGGAACTTTAAAGCGGTATTTAAACCGTAAGTACGATTAAATCATGTTTTATCTAGAATATGCGCGGGTTTTCTGAAAAAAATACGTCATTGTCAAGGTAGAGTAAGAGTAAATGCATAGAACAACTGTAGCTTTTATGGGCTAACTACTGCTCGAGACAGCAGAAAACTGTTGAATGCTTACAGTGGTATTTGACGTTTCAATGGTTTAAAGGTTAGGGAGAAAACGGAACGTCAACAAAAGGGTGTAAAAAGAGAAAAGGGCTTATTTTAGGGATTCATTTAACGCTGCAAAATACGTTAAAACCTGTTCAAACTCAGCTTTTGACATGGAAAGGATTGTTTGCACAGCATCTCTCTGCTTAGGCGATGAAGAAACAGTGATTGTTGCCAACGCGTAATCAAGGTTTGTGAATAGTTGTTCCCACGGAATATTGACCCTTTGCCCTCTTAAATTGTACAAGGTTAGAGTGTATGCACTCGCACGGCTTAAACTGTCCTTAAATGCTCTAATGGCAGAGGCAAGTGCCAACCCGTCATAATTGGGTGCAGCGAGATTATTTCTTATTTGACTGTAAGTTTCTACTAGGTGAACTATTTCTGCTGAGAGGTCTTGTTTGATTTTTGCTTCAGTTCCTTCCGACATGCTTATCGCCCAATTGATAGCAGCAAAGGCAGTAAATAAGACTTTATCTGTGCTACACAAGTAAAGGCTCTATTAACAAGGTAAAATTATGCGTTAATTATAGAAGGAAGAAAAACTATTTACTAAGTCGGTTAAGAAAATGTCTAAAAAAGAGTCATGCGACACCACATCATACACTGGCGGCTTCAAAATCACGGTTACCTCTGACGGAACCTTTGTTGCCACTAAAGGAAACAACACTCTAAAAGCTGCAAACGCACAAGAAATCAATGAACTAATAAAAAAATTTAACGGAACTAACCCGCCAACTGAAGATGCGGGTTCTGAATGCAGCGTCGGCCCAGTTTTGAATAAGTACTTCTTTGAAGTTCACAGCAACTTGCCACGTGAAGGTCCAGGCGATAATAGGTCAACAAGACGAGCCTATCGCATGCTAACAGGCTTACCAGAGAAACCGCGCCTTCTGGACATCGGTTGCGGTCCAGGTATGCAAACAATCGAGTTAGCCAAAATTTCCAATGCTCAGATAACGGCTATGGATAATAATCAAACGCTTCTTGATGAGCTTGCTCAGCATGCGAAAGCGGAAGGTGTCAGTGACAAAATCAAGATTGTCAAGGGTGACATGTACTGTTTAGGTTTTGGAGAAAACAGTTTTGACGTCTTATGGTGTGAAGGAGCCATTTTCATTATTGGCTTCGAGAAGGGACTGCGTGAATGGCGCAAGTTCATAGTCGAAAAAGGTTACCTTGCACTTACGGAAATGTGCTGGATAGACCCCAACCCGCCCAAGCAGGTTAAGGATTACATAACACAGGTTTATCCACCCATAAAGACCGTTAAGGAGAGCTTGCAGTTAATCAAAGATTGCGGCTACAACATAGTGGGCTATTTTGTTTTGCCTGAGTCCAGTTGGTGGGAGAACTATTACCTGCCAATTCTTGCTAAACTGCCAGCAATGAAAGCCAAATATCAGGGTAACAGTGAGGCTTTGGCGGTTATTGCGGCTGAGGAGCAGGAGATTGAAATGTTCCGCAAGTACTCGAAGCATTACGGTTACGTTTTTTACGTTATGCAGAAAGAATAGGGGCTAAATTAAGCTCTTTTTTCTTTATTTTTGTTTTATCTGTAGTTTTGTTGTATAAGACTGCAGAACAACAATTATTTCGTAAGTCTTATTAGTGAACACTGCTAGTTGCCCGTTTGTTGATGAAATATGCCAACCCCAATTAGCATCATAAAAGCAACAATCAACCAACATTACGAACTAACAGCCTCAGCACGCTTGGAGGTGGACTAACTTGTCAGGAACATCCGTAGCAGTAAGCGAAGCAACAAGGCTGGGCGAAATACAATTCCCAGAATTCACCTCAAAACTAATCACCGACGTCTTTGACGCATTAATCGCTGCAAACATACGACAAACAGAAGCCTACGTTGAACTCTTAAAAGCAGTCTCAAAATCGCTCTCAGAATACATCAACGACACCAAAGACGACATCAGCGGCGACATGGTACTGCAGTTGCTTGCAAAAGTACTTCCTGACCCAACAAGCGATGCAGGAACCAAAGTAAGAATCGGCGCAACCTTATCCCAAACTGACGCTGAAACACTAAACAAAGCACTCGTTGTACCCGGCGTACAAGAATCACCCGGTGTAGCCGCAACAGCAATCAACGACCAATCAGCGTTAGACCAAATTATTTCAGCAGTTGCAACCCGAATTGCCGCAGATAAGTACAGTTTGCTTAAAGAAATGGTCAAAATGGGTGTTTTACGGTTAGTCGTTGAACAAGGTGTAATTGAAACAAAGTTAACCTTCACCACTTACGGTTCAACATTCTACGAATCAACCAAAAACAACTACAACTCCAGCTCATTTGCAGTTAAAGCTAAAGCAAAAACCGGCGGATTAGTCAGCCTCTGGGTAAAAGCATCCGCTTCAACAAGCTTCACTTCAATGCACATCTCCACAGCAAAAGAGACAAACCGCGACATTTCAGGCAGCAGAGTACAAATCTACGGTCACGTACAAATCAACTTCAAAACAGACTATCAATCATTAAACACCTCCTAAAAGGTCGACGAGAAACATGGCAACCAGCATCGCTAAAGCAACAGAATTAGGCTTTGCTGAGTTCGCCTCCACTCTTATTTCTGAAACCCTCAACGCCGTCGTAACTTCAATACTAACACAGGAAAAACAAGCCGCCGAACTAGAAAAGCAAACACTGCTTTCACCTGAAGAGTACGCGAAAGAAAACTTGACTGACGAAATAATTAGGGCAGAAATAATGCGTCTTTTTCCCTCCAGCACAGGCAAAGAGGACAAAAGCGCCGTGGATGTTGGCGAACTATATACAGTAAGCAAAGAAACAGGCGAGTCACCCGCAATAAACGAGAAAACAGGTTATAAAATAACAAAAACAGACGTGACTCCCACTACCCAAAACAGGTTGTACATTAACCAAACAGGCTACAACAACATTTACGCTGCAGTAAGGTTAACGTTGGCTGCTCAACATCTTGCATTGCTTAGGCAGGTTATTGCAAGAGGCATCCCAAGAGTATACGTTGACAATGGCCACATCAAATCAAAACTTATGCTAAGACTTGAAACCCAAGCATCCACAACCACAAAGGCAGCAACAACGGGTTCCCGAATTGCAAGTTTAAGCCTCCCCAAACTAATCGCCCAACCAGTCAACGCAACCAAACCCGAATTCTTAACGCTTAAAGCAGACGTTTTAAGCGAAGTTGAAATAACATTCAAAACGGTGGTTCCATGAGCACAACATCAAACGAGAAAAACGCGTTCTTCCTAACAGAAGCCATCCTATCAATACACAATGAGGTTCAAAGCGCCCTAGACTACATTAGCACGGTCTCATCAGAGGAAGGCACTGAACTTGGAAAAAGCACCGCTCTTCTAAGCATCGAAAACCTCCGTGTCAAGGTCCCATTAAAATTCAATATTGAAACAGAAAAAACCAAACCTGAAACTACACCAACACGCACACTCACTCCAACTGATGTACGTGCAGCCTTGACAAAAAGAACAGGCTTGGTAGTTGAACGAGACTTAACCCGCAACCTAAACATTTCTAGCAAGGTCAAAGTAGCCTTCAAACCTGAAGAAATCCCAACCGCAACCACAACAAGAACAGCAACAACGACCACAAAAACTACAGAAACATCGAAAGAAGAGTGGGGCGAAATCGAAATCACTTTCGCGCCGATAAAACGCCAATAAAGGCGGCAATCAAACACTTTTTATTTTTATAAAAGAAAAAGCCCTGTTAGGGGTTTCCGAACCATTTTTCGAACCAACTGTTAAACATTTCAAGGCATTCGTTTCGGTACGCTGCTTCTCCTGACTCTTCACGAATGCAACTGGCAAGTTCCAAATGGTTAAGAATTTCTGCTTTAGCCTCGTTTAGGCTGGCTTCTAAATCATCAATCATGTCGTTGCCGCCTGCAGCATACTCTTTAACTGAAGCACGTAAAAATGCTCGTTTTTCTTTGATTAAATCTTCAAGTTTACCCTGTAACGCCATTATTTAGTGACACCTTTTCAATCACTGCATACCAAAAATGATTATTTAATTTTTGGTTACCTCAGGACTAGCCTGATTCTTCGGTGTTTCAACGGTTTCAGTTTTTGTTTTTGCTGCACGGAATTGGCGCCAAATAATCAATGCCAAAGTTATCAAGAGCGCCGCGGCAACCACTGCTGCAGTTGCGCCGATGATTAACCATGCTTGCCAAGCGGGAAGAAAAGTTTCAAGATACCTAAGCGACCCGATAAGAAAGAAAAGTGATGCAGAACCGACTAGGGAAATTGCCACAGCCATCA
>JAWRIR010000120.1:0-17392 GCA_040268405.1 Thermoproteota archaeon | reverse complement strand
ATCATTAATGTTGGTTCGATTGAAGCTATTTTGCCTTTAAAGCCTGACCTTTGCCATTATGACCTCTCAAAAGCCGCTGTCATGGCTTTAACTAGGGCGTTAGCTGCCGAGTACGGCAAAAGAGGCTTCAGAATCAATGTGCTTGTTCCCGGCGGCGTATGGACCGAAGGTACTAAAGGCGTGGCTAAAGACGTTCTAAAGTTTAAGCCCAGCATCGTGAAGACAGGCATAGAGTATGGGCTGCGGACGCCTCTTGGCAGGATGGGTGCACCTGACGAGATTGCCCGTATGCCTTGGTTTTGGCAAGTGATTTTTCCAGTTATGTGCATGGGGCTTTGATTGTTGTGGACGGCGGCTTCTTATCAGCTTAATTTTTCGTTAACCTATTAGCAGCCTATTTGGATTCTAATATCCAATCTATGCACAGAACCTATAGGGGGGTAGGTGCTATTGGCTGAAAAACCGTTGAATTACCCTTTGGAAATTGATGCTTTCTTATGTAATTTTCGAATCTGCCTTCTTGCATCAAAAACCTGTTAAACTTTCTCTTAAGACGCGCCTGTTTTTTCACCAAAGCTTTCATACTTTATTGGCACAAAGTTAATAGGCTACAAACTCAATGTCCATGTAGCTTACTCTATTATTTGAGAGATTCCCATATGCATAAAATGTTCAAAAAGACAGTGCATTCGAATCAAAGTAATAAGATTATGAAAGTTAAAATGGAGAATGAATAATTAATGGCGCGTTATAGACAAACCGAAGAAATCGTTAAACTGATGGATAATCCAAAAATTATCCGCAACACCAGCATTATTGCACACGTTGACCACGGCAAAACCACACTATCTGACAGTCTTTTGGCACACGCAGGTATCATCAGCACACAAACTGCTGGACAAAAACTATTCTTGGACAGCTGGGACCTTGAACAGAAACGTCAAATGACCGTTTTCGCTTCAAACGTCAGCTTGGTCCACACATACGACAATCAAGATTACCTCATCAACTTAATCGATACCCCCGGTCACATTGACTTTTCAGGTGCAGTCACCAGAAGCCTTCGTGCAGTCGACGGTGCACTCGTAGTCGTTGACGCAGTAGAAGGACCAATGACCCAAACAGAAACCGTCCTTATGCAGGCACTACGAGAAAGAGTCAAACCACTCTTATTCATCAACAAAGTTGACCGTTTAATCAAAGAAATCAAGTTGACACCAGCGGAGATTCAAAAGAAATTTGCAAAGATTCTCCTAAGAGTCAACACATTAATTGAGAAACACGCTCCACCAGAACACAAACAAGACTGGCAAGTTAAAATCGAAGACAGTCGTGTCGCCTTCGGTTCAGCCCTTCACAAATGGGGCTTAAACCTTGACCACATGAAACTAAAGAAAATCAGTTTCCAAGACATCATTGATGCGTACACTGGTGAACCAGAAGACGTCGGCAAAAAAGTTGATGCATTAAGCAAGAAAGCACCATTGCCAGAACCAATCCTTGACATGTTCTGCAAACACTTACCAAGTCCACTTGAAGCCCAACCTTACCGTCAATCAAAAATTTGGCCAGGCGACGCAACCTCAGCAGTCGGTCAAGGCATGGCAAAAGTTGACCCCAACGCACCATTACTCATGTGCATTTCCACTATCGAAGTTGACCCACACAGCGGCACCGTAGCCATCGGTAGAATCTTCAGCGGCGCAATCACAAAAGGCAAAGATGTCCAACTAGTCAGCGCACAACAAAAAGGCACAATCCAGCAAGTCTTCATGAGCATGGCAACAGACCGTGTCTTCGTTGACCGTGTACCCGCAGGCAATATCGGCGCAATCTCAGGTTTACCAGCCCTACGTGTTGGTGAAACTATCGGTGAAGCCGGCATTGAAATCCACAGTTTTGAAGGCTTAAACTACGTGTCTGACCCAGTCGTCACTGTAGCAGTTGAGCCAGAAGACGTTAAAGACCTGCCACTTTTCGACAAAGTAATGCACAAACTCACAACCGAAGACCCTAACTTGCACTTTACCATGAACAAAGAATCAGGCGAATTCCTCCTGTCAGGTATGGGAGAACTTCACCTTGAAATCACAGCTTACCGACTACAAGAATCAGGCCTAAAAGTCAAACTCAGCAAACCAATCGTCATCTACAGAGAAACCATCAGCCACGACTACAAGGGTCCAGCAGTCATGGGTAAAAGCCCCAACAAACACAACAAACTCTGGATCACCATCGAGAAACTCTCAGACGATGTCATTGAAGCAATCAAATCAGAAAAAATCACTGACCTACAAAACAGAGATGAAAGAGCCAAAGTTCTCAAATCAATGGGTTGGGAACCAGACGAAGCAAAAGGCGCAGTTGCAATCGAAGAAAACAACATTCTTTGTAACCGTATCCGTGGACGCCAATACGTAGAAGAAATCATTGACCACATAAAGACCGGTTTCCGCGAAGCAGTACACACTTCACCACTCGCAAAAGAACCAGCATACGGCTTAAAGATCAATCTTGAAGATATCACCTTACACGAAGACCCAGTCCACAGAGGCCCAGCACAAGCAATCCCAATGACCTGGAGACCAATCTACTGCGTTATCCTACTCAGCAACCCCAAACTGCTTGAACCACTCATCAGCTTCGAATGCAAAGTACCATCAGAATTCGTCAGCAGCGTAATCACCCTCATCAACAAACGACGCGGAAAAATCATCGACATGCCATCAGAAGAAGACATGATCACTGTCAAAGCAGAAATGCCAGTATCCGAAAGCTTCGGTATCGCCGACGAACTAAGAAGCTCAACTCAAGGCAGAGCTTTCTGGGCAACCCAGTTCAGCCGTTGGGCACCAGTTCCAGAGCAGATGCAAGCGGAAACAATCAAGAAAATCCGTGAACGCAGAGGATTACCACCAAACCCGCCACCACCAGAAGAATACTTCGAGAAAGAGTAACCTCGAACACTTCTTTCTTCTTTATTTTTTGTTTATTTTTCAAAAAAACTTTTTTGTTATGCTTCTACGTTTTTGAATTCTGTTTTTGTTTCACGTCGTGGCTGTTCACTGGGTAAAATTTCTTTATCACTAAAAGCTCTTTGTTCGCCTACCAGATGCTCTCCCATTGGCCCTGAACGCTTGTAGTTGGTGTACGCTTTTTCGATGTCTTCTTGCAACCGCCTAAGCTCTGCGTCTGTTTCTTCCCGCAATTTTTCGGTTGTCCACCCGTTTTCCACACGATTTTCTACTCGCTCCGCAATTTCTGCTGCTAAACGTTCTGGCAAACCAGCCTCTTTTAGGCTGTTTTCCAAGTTTTTACTATCAAACTTCTCTTCCACACCATTTGTGTCAATGATTTTAACCAAGAGTCTACCTCCGCCGAAAAAACTAGCTCCAGTGTCGAGCTATTTTAGGAACCTTGCGGCAACATAAAGTTGTGTGGTTGTAGATGTACAATAACTTGATGCATCACCTAACTGTTTGTTTTTAGAGATTTTAGAAAAGATTTTATGCCCTACTGCAGTTAGAACATTATTGAGTTTTATGATTGTCGGTATTTGTGCTAGCCCACGCCAACAAGCTACAGACCACGTTTTACATGAAGCCCTGCGTATGCTTGAAGAAAAAGGCTTTGAAACCAAATTCTGGGGTGTACGCGGCAAAAAAATTGGCTTTTGCGTGCACTGCGATTACTGCCTAAAAAACAAAGTCTGCGCTTTCAAAGATGACATGTTCGAACTCTATCCACTGCTAAAAGACGCTGAAGGCATAATCTTTGCAACCCCAATCTACAACAACGGAATGAGTGCACAACTAAAAGCAGTACTGGACCGTTGCAGAGCAGCCGTAGCCAGCGACAAAAACTTTTTCAGAGGAAAAATCGGAATGGGTATCGCTTTAGGTGGAGACCGTAATGGTGGACAAGAGCATGCTCTATCGCAAATCACTGATTTTCAGGTTCTTAACGGCATGATTCCTGTTAGCGGCGGCTTTTTTGGGGCAAACATGGGCGCCACCTTCTGGACAAAAGACACTTTGGAAGGTGTAAAGCAAGATGAAGAGGGCTTTAGAAGCCTAAAAAAGACAGTTAAGAAATTCTCTGACTTGCTTGCAGAGAAGAAGGAGAGATAAAAATGGCTGAAACACAAAAAAAGTGTAAAATTGCTTGGGGAATAACTGGCGGCGGCGATAAAATCGCTGAAATCGTCAAAATAATGATTGAACTAAAAAACCAGTATGAGCACAAAGTGGAAATCCAAGTTTTTGTTTCCAAAAACGGGGAAACTATGCTGCGGTTCTACAAACAGTTTGATATAGTAAAGCAAGAATTCTCGCATTTCAGTGTTGAAATGAATGCTAATGCGCCTTTTCTATCGGCTTGGTTACAAAGCGGCAAATACGATTTCTTTCTCATTGCACCGACCTCTTCAAATACTGTTGCAAAAATCGTAAACGGCATCGGAGACACCTTAATTACCAACTCGGCTATCATGAGCCTCAAAGCTTTTGGCACAGTCTACATTTTGCCAACCGACTACAAAGAAGGTGTCGTAGAAACAATCATACCCAACGGCAAAACCATCAAGATCAGGGTGCGCAAGGAAGAGGCTGAGCAGACACGCAAGTTGGAACAAATGGATGGTGTGCATGTCCTGGAGAGCCCCGAAAAAATCCGTGCGGTCTTTAGTGAACGTTTTAGCAAATAATTTCTTTTTCTTTTTTGTAGTTTGAGTCTGTATTTGTAATCTGAATTAGTGTTGAACCATTCAAGCAATACTGTTTTATATTACGATTTACGAGTTTTGGTAAACTGCTTCGGATTGAAACTGTTTGACAACAAAAAGTTTAGGTCTAAGCTTAACCAAAACCGCCCTCGCAATAAGTTTAATCATCTTAATTTTGCTCTCTTCAGGTTTTCTTGCATCCGCCGCATCAAACAAAGATACATCCAGCAAAACACGCTTAGACATTTATACAGACAGTAAATGCAAACACAGACTTGACGCAATTGATTGGGGCTCAATATCTCCAGGCGAATCAATAAACAAAACAGTCTATGTTAAAAATTCTGGAACAACCGCTCTAACTCTGAGTTTAGAGAAAACAAACTGGTACCCAACCGCCATTAGCAGTTCTATAACTTGCGTTTGGGACAGGGAACAGGCGAAACTTGAACCGGGCAAAATTTTGGCTGCAACATTGACTTTGACAACCGCCGCAAACTTTAGCGTTGAAACAAGCTTTGGCATGAACGTTGTAATTACTGGAACAACCTAAACTCTTTTTTCCTTTTTTCAAAAAGAAAAATTGGTGGAATATTTTCAGCTTTATTTTTTAGGTGAGTTTATAGTAGAAAGCCCGTGGTTAATCCCAAAATTAAGCCTAGCATGATTGGGAAGGGTAACCCTGGGAATATGCCTTTTTTCTCAAGCATATAGAAAGTTATGATTGAGCCTGCAGTGATGCCGATTATTGAAGCTATAGCTGGGATGAAGCTGGATTGGAAACCGAAAACCATGGCGCCAACAAGCATGGAGTAAAATACTAAGTCGCCTAAGCCCATTTGTATGTCTTTGAAAGCGTAAGTTAATCCTTGAAGTTCATCAAGCCCGTTTTGGGCGATTTTTCCAACTGAGCCTTTGTAGACTGCAAAAATGTCGTAAACCGCCAAGAACACAAGAATCAACACAGCACTCCAAAGTGAGAGTATTGTAACGTTGTAGCCAAAGAACATGCCTAATGCGCCGCCCATCAAAATTACTGCTGCGTTACGGTAGACACTTCCAAGGCGGAATATGGCGAGGTCAAATAGAACAGTGAACAGAATCATTAATGGAATGATGATTAGCCAATCTGCAAGAAACGGCACATACACTGTTAAAGCAACAAGATACTCATATGAAAGCAGTAGAGCTGCTAAGGTGAATGCGAGGGTGATTAAGGCTTTGATGACTCTTTTGCTTCTTCGTTTAAGCAGTACATAGAAGACTGTGGCACTAATTCCGACAAGTACAACAAAATAGGCTGCTGTGATCCAGTCTGCTCCGGGGGCGTCTGTTGGAACGGGCGTAACCGGATAAACAGGAACCTCTTGCGGAAGAAGCAAAGCGGCACACACCAAACCGAAAAGGATGCTTGCAAGTATCGGTGCCAAGTAAATCATTTGGAACTTGAATGTGTCGGATTCTTTAGTTGCTGGTTTTGACTCCTTTTCTGTCACGTTGTTAACCTACGTTATGAATGGTTATTGCTACCTGTAAAGAGCATTGCTTACAGAATAAGCTTTGTTTTTCATCGGTGTCTGTTATCGAGTTGGAAAAATGCATTATGCATGTTGGATTCGGACAATGCCTTAATCCTAAAGTGTGCCCAAGCTCATGCACAGCCTCCTTAAACGCCCTCTCCAAGAAAAGCGCCTCGTCAGGGCCTTGACCATAAAGTTCTGGTTTAAGCCTAAACAGGGAAATCAACGCAGCCTTACCCGGAGTGTAAGCTTCCCCAAAAACATAATTCAATTCTGAAGCGTAAAGGTCAACATCCACCACTCCCAACACCCGTGCAAACGTGTCTTGCTGGTCAGCGTAAAGCTGAATTTGGTTAAGAATAAAGTTGGCCTCGTATTGGCTGCGGTTTTTGTTGAAGGCTTTTTCTGGAAGGGGCAAGCCTTCGCTGATTAGTGTGCAGGTTGAATCGACAAAAACAGTGCTTAAGTTTTGACAAAGACTGGAAAGAAAAGTGTGGTTTACCTGCCCTATAGGTAAGAGCCCAATTTTCATGGTTTTCTCCTTAGATTTGGAAGTTTTCACCAGTTTTTGGAGCTACAGCATCCAATCCAAGTTCAGTTTTTGCCCAGTTAGCTAATAGTTCGCAGTTGCCTTCTGCGCCGTGGACTACGAAGACTTTGGGTTTTCCGCCGAGCATTTTTAAGGATTCTTTAAGCATGGTTGCTCCGCAGTGTGATGAGAAGTCGAAGTGTTGGAAGTGTGCTTTGACTTTTCGGACTTTGCCGTCGATGGTGGTTACGCCTTTTTCCATTAGCTGCCTGCCGGGTGTTCCAGGAATTTGGTAGCTTACCAGGAATATGGCGTTGTTTGCTTTTTTGCCGACTTTTGAGAGGTAAAACTGTGATGGGCCGCCTTTTAGCATGCCTGCAGGTGAAACTATTACGCTTGGAGTTTTGAGTGCGCGGCGTCGGTCTCGCCAGCCTTCAACCCATTCAACCGTGTTCATGGTGTTGCTGAACTGTTTGGGGTCACGCAGGAACTCTTTGTTGTTTAGTATTATTCTGCTGGCTTCTCTTGCCATGCCGTCGAAAACGATTGGGTACTCGAAATGGTTGGCAACTAAGACTGAAGCGATTTCTTGAGCGCGTCCAACACCAAAAGCTGGAATCAACACGGTTCCGCCTCGTTCTACTGTGTCGGTTGCTGCTTCGACAAAGCTTTTTTCAAGTTCTGGTCTTGGTGTGTGGTCTTCGTTGGCGTATGTGCTTTCGATGATTATGGCGTCAAGGTCTTTGTAATAATCCATTTTGGCGCCTTTTAGTAGTCTGCTGTCTTCAGTGTTGAAGTCGCCTGTGTAAAGGATTTTTTTGCCGTCACCGTCAATGAGGACTTGGGCGCTTCCGGGTGTGTGTCCCGCGTTGTATAGGCTGAGTTTCATGTCGCCTACTTGTTCTTCCTCTCCAAAGTTGAGGTGGTGACTGTTTTTCATCATGCTTTTAAGTTCAAGATACTCAAAAGGCAAATAGTAACTGGATAAGTGGATAAAGTCTTGAATCAGAATTTGCGTTAGTTCAAGGTTGAGCTGGTTAGTGTAAAGTGGTTTCTTGTCGTTGATATAGAATATTGGTATAGCCCCTGAATGGTCGAGGTGGCTGTGTGTTAAAATTACTGCATCTAAATCTTTCGGGGGAACATGCATGGGAAATCCGGGTTCACGGTCAAGCATGACACCGTAATCTATAACCGCCTGCGTTTTAGCGGTTTTAACGTGGATTCCCATTCTGCCAACTTCTCTAGCTCCGCCTAAAAAGCCAACTTGCAAATCAGGACATCCTATTTAGTGTATACTGCTATTCATGAGGCAAATAGTGTTTTAAAAATGTATTGACCCCCATAGCTGAATGAGCGGAAATCAAACCTTTACGGATAGCATTAAGCACACTATCCACATTTAGGTCCGCTTGGACTTGAGTGCAAACACTGAAAAGCTCCGAAATCTGGTGCGCATCACTGCCAGCTGTGCCGGGCAACCCAACTTCTTTAGCCATCGCCTTTGCCTGCTGGTTTGCTGTGTTGCTGGAACCGCCGTTTAAAACTTCAATGGCGTCAACTTTGAGGTTTCTTGCCACGTCGCCCATGCCGTAAAGTCTGTAGGGGTGTGCTACGATGGAGACGGCGCCGATGGATTTTGCGTAATCCGCCACGTCCTGTGGGTTCCATGGTTTAGGCGGCAACTCTTCTGTGCCCAAAACTAGCATGTCGCCTGCGGTTGTGCTTACTTCAACTCCTGGAATGATTAAGATGTCTGGGTAGGCGGCTGCTAAGTTCATAGTTGCTTTGTTTGCTCTAACGGAGTCATGGTCAGTTACTGCTGCAACTTTGATGTAATTGTGCGCCAAAAGCATGTCCACCAAAGTTTTTGGTTGGATTAAGCTGTCGGAAGAGTAAACCGTGTGAATGTGAAAGTCAGCGTACAGAGGGGCTATTTTGGGTGGTCTCCTGCAGTTTGTATTTTATGATTGTTGCTGCTGACTAAAAAAGATACATACCCCATTTCGGGGCTTAAAAAGGGAAAAAGGCTTAATTGCTTAACTGTTTTCGCAGTTCAGCTTCAAGATTGGCGATGAGTTTCTTGCTGCTTTCGCCGCCAGCTTGAACAACGCCGCATGGGACTGCTTTTTCGGTGCAGGCTGCTTGAACAGCGATTTCAACATGGTTCTTCCAAGTCTTTGGATCGTTAAGCATGGTAACGCTGCTGTACGGCATTTGTTTGATGTATTCTGCTGCTTGCTTTGCAACATACGCGGTTGTTTCCCTGTCAAGAGGCAAAGCTGCTTCATGCTGCGAAAGCGGATAAACCTCATCAAGCTCCAATGGTACAACACCAAACGGTGCACAGAAAACGGCAACATGAACTTTGTCGGCGAGTTCTGGACCGAGGATTCTGAGGAGTTGGCGGATTTTCTTCATTTCTGGCGCTTTATGGAACGGCTTGTTTCTTGTCTGTGGCAGCAGTAGCAGGGTTTTGGCGTTTGCTGGTGGCGTGTAACGGTTGAAGAGTCTGGTTTTGTAGTGGGCGATTTCTGGTCTTGCGAGTCCTTCGTGGTCGAAGTAGAAAAAGCCGCTGCTTTTGATGCTTGGACTGTAAGTTTCAAGGAAATCTGAATGGTTTCTAATTCTTTTGAGCGCTGAAAGCAAGGCTGGGTGGGCGTGGACGCGCATTTCGGCGAGTTCCCAAAGCCTACCGTCACGAATTGCCTGTTTAATGCGTTTGAGTTCTGCTATGCAAACCCACAGGTTGTGTTCTGCAAGGAAGATTTCGCGTTCCTTAGCTGGCTTTGTCATCAGGTTTTTGGGGGTTTCGGTGGCGCATTTTGGACAGGTACATGGGAAGTAATCCATTTCTTCTATTCGCCATGTGCCATTTTCGGTCATGTATCTGCCTTCGCGGGCGTATAATGCGTATGCTGCTGAGTCGAAGAGGTCGCAGCCTAAAGCGACTGCAATGGCGAACATGGATGGGTGCCCAGCGCCGAACAGGTGCAAGGGTCGCTCGATTGGGATGCCTTTTTTGCAGGTTAAAATCATTTCTGCCAGCACGTCGTAACGGTAGTTTTCCATTACTTCCGTTGGGCTGCCTAAGGCGTGAATGTCAAACGGCAATGCGCCCATTTCTTTGGCGCTTGCTGCGACGAGGTCAAGGTGTTTTCCGCCTTGTACTGGTCCAACCCAGAGGATGTCGTCTCGGGTTTTTAGGGTGAAGAATTCTTTGGCTCGTCTGTGAGTTTCGGCTACGGTGACTTCTGCTTGCTCTTTGGTTACACGCCAGCCTGTGGGAATGTCAAGGATGGTTGCGATGTCTGTGCCGATGCCTTCCTCGTAGGCAACAATTTCTTTCTGATTGTATTCCACGTCTCCGTAAACAAGAATCTGGTAAGCGCCGCTGTCAGTCATGGTTGCGCCGTTAAAATTGAGGAACTTGTGCAAGCCCAACTCAACTGGCTTGTTTTGGAACCGTTTTTTGATAATGTAAGCGTTTGTGATTACGGCTTCAAAACCGAAAACGTCCTTTAGCCGTTGTGGCGGAATCGGCTGCAAGGATGGGTTGATAACTGGGAACAGAAGCGGAGTTTCAATTGTGCCGCTTTTAGTCTTCAACTTGCCTATTCTGCCAAGCAAATCTTTCTCTTTAATTTCGAAACTCAAAGATTAAACCTAAACAACACAACAAGCCTCCCATATAAAAAAGCATTAGCCCACCACAGCATGTTTCGATAGATGCCACGCCAACATTTCCTTGCCATAACCACTGGTTTTCAACATGTTAATGGCTGCTTTTTTCGCCAATACGACCTACCCCTCTTAGGATTTCCAAGCAAAACGTTTAGTAAACAATTTTTGACTTGAGTTAGTAAACAAAGCCTTACTGCAACGCTTTTATCGCTGCCCCTTGCCCACTTTAAGTATGAACAAAACAGGCAAAACCCAAGCACTACTCACCTCCCTGCTCATTATCCTATCCTGTTTGATTCTACCCATCGTAGGTTCGGCAAACGTCCAAGCAGTTAGTAACCCATCTGTGCCAGAATTTACGATAAAATACGTTGACCACTCATACGACATTCCTGCAACCTATGGAACAGACCAATACACTGGAGAAACTATCGTCACAAAACCAGGGGAGCATATTGATAACAGAACGGTTGAAATCACAATTAAGAACCAGCCTTTTACACCATTTAATGACTCAAGTGGACACACGATAAACCGCTTTTTTGATGTTAGATATAAAGGCTCATATGGTGAGGACTGGACCACTATGTTTCGCGGCCAAACTCAATGGGTATGGTATGGACAATCAAGTCCTTACATCAAATATGGATATGCAATTCAAGATTATTCTGCTCATTATACGACGATAATCTATAAGTTGTCGCCAAATAATGGAAAAATGGATTTCCAAGTTCAAGCATTAGAAGGATACACAAACGCCACTTATCGTGATTCACATATCTTTTTTGCAGATGTTGGTTTTAGTTTCTATGGTAAATCAAGCGATTGGAGCAACACTCAAACAATAAGCTTTCCCGATGGCATTGTAACCACTTTACCCAACACGGACACAACCCCCACCAACACTCAAACAACTGAACCAATAACCACCCCTGCCCCGTCGGTTCCAGAGTTTTCCGTCATCGCTATATTGCCCTTGTTTGTGATTGCGCTTCTGGCAGTGTTTGCGGTTAAATCAAAAGCTCGCTTTATAGGTTGATTTTAGGTCAATATTGACCTACCCCCTATAGGTTTCTGCAATGAGTTTCTAATAGGATCCAAATAGGCTTATTTGCGCTGTCTTTTTTGTAGTTAAGGTTTCTTTACTAAATGTAGTCAAAAAACGTTTACGAGAATGCTTAAATCAGTTTTTCACTCGAACAAAATATGGTAAGAAAAATGCATGCAGGAAAAACTATTATTGTTATCTCGGTAGTAGCCGTCGTTAGTTTGAGTGTACTGGGATATTCTTTATTTTCTAACGCTTCATTTGCTCCTGTGTCAAATCAACCTGCTACCGCTACGCCTGCAGCTACCAATGAACCAGCCTCTACAATGTACCCTGAATCTTCTCCTACGGCAACACCAGTGACAACAGCTGGAATGTTAAGACAAATACCTATACCCTCAGCACCTGAATTCACCATGAAATATGTTGAATCCTATTATGATGTTCCTGCAAAGTATAAAATTGACGAGTTTTCTGGACAACAGGTTTTAATTAGCACTGCTAAACGTTACATGAATCAGTCGATAGAGATTACGATAAAAAATCAGCCTTTTACTCCTTTCCAAGTAGATGGCAAACAATTTGACCTGTATTATAACGTTAGTTGGAAGGGTCATTATGGCGATGATTGGCGTTACAGCTCTTACAATGATAAAGCTTCTGACTCCAGTTACACGGTTATTCCAATTTATCCTATCCACGAAACCGTGTATTACACTGACCATGACTCAATATGGTTAACGGGTGTTCCTCCAGGTGACTATGACTTTCAAGTGCAAGCCTTCATAGGCTATTATACAAAAACTGGATGTGACACCCCGCTTGGGATAATGTATCATGTAGATTGGACTGGACAAACAAGCGCTTGGAGTAATACTCAAACGTTATCAATCCGTTAAACCTCTTAGTTTCATCCATTTTTACCTACCCCCTATAGGTTTCAACATATAACCACTATTAGGATCCTAATAGGCGCCAAATAGGTTGGTTATTTAGCAATCGTCAGTTTGCTTTGGGTGGGTTTGTGTGATTGTTTAAATATCTCTACTGCCTCAAAGGTCTGTTATGAGTTCCAGTTCATCAGGCCACCGCGGCAATTCAGGCGCCAAATTCCAGAAGAGCTCAAACCAAAAGAAGTCCCGAACAAAAAAGCCTAAAACTGGCGCCAAATACCTTAAAGAGGAAACCGTGGAGCCGACGTTGCAAGAGATTGCAGAAAAAACCCTTGCCAGCATCGAACGCCTCGGAAGTCAAACCTTCGCGTTGTCACCTTTTAGTCAGTATTATGATGATTGGCTGGTTAATCTGCGCCAAGTAGTATCAGAATTTGAAGCTAACTCAAACGTAAAAGCTGACGAAGCCTTCACCAAAGAACGTGACCAAGCGTTCCTAGATGTTCAAGCTGCTTTGGCAGAACGTCGTATGCAAGAAACCACCTTGTCTGATTCAGAAAAAGCCCTCCACGACGTCAACCACCAATTAGGTGATGCAGACGCAGATTACGCAGAAAAGAACCGTGAATTAAGCAACAAACGCAACGCTGACGTCCAACAATTAACAAACCGTGTAGGCGTGCTTGAAGAGGCTGTGGCTAATCAGGAAAAACTAAAGTTTGGCTTTTTCCAGTTTGGCGCTAAAAAAGAAGCAGCCAAAAGGCTTGAAGACACAAAGCATGAGTTAGCGGCGGCTAAGAACCAGATGGAAGTAACCCTGCAGAATTTCACGTTGGAGCAGGATAAACTGCATGACATTTATGTTACACGTAAACAGGAGCTTTCAGCTAAATCTGACGCGTTGCGAAAGGAACTGGAAAAGCTTGAAGTTGACACGTCAGTTGAAGTGCGAAAAGAAGTCTGCACACGACTCTGCAACGCAGTTAGTGAGTTAATCAAACGGTTGCCTGCTGAACCCAGCAGTGCTTAACTTTTCTTTTTTAGAAATGACTATTAACCCAAACAGCCCATCTCGGTCTTTTGAACCCCCTCTGTTTTCCTAAATAATAAAACAGTATTCCACCAAATGCTGGTGCAATTAACATTGAAAAAAGCATGTAAACAGGATTCCAAAGCGTTTCATAAAGCGGGTTTCCCATTGTGAAACGCCAACCCAAAAAGTCCGAAACAACTCTAAACACTATGCCTACGCCAAAGAAACCGACAATTAAAAACAAGCTTACTCCACCGCAAACGTACGCCAGCTTCATGTGTACCGTCTCCTCGTTTGCGCCAGGTAAAGATGCGGATTTTTGTACACGATAAATGATAACCAGAAAGACAATACCTACCGCGAAAGCGCTAACGCCTGTAGCTAACCTGTAAAGCTCCAACTGTCCAGCAGCATAAAAAGCCAAAAGAATTAAAAGATATAGCAAGTTGCCTACACCTGCTACTGCAAGCAATAGTTTTTGGTTTCGGTATTTTGCTGCTTGGCTGCTGTCTTGGGGGAATTCGGCGATTAGTTTTACAGCGACTTTGCCTTTCTCTGAAAGTACGTATTGTCCCGCCTCGTTTTTGTCGATGAGGTCGCTGAGGATTTTTAGGTGGTAGTTGAGGCGTCCGGTGCTGCCTGCTTGTGTTTCCTCAAGCAGTTCCGTGTAGGTCAGTTTTTCCTTTTCGTTTAGGAGTAGAATGATTTTGCGTCGGGTTTCATCTTTGAGAATCTTGTGAAGGCCAGCTATTGCGGTGCTCATAGGTTTCTATTTGTTGATTTGTGGATTTAGGGTTTTTTGACTACCAAATTAGTCAAACCCAAAAAAGAGGGTGCAGTTATGGTGTGTTGAGTTGTGTTAGTACTCTTTCTGCTGTGTAGGTGGAGTTGAGGTTTTGTGAACCAGTGATTTGGCTGATTTCTGTGACGGATGATTTGATTAGTCGGCAGGTTCCGTATTCAAGGTAGGTTTGTCCTGTTATTTGACTCGGAATGGGTTCTGGAATAGTTATTAGTCCTGGCATGTTAGCGTGGACTGTTACTTCTGCATTGTAGTCTAAACGGAAAACTTTGAAGGTGCCTGCTGGAACCGTGATTTCTTCTATAGCGGCAAACTTTACGTTTAGTGTGCCTGTGGTGCCAATGCTTTCGTTGCCGACGTTGACGGGAATTTGTATGGTTTCGCCGATTTTTGCTTCCAACACGTTAAGTTTGTAGTAGTCGTAATGGTTGCCTGTCATGTTGTAGAGCAGTCGTGCTGCGTCGCCGATGAGGAAGTTGTTGACGTAGTCAGTTTTTGTTAATTGTTGAGTTAAGTTGACAGAGCGTGGCGCGCCTGAAACGTCCAAGTTGAACGTTGTGCATATGGTGTAAGTGTCATCCTCTAAGCTTAACACGTCAATTGCAAGTGTGGAGTTACCGTCAGTGGTGTAACTGCCGGGAACATTGAGGGTTCGATTATCAACATCAACAAGAGTTGAATATGAAGAATAATACACCATCCTTTCCCCCACCTCATAATTCAAGCTTAAAGGAACAGTAGCAACAGAAAAGTTAGAAAACAAAAACGCGCCGGCAATCACAACAACAATTAATGCTGCGGCTACAGCGTAAAGCTTCTTGCCAAAACGCCGCTTAGACCCGTTGCCTGCCGCTTGAGGCGTCAAAGGCTCTGGGGAATCGTTTGGAACAGCTAAAGAAGGCTTAAACATACATTTTTTTTCCTCAATAGCTATTGGTTTGTTAAAGTATTTGAGATTTTTTGACTAACAATTTAGTCAAAGTTACCTACAGTAAGGTGACATCTTCACAAGCCTCTTAACAATAAATCTTCTAAAAATTATAATCGGCACTTTGAAAACCCTGAACGTTTTCTTCATATTCTTCACGTAATCCTCAAAGACGTGATTTTGATAACTAAATTCCTGTTGTGCTTCCTTGGTGTCGTACCAGTCTAAATGGTACGTGTTAATGTCTGGCGTGAAATATTTTTTGTCAGGAACTAGAAGCGACAAAGCCCCAAACAGGCGAGACAAAAATTCGTCTCCCCTAAGCTGCCAACCATTCTTTTCTCCGCCACCCAAAATGTACGCTTGATTTTTCGGCGTACACCCATCCTGCAGTTTTTCAACTCCTGTGACCAAAGCTGTTGCGATGTCTTCTGCCATTACCATTTCAAGCCGCATGTCTGGGTGCATGTCAAAAAGCTCTTCCAACAGGGAAAAAGAGCCTGCGAATGATGTTGCTGAAAATTGTGGAAGTACGCCTGCTAACCTGAAAATTAGGTAGTTGTCGGCGTTTTTCTTCAGGAACTCTTCGCATTTTATTTTTGATTCTTCATAGTTTCCTGTTACAACTAATGGGTCGTTGCGGTTAACCAGTCGGTTTAGAAGCTGGGTGGGTCCCATAACGCTTGCTGAAGAAGTAAAAACGAAGGGAATTTTACGGTTGGTTTCTTTGATGGCGTTTATGAGGTTAACAGTACCTCCGTAATTAACATCCATAGTTAATTCGCGGCGTTTCTTTGACAACGGCGGAATGATGGCGGCAAGATGAATCACGGCGTCACATTCTTGAACTGCAGCTTTGACGTTGACAAGGTTTCGTATGTCACCAAAAACAACCTTCTTCACTTTTTTGCGGTATCTTTTTGCGTCTTTACGCGTTTTTTTGTTTTCAACCTCAAACACTATTACTTCATGAGCCCGTCTATGTGCTTCTTCTAACACGGCTTTTCCAACGTTTCCAAAGGCTCCAGTAATCAGAATCCGCATCTATCTGCATCCAAAAATCTGGTTGTTTGCTTACCAACTGTTCTAGCTCTTAGCCCTAAAAGCCTTATGTTAACGTTAAGCAGCCTAAATCTAATATTGCAAGGTTGGGGTTTTCTGCAATATCTTTTTTAATCTTTTAATTCCTTGATTAAACGCGTGTATTATTTATGGTAGTCAAGAATTGGGTTCCGATGGACGGAGACACCTTTGTCACCACCGACGGCTTCATAATGAACACTTTCGGCTACGAGCACCCCAGTGACCGAGTGTTTGCGTTTCTCAAATACATTCCAGCAAAATACAAAGACATGTTCAACGTTGAAATGCTTGAACGCACATGGCACTACGGCAAAAACGAACTCTTCCGAGCCGAAAAACTCTACACAGCCAAAAACTACCAAACATTCATTGAAGCCTTCCGCAAAAACTTCCCAGACTACCTTTACTACGACCAAAACCGCGGCAAAGAACTAATCACCGCGCCACTTGACAGAATCGAAGAAGTTTTCGTGCCCCGAGACCGCCTAACATGGCTAAATAATCTACCTAACCGCGACGACTTACAAGAAAAGGCGCTCGACCTAATCAAATTAATCGGACAAGAAGCAGACGTACACATTTCCGATTTGGGCCTGCACGGTTCATTAGCGCTTAACATGCATGCGCCCCATTCCGACATTGACTTTGTAGTTTACGGCACTGACAACTTCCGTCGCGTAGAATCAGCTGTTGAAAGGCTGGTTAACGCTGGAAAATTAAGCTACATAGTAGGTAACAGGTTGGATGCAGCCCGCAAATTCCAAGGTCGTTACCAAGGCAAAATCTACATGTACAATGCCACCCGCCAAACTGATGAAGTTACTACCACGTTTGGCCAGTACAAGTATACGCCGCTTGACCCTGTACGTTTCCAAGCCACAATCACCAGTGACCGCGAAACAATGTACCGTCCAGCAACCTACAAAATCAGCGGTTACAAACCCCAAGACCCAGAATCTGAACTGCCAATTGACAAAATCCCAATCCAAGTTGTATCAAACATTGGCTGCTACCGCAACATAGCCAAACAAGGCAGCGAAATAAAAGTTGCAGGAAGACTCGAAAAAGTCGAATCCACAACCAGCAATGAAGTCTTCTATCAAGTAGTCGTGGGCACCGCAACGTCGGAGGAAGAATACATTTGGCCAA
>JAWRIR010000119.1:0-11408 GCA_040268405.1 Thermoproteota archaeon | reverse complement strand
CCTGCAAAATCTTTGACGATTGCAAGGCGTTCTTTGGGTGTGAGTTTGTAGAAGCCAGAAATAACAGATGATTTAGCCATATCAAACACGTATCCAATTATTCTAAGATGATTGGGATAATTCAACTTTCACTTTTAACCTTTATCGTGACGGATTGAACAAGTCACCAATAACAGAGCATGTGTCGAGTGGTTTCAACAGGGTTTTGGACAATTTTTCAGACAATAACGCATCGACTTAGGTTTTGGGAAAGTTTCCAATGAGAGCCAAAAGCTTGGTACATACCTACCACTATAGGTTTCTGAATACTATTTCTAATAGAATCCAAATAAGGCTGGCGTTCGCCTATTGGTATTCCGACTCCGACATAAGTCGATAATTGAAACTTGCCTTAAATCCTCACAAACAAGATACGTACCATAAGTGACAAGACGTGTTTACACAAAAAGTATCAAGATTCAAACAACCAATCATTTTTGGAGCCCTAATACTTGCTTTCTACACACTCATGTCAAGAATCGACTTCATAATCCACAACACACTATACAAGTACGGGCTACAGTTTTCGTATGAATGGGCAAACACGTACTGGCTAACATACAACCTAATCTTCATAGCATTTGGTTTTGCATTAAGCATAACCTATTGGGCAGCATCAAACAAGACAAAAAAAGACCTCAAACTTTCACTCGCGCTCATGGGAACAATTACTTTGCTCACTATTGGCGGCTTGCAAGACATCTTATTTTTTGTTTTGTGGAATGGCGGCTTACCACAGAGCAGCGTGGTTTGGTGGTGGATGCCTTGGACCAGCATCGTGGGAACATGGAACAGTATAGCACAAATCGCCTTAACAACACTTACATCCTGTGTCAGCGCAGCAGTAATGTTTAGTGCTTTTAGAAGCAAACCAACAGAAATAATAATTCAAAAAACCTGTATGAATTTTAGCACCTGATTCAGACAACATAAACCTAATTAGGATATCAAAACTCACGATAATTATATAGAGTATGTAAGGTACCCCTAAAAACAGCCGTATCCTCCTATGACTGGACAGGAGAAAAAAACCGAAATGTGCAACCTATTCATACAAATTTACAACGAGAAAACAGTCAAAAGAAACCCAGAAAAAGCAAAAACAGCAACTAAACCTGAAGTATCTTGCAGCGTTAATGAGTGCTTAACGGTTTCTTGTTAACAATAAAAAGAAAAGTTTGAGGTGTAAAATGAAGTGTACAAAACCATCGTCATAGACTGCCAGAACACAGCTGACGTAATTTCCTGTGAGGACTGCGCTCTCTACCACGACTGCTCCATCAGAAAAGAAAAAACCGAAAAAAGAAGCAGACAATAAAAACAAAAAAGCAACTAAAAAACGTGTTTTTAGCCATTACAATATTCAAGCAAATTTTTAATTAGTCTGAGCGTAGACTACCAATGGTTTGATGTTTTCTTTTCTTATGCAATCCATCGGTTTCTCGTAAGCTGCAAGCAACCCAATCTCATCCGAGTGAAGTTCTTTTTGTTTGATTCTAAAACATTAACGGTAGATTTGAAAGAGTGCATCATTTTTTGTTGACGGTTGAACCGCCTGAAGTGTTGATGGCGCCCATAGTCGGGTTTCCAACGTATTGAAGAGATGAGGCTCCGCTTGCGTCAGCCGTAAGTGTTCCTGACGGGTTGATTACTGCATGGCTTGCACCACTTAAATTCACGTTTGCGTCGGTAACTGAAAAGTTTTCAAGGTCAAGGTTACTTGCGCCTGAAACATCACAAACCAAGTTGCCGCCTGTACCTTGCCCAGTCAACACTGAAGCACCCGACAAGTCAACAGTAAAGTCACCAAAATTGGAGTCTGTCATTTCAAGTACACTGGCTCCAGAAATTTTGGCAGTAAACGGGCTAGAAGTGTTGAATCCGTCCATGGTGCCGCTTGTTGCACCTGATAAAGCAAGAGTTTCTATTGTGGGCATAGTGATTTCGGCTTTTGCATCTAAGATTCCAAAGAATAATCCGGGTTTAACTCCGATTTGCAAGGTTCCGTCTGTTTGGGTTACTTCTATTTGGTCAAACACTCGTTCGCCAGCAGTGATTTTTACGCTGTAACTTTCCGCCTGTTTTATTTCTACTTTGAATGCCGAGCCTACCTCGAGTGAGGTAAAGTCAGTGTTTGAATACTCCTGTGTTTTTGGGTTCCCGGGTGAAGCATAGATTAGAAAAACCGCTACGGTAACCCCAACAACCACGATAACAACACCAATAACTATTAACGCTATTAAAAGCGCCGCGAGCGCTTTTTTATTCTGTTTGAACCCCAAAAAATTCATCCTTCTCCAATTTACTGGTCAGCTGAATTAGTATTTAACAGTTTTTAGAAGGGGTCATTGTCTACTTTGTTGCTGAACCACTTGAGGAACCATTGGAAGTTTTCACAATCATCATTAGAAGCACATAACAAACATGGGTATTCGGCGCCTGCGTCATCGAATATTTTGAGCAGTTTCTGTTTTGTTTCCTCATCAAGCCCTAAAGCTTCGATACGGTTTTTGAATTCTCCGCGCATAACTCTTCCTCGCAAGCATTGATGCGGAAAATGGTAAAAAGGTATTGTTTGTTGCAGGTCAAACCTCGGTGCTGTTCCAGAAGTACACATTTCGGTATTGACCCGTAAGTGGAATGTTGGGGTCGTCATAGATTATGTCTAAATTGGCGCCGTAAGTATTCAGCAAAACTTGGGTTATGTTCCATACTTGCATGGTTTTCTCGTCTGGTCCCCAGAAACCCCAAATTGTATCGTCGGGACGTCGCATGCCAAACCCGTAATCTTTAGGCAAAACCAATATGGTGTCAGCATTGATTGGGTCAACAGTGCCGTTGTTCACGTCGTTCCAGAGCCGTTCAAGTGCTTCAAAATGCTCATCCGTCATTGTTCCGTAGCTTGTTTGGTTGTCGTATGGGTAGTTGAATATTGTGATGTATTTTGCGCCTGCCCGATAGCTGGTTAGCATTTGTTGGTAAATTGCTTCGCCCGTATCAAGGTAAGGTTGCTGATTGTACTTCCAAGTTATGATAATGCCCCAATCCTTGTTTTGCATGCGGGCTGCCCCTCGGAGCAAGGCGATGTCTTGGGTTAGGCTGTGGTTCCAGCCGATTTGAGCAAGCATAACATCATAACCAGAGAGGTAATCAAACCAGTACAAGGCGTAATCTGAAGCGTAAATGGGTATGTCTGCAGCTTTGAGGTTAACTGTTCCACCCTCCCGCAAGAAACCATTGGCAAAACTCTGCGCCACTGAACTGTAAGTTGCGTTAGCCGGTAGAGTCCAGTTAGTTGCGGCTTTATCAGTGTCAAGGTAGATTCCTCCGCGTTCATCATAATAGTAAATGCCCAAAAACTTGTCACCATAACGGTCTTTAGCTGAATTGGTAAAGCTTGTTCGCCATTCTAAGCCTTTTTCAACCAAAATTCGTGGCGCCAAATCCCCAAAATACACGATGATGTTTAAGCCGTTGTCGACGGCGTAATTGCAGGCTTCGGTTGTAGCGTTTTCGTCCATGCTTATGGGGCCTGACTGCAAGATGAAGAGGTTAGTGTAGTTTTTGACGCGGTCGATTAATTGTTTGGCTTGGTCTACTGTGTCTCCGCAGAAGGCTACGCCAATGTAGGTTTGTTTGGGTTGTTGTTCACTGCTTAATGAATGGTACAAAAGCGAAAAGGCTAACGCAGTAATTAGAATTGCAACTATTAGGATGGTTAAGCGTTTTTTCAGCTGAAAAATCTCTCCCCAAATAGCGCATATACAAAAGAGTAAGGAATTAAAAAACATGTTTTTACAAAAACCGTGTTTTTGCTTTGCCGCAAAATAGAAATTCTGCAACCAACAGCTATCACTTATGACAAACACTGACAAAACACAGCATTTGTGGCTTGACGAGTTAAGCACAGTTGAAGCTGCAGAAGCCGCCCGGCAAGGCAAAGTAGTCATTTTCCCAATCGGCAGCGTCGAAGAACATGGCGAACATTTGCCGTTGTGCACTGACAGCGTTCAACCTGAATATGTTGCGCTTGAAGTTGCACGCAAAACAGGCTGCTTGGTAGCGCCGCCTTTCCGTTACGGCATAGTTAACGCTGGACGAAACTTTCCCGGAAGCCTAACCATCCAGTTCGACACCTTATTCAATTTAGCAAAAGACATCCTTTCCGAGTTATCCCGTAACGGGTTTAACCGCATTATAGTTCTTAGCGGTCACGCAGGCTCCTCGCACATGGTTGCACTTAGGCTTGCAGCACAGGAAGTTGTCCGCCAAAACGGAGAAGAAAACAGCAAACAGCGCACAAGAATAATGGTTTTGTCAGACTACGATTTCGCTGGCGAATTGTCCGCTGAGTTGGCTGGTCCAAGAGATGGGCATGCGGGCACGATTGAAACTGCACGGGTTATGGGTATCCGTCCTGACTTGATTAAGTCCAAGGGTGTGCCGAGCCATTATGATATGCCACGGTTTGAAGTGGTGCTACATCCTGAAAAGTACTTCCCAAGCGGCGTTCACGGTGACCCCACAGCTGCGTCGGCTGAAAAGGGACAAAAAATCAATGCTTACGTGATTGAACAAGTGATAAAGCTTGTTCGGGAACTTGAAAGCTAAGTAGCGGCGGTTTAGGCTGAGGCTGTTTTCTTTTCCTCAACCTGTTGATTTGTTTCTTTGTGGACGTATTTTTTTCCGCTCATTGCTGAGCAGGCAGCGGCAAGGAAGCAGAGGACAGCGGCAAACAGGAAGGCTTGGCTTAATGCACCCATGAATGGAGCTTCGATAGCGTTAGGGAAGAATGTTTGTCCTGTTAATACGGCAAGGACATTTTGGGGCAGAGCAGCAGTGACGGCGGGACCTAAAGCTTGCAGCAGTGTACCTATTGGGTTGTAGCCGAGGAAAGCAGCGAACAATGCGCCGGATGCGGGTGTTGATGAGAAGACGTCTGCGATTTGCTGTGGAGCGCCAACGTTTAATGCAGCAGTTGAAAGCGCTACGGGGAGTGTTGCGTTTAGGGATACGATGATTATTGAGAAGAATATGGCTTGGCTGATTGTTTGGCCACAGTTTTGCAGTGTTGAACGCATGCCTGATGCGGCTCCACGGTGTTCCGCGGGTACTGAGTTCATGATGGACGCCATGTTGGGTGACATAAAGATGCCGTTGCCTAAACCCATGACAAACAGGATTACTGCAAAGGGTAAGTAGTCAAAGTTGGCAGGCAGCAACAGGAACAAAATGAAAGTCATACCGGTTATTACCATACCTACTGTGGCGAAGGTTCTTGCACCGTACTTGTCAGAAAGCCACCCGCTGATTGGACCCGTAAGCGCGACACCGATAGTCATTGGAATCATGAAGATACCAGCCCAAAACGGTGCATCCTCATAGCTGAATCCGTGAAGCGGCAACCAAATACCTTGTAACAACACGACAAGCATAATCATGACTCCGCCGCGGGACATTGAACTGAGAAAATTGGCGATATTGCCTGCGCTAAAACTGCGTACTTTGAATAATTCTAGACGGAACATTGGGTCTTTAACACGTTTTTCTACGAATGGAAATGCAATCAGCAAAGCGGCACCTACAGCAAGTGAAAGAATTACCCAGGGGTTACCCCAACCCATTGGGGAGTCTCCGTACGGGGTTAAACCGTATGTTATTCCTAAAAGAATAAGGGTTAAGCCTGCACCGAAAGTAACGTTTCCTACTAAATCAACGCTTTGTTTGCGTTTTACGACGTGTTGCTCTTTTAGTTTCCAGTATGACCAGATAGTGCCGACAATACCTACAGGTACGCTGACAAGAAAAACCAGCCGCCAATCATAAACGGCGAGTACACCGCCTAAAACTAAGCCGACAAGGGAGCCTACAAGGAAAGAAAGCTGGTTTATACCTAAGGCTTTGCCACGTTCGTTTTCTGGGAAGGCATCTGTTATGATTGCGGCGCTGTTAGAGAACAAGAAAGCTGCGCCTACGCCTTGAATGATTCTGAAAATGATTAATTCGATTGCGCCAAGGTCACCTGTATGCGGCGTTATTGAAAGCAAAATCGAGCCTGTCGTAAAGATTGCAAAACCCAAATTGTAAAGCTTAACCCGACCAAAAATGTCGGATAGGCGCCCAAACGTTACCAGCAATGTAGCGGTTACGATGCTGTAGCCGAACATTATCCACAGCAGGTACTGGAAGGATGAGAAAGGGTCAATTTGTATACCGTTAAAGATTGATGGTAACGCTATTAGAACGATTGTAGCGTCGATGGACGCCATTAAAGTGCCGATGGTAGTGTTTGACAATGCTACCCATTTGTATTGAACCATAAAGAGGACCAGGCAACATAGATTTCCGCCTAAAAGTAGTGAGAATTATAAAAGGATTGCCGAGTTAAAGAAGGGATTCATTAATTATTATTCCTGCACTCCTTATAAATTGGGTAGCAGTGCAGAAAACGAAAATGGGCTGCTACTGGCCTGTGGGTTCATCGCTGAAGTAACGTTCTTGAACAAACCTTGGCGTGCATACACAGTAAAAAACTAAGTCGCAGTCACCAACATTTTTTATTCGTTGTGAAACTCCGTCTGGAATGATTACTACGTCGCCAACTGTGACTTCGGATGGTTCCATGCCTTTTACTTCCATGACGCCTTTGCCTTCAGTTATTATGTAAATTTCTTCTATGCCTTCAAGGTGATGAGCAACAGTGGTGATGCCTGGTTTTACGCGGGCTATGGCGATGGAGACTTTACCGTCGTTTGAACCATAATTTTCTGCAATATAACACCGTTCAGGCGTATAATACTCATTTAAACTGTTGGCTTTAACAATCGTGGGTTTCATTCGCTGTCACGTTACAGCAAAAGTATGATACGCAAACGTTTAAGTCAATCGGGAACTCTAGAAAATACAGGCTTGTTTTTAATTTCTTAAAAATGGGTTTTTTGTTATGCCTGAACGGGTTATGACTGAAATTAAATGTTCAGATTGCGGCAAAACCGCCACTGTCCCTTTTAAGCCGACAGCGGGAAAACCAGTTTACTGCAAAGAATGCTTAGCTAACCATCGTTCAAGACAAGCAAGAAAACAAAATCAAAAAACAGGTAACCCAAAACAGGCTTGGTCACGTAGAAGAGAAGGCTGGAAAGGCCGCACAGAAAAACCTGTTACTGCCTGAAACCAAAAATTTACTTTGCAACTATTGTTGGTGTTGTTTCGGTTGAGTTAAGTACGGTGAGTGCACCGTTTTTACCGAGTCTCAACTGTTTTTCGCCTCTAAAAAGGCAAACTTGGGCGTTTCTGATTTCAATTTCGTCGCCTAAAGATACAGTGTTGATTTGTCCTTCCCAAAGGCACAGTTTTATGGTGCCTGTTTCGTCGCCGATTAAAGCGTTTACAACCATTGCTGTGTTGCCGAATTGTGTGTGTACTTGTGCGGGTTTTGGTATTTCTTGGACTTTTGCTTTGAGGTTTATGTGTTTCATGCCTGAACGTAATTCGGTTACTGTGCTGAAAACTGTGTCAGTGTTTTGTTTCGCGATTTTTTTGCGGATTTTGTCTGTACTCATGTAATTTTCGAAAGTAGCATCGTTACTTCTGGATAAAAATTCTTCGTCAACTTTAAACTGGGCAACAACACTTTCGTCTTTTTTAATTAAAAAGATTATTTCGTCTTTTGCTTTTCCGCGGTACTCTACTGAGAGTTCGCCGCAAGAGGATTTACCGGCGTCTTTAGCATCAATTAAAGCTTGAACAACTTCAGCCGGATAAACATTGTATTTGACTGATACAAGAGCAAGATGTTCGCCTAAAGTGGATTTCTTTTGTCTCAAATTTCCCCCTCCAATCATTTTGTATTTTTAGAAACAGAGAAAAAGCGAACCGTATTCAATTCTTTTTCTCAAGAATCCAAACAATTAAAGTATATTGGATGTTCTTCCTATATATGGGTGACTGTTAAAAATCGGCGCTTTTGCCCTGAATTCACCCAAAAATGTATTTTAGGTTTAAGATGGGCGAAAGCTACTGATACCAAATCTGCAAAGTCTAATATTTAAGGTTAAACAAAAAAGCCCACAAATACTAATAAAAATACGTCAAAAAAAGTTAAGCTAACGGGGTTGCATCACTCTTCTTCTTGTTCTAAAATTTTTTCTATGCTGAAACAGCGGTTTTTCTTCTGAATATGGACTATTTCGCAGGGCATCAGTTTATAAGAGGCGTTGCCACATGTTGTATTCCGTGCGAGAAGCAAATTCTTACACAATCGAACATAGTAGGAGTTGAAATAGCGAAATGTCATACGGTAACAGAGAAATGCACAAGGCAACCTGCGCAGACTGCGGAAAAGAATGTGATGTTCCTTTCAAGCCAGACGGTAGCAGGCCAGTTTACTGCCGCGAGTGCTACGCAAAAAGAAGACCACCACGAAGATACTAAGCGTAAGCTTGTGCATCTTTAACTTCTTTATCTTTTATTCTTTTTAATTTTTTAAATTCAGTCAATTCAGCCCTGTTCTAGGTTTTTTAATATGCCATAACAAAACTGCACTGCTAAGAATGAACACGGTGCCTGCAGCAACAACTGCTGGAACAACTGGAAAAGATTCAGACGAACCGTTGTTTTCAGTGGGGGTACTGGTTATTTGCGGTGTCTCTGTTGGTGTTGGTGGTGACGGGTTTATCGGTGTTTGTGGATTCCACTGTTTGAAATCTATTTGCACTTTGTTTGCGTCGTAGGGTGTTGTTAATGGATAGTTGTCGGTAAAGTTTTCGTAAACATGATAAGGGGTTTCGCCAATACCGTCTCCATTTGTGTCTGAACCAGTGTAGTCGCTCCAGTAGTTACCTTCTCTGCCGTCATCATACTTGTTATGTTCAGCATAGTAAGTGTCATTTTGGAAGAACCACCAGTACATTTGATGATTTTCATACACTTTTGTGTTGCCTTCAAAGTTGTTCCAAAAGAAACGGTTAAAGTCTGAACCACCCATATTAATCGCGTACTCACTTGAACCAGAAATATGGTTTGCCAAAAAATCGTTATTTCTCGAACAGATCATGAAAAAACCGTTTTTACATTGATTCACAGCGTTTTTGAAAAAAACATTGTTTTCTGCTCCACCCCTTAGGTAAACCCCGTAAACTTCAGAGATTATACTGTTTTCGTAAATGTAATTGTATTCACAACCAGCAAGTTCTAACCGTATGCCTGCTTTGTCTGCACCAGTTGACGTAATAACGTTTTTTTCTATCTTGTTATAGGATGAACCGCTGAGAAGAATTCCATTGCAGCCTGAAGCTTTTACAATGTTTTGGGTTAAGGTGTTATTGTGTGAATTCTGCAGCTCTATTGATGCATCATTATAATTTACAGGGGAACCTGTTTCTGAAAGATCATTGTCGATCAAGGTGTTGCTGTTGGAATCGATAAGGGTTATGCTTGTTTTGCAGTTGCTGATTTTTGTGTTTGATGTTCCAAAAAGCATCACAGGCATTCTTAGACCTAAATCGTTGACGTTTTGAATTACCATATCTTTACAGTTGATTAGGATTACCTGATTGGCGTCATCGACAACCTGGCTTGATTGTCCCTCAAGAACAATCAGAGGCTTACCGTTTATGGTGTTTCCTGAAAAAACGTTACCAACCCCTGGGTCATACAAAACTAAGCCACCGTTCTGAAAGGTATTATCAGTAAAGCTTGTTTGGTTAGCTTGCATGATTACGCCGTAAAGACTATTTTTTGAAACAAACGTATTTCCTGAAACAAAACCGTTGTTCACGCCAAAATCGACGCCCCAATATTTTGTTTCAAAATAATTGTCAATTACCCGATTGTTTGAGGCTGTAGTGTTTAAGTCCCAGTCGAAACCCCGCAGTTCAATACCCGTGCCAAAATTGATTACTCGCGTGTTCATGATTGTGATATCTGTTTTTCCGCGAACAATAATTGCAGTGCCGCTGTTTGTGCCTTGGATTGTTTTTCCTGCACCATCAAAAACTACGTTGTCTTTCTCTATTGAGATTAAATAGTTACCGTCTTCCACGCTTCCAGTTAAGTCGCCTGTTAAAGTATAAACGTTCCCATTTCTGCTAATTTTGTCAGTTCCTTCAACTGTGCCATCTGCAGTTATCCGAACAACACCCGTGTATGGTGCAAGGGCGGATGCAGAATTTACGGTGCAGACACAGACTGCCAGAAGCGTCGCTACCAGAAAAAATGTTAAAGCCTGTTTTTTTACGGTTACGTGGGTCGTAGTTAGAGTGCTCATGGAACCTCAAAGAGGCTTCGATTAACAGCATATTTATTGGTTCTCGTCAAAAAACTTTGACTAAGTGTTTTACAAAAGACGAGAAGAGCAAATTGCTAATCTTATAGCTCCTATTGCTCAAAACAGGTATTTACTATTTTTAGCGGATTTTATGAAAACTTTAAGTCGAAGCGGTAACTCACTTAAAAAATGAGGCGTAATAGTTGGAAAACAAATCAGTTTTTACATTATTACTGATGATTTTAACCATAGGATTATCCCTATTCACCTTTGTTCCATTAGGGACAGCACAGGGTTCAGGAACCTCAATTATTGGAATTATTAACTCAGACAGCACTTGGACTCCCGCGGGCAGTCCATACACTTTAACAGGACCTACAGCAGTAAACACAGGCGTAAAATTAACCATTCAACCAGGTGTCACAGTAAACCTAAACGGGTATTATATTCAGGTAAACGGTACCTTAACTGCTATAAGCTCAGCCAACAACATGATTAAGTTCAACAACGGCATCCTTCGTTTTACAGGGGTCAGTGCAGGCTGGAACAGCCAAACCGGAACCGGCTGCACAATACAATACGCCAATTTAGTCTCAACTTCTGTTTCTGCAAGCAACTCCTTAAAGTTAGACCATAACCAAATATCGGGAACTGTTGCTTTGGGCGACACCTCTATAGTTACAAATAACGTTTTATCTTCAAGCATTACTGCTGGAAACTCTGCAACTTTCACTAACAACCAAATCGACGGCAGTATCACTTCAGGAACAGATTGCACCTTTTTAAATAATAAAATTCAAGGGAGAATATCTTCTGGCGACTCAGCTACCGTTACAGGCAATACTGTAGCATCTTCAGTTGAATGCATCGGAGACAAATCTACTATTACCAAAAACACAATTGGTGGACATGTAAATGGTGGCGTAATAACGGATAACACGATATCGGCTAGTTATTGCACAGTCCAAGGAAACATCGTCTCAAACAACAACATAATAGGTGGAACAGTCAGCGCAACCCAACAAATTACAAACAACATCATTGTAAGCGGCAACTATTCGAGTACGTTTAGAGTTTTCGGTGGCTACGCAAGTTATTTAGA
>JAWRIR010000118.1:0-18451 GCA_040268405.1 Thermoproteota archaeon | reverse complement strand
TGTCTTAGAAATGACTGACCAAGCCGTAAACGAATCTGGTTCAGCAAGCTACACTGTTTACTATAACCGCAGACTCGGAACAGCTCTTGAAACAACCGCAGCAGCCAACGATTTGTTGTTCATTCAAATCTAAGGTGACAAGCATGAAACCTAGACTTTTTGAATCCCTAATCAACCGAGACAGCGAATTCAAGGAGCACGTTGAAACCTTAAAACACAAAATGAACGTGCACCCATTTTTGAAACGCTACTGTGAAGTCGGCGTGAAAGAAGGTCTTTTCAGCGACACCGTTTCCGCTTTAGGCCGAATGCATGACACCCTTGTGCAAGCTGCTTACCCCGAAATGATTGGCAGAGGCATCATCACTGTCATGCCTACCAACGAAGCCATTGAACGTTTCCCGCTAGATGAAAAAGCAACAGCATACCGCTACGCTGAAGGCGCAGCCACACGCCTAAGCTCAACCAAAAACACCACTGTCGACGTTTACACGAACATTCTTGCAGAAGCTTCCGAAGAGTGGACACGGGAGTTTCTTGAAGACGCTACCTGGAACGTAATGGACCAAATGGTCGAAAAAGTAGGCAGAGCACTTGGAGAAGAAGAAACCAACCGAATCATTTCACTTTACGGCGCCATTGCAGATGAAGACTTAGCAAGTGGAGCCGCAATAAGCCAATCCAGTGCCGCAATGAACTGGGCTGCAGTCGTTAAACTGCACAATGCTGTTCGTTCAGAAAACTGGAAACCCACAGTTTTGGCAGTAAACGAAACTCAACTACACCAGTTACTGAATGATGACAAGTTCATTCATGCCCAATACTTGCCGTCAGGACAAACCGACCTTGACCGAGCAACCGTTGCAAGCGTGCTGGGAATGAAAGTTCAAGCCAGTTCTCTTGTTCCAAACGGTACCGCCTACGCTATCGACACCCGAGTCGCCTCCGTTATGCTGCTAAGGCGTGACGTAACCGTGGAAGACTGGGAAGACATCAAAAACGGCAAATACGGCGTAAGAGCCACGACCCGCTTCGGCATTGGCGTTCTGAAAAGCAAAGCCATCGCAAAAATGACCAACATAGCAACCACTTTGACCTAAAACCTGGTGATTAATGATGGCAAGATATGAAGGCAAATGCAGCAACTGCGGAAAAACCCACAGCAGCCCCCATAAAGGCAGCATCATAACCTGCGACTGCTACGAGCACTGCCCAATATGCGGCGCCGAAATGCTTCCATACGCGCCTGACCTTGCCGCTAACACTTACAGTTTTGACGGTCATCGTGACCTTGCGATATTGATGGTTTGCACAAACCATTTTCCCATATTTTTTAGCACACTAAAACCCGTAGAGGTTGTTTGTACATGAGACGTTTAAACGATAGAATGGATTTAGCAAAAACTGTACTAAAAGAACTCAGTAGAGAGCAGCTTTCACGCACTGAACTTGAAAACCGAACCGTCCGCAAAAGGGGCACACACGCCACGTTTGAAGGAATCTTCCGGTACCTAGTTCAGGGCGGCTACATAGAAAAAAGTGAACAAAAACACCGTTCAAACTACCAAGTAACAGAGAAAGGCGCCAAACTTTTGGAGGCAATCTAATGAATCCTCGCCTGCAAAGGCTTATGGAGGCTTTTTCGCCGAAAACCAAAAGCGGCTACGCCTCACCCAACCGCGCCTTGGTATACGAAACGCCTTGCCTGCCTTTGGAGGACGTGGTTAAACTTTACGAGCGTGACCCAACCTGCAAGTCAAGCGTAGATTTACTCGCCGCTTCAGCAGTAGGCTCCGGGTTCTACACAACCGTAGATGACACATACGAAAAAGCCGCTCAAGCCAAAAAAATGGTTGACAACTTTAACGAGAACACAAATTTGGACGCGCTTCTCTGTGACATGGCGCGTATGCTTGTTGCCTGCGGAAACGATTTCTGGCTTAAACTCGCCCCTGAAAACCTGCAAGAACTTCACCGGTTACCAGTGGACGCGGTTGAAAGGATCCATCAAACTTACCTCGAAGATAAAACGCTCAAAATCCCTTACAAAACTGAAAGCTACAAGCTGCGGGCAACTTACGGCGGCGAAAACCTTGCCCAAGAAGCAGTAGTTCATTGGCGAATAAACTGCCTTGACTATTCAGGTTATGGCACAGGCGTTTTGCAGGTGCTTTTGCATTCGTTAACTTTTCAGTCAGAAAAACGTCCCGCTTTTGGGTTAATGAAAGCGAAAATCGAAAAAATTATGCCTAAAATTTTCGAGAAATACGCTGGACCCGATGTTTTAGCGTTGCTGGAGCGGGCTGATGAGGACACGATTCAAAAGTTTCAGCAAGCCATAAAAAACCGCAGTGACGAAGGCGCGTGGCTTTTCTTTAACGGCAAAGGTGACATTCGACCTGTTACGCTTGACCCGCGGGCGCGTTTTGAATATTATGTTGACCACATCATTAACCAGTTTTACCTTGGCTGCGAAACGCCCCTGCCCCGACTTTTCAGCACGCCCGGTTTTACCGAGGCTTCAGCAAACGCTGCTTTAGAGCTTCAAAACATGCTGATTCGACCAGTTCAAAGATACATTAAACGTCAAGTAGAACGGGAAATATTCAATCCGCTTCTTACGCAAGCTGGATTGGACCCTTCAAGGGCACAGGTACGGCTAAACTGGAGCGCCCTTAAAACCCAAGAAGTAAGCATGACTGACATTTTGAAGGCTGCAGAACAAGGATTAATCCGGCAGGAGGAATTCCGCAAAAACGCGGTCAAATTTGGCTGGCAACTCTGGGAAAATCAGGATAGCAGCGCTGGGAAGGGTGACTAACGTGGAAGTTGCTTACGGTAGGTATGAGGAAGCTTACAAGGCTATTCACAGCGCGTTAATGTCTATTACGTGTCCGCCTCCTGGACGAAAATTAACTAAACTCGGCTTTACATGGAACACTGACGGCACCCTTTTTACGCTCAAAGTATACGACGGCGTTGACGAGTTGTTCACTTTAACATTTACTTGGAATCTTGAGGGGACTCTCCGCGAGGTTGCTCGAACATAGCTGACTTGTGCAGTTAAGCGAGAAACAAAAACTATGGAGATGCAATGTTTGGAGAAAACAAACGAGAGAATCGCTTGGAAAGCTAAATGGAGAATCGACAAATTTCAAGACTCAACCAGTGAAGTTGCAAAGGCACTGCAAGCGGGTTTACCGACTGAAACAGCAGTAAACTTGTACGGTGACGTGTTTGTTGGTACAGAAAAGTTCGACTGCAACATAGCATTAAACGAGGGATTACAGGAGCTTATCGACATTATTTGTGGTCTTGGAACCCCAACTAAGTGGGATGCAAGCAACGCAAGACTCGGAGTAGGCGACAGCAGCACCACCGAAACCGCAACACAGACAGGACTGCAGGCTTCAACAAATAAGACGTTTAAGGCAATGGATTCTGGGTATCCGCAACGTACCAATCAAACCGTTGAATGGCGAAGCACTTTTGGCAGTGACGAAGCAAATTACGCTTGGGAAGAATACACAGTTGTTAACGCGGCCAGTGATGCAGGCAAAAATTTGAACCGGAAAACCGCCAGCAAAGGCACTAAAGCTTCCGGCGAAACTTGGACACTTAATTTACAGATAACATTCAGTTAGTCGTCGTGGTAACCTTGTTTTCATTTTTTCTTTTTTGATGAAATTCTGGTGAGTTGTTTTGGCTCAACTTTTTAGTGATGGCTTTGAAAGTGGCTCTTTGAGTGCTTGGGCATCAGTGGTTGGTTCGCCTTCTGTTTCTTCAAGTCAAATGCACCACGGCTCTTATTCATTGTATTGTCCGGGGACGACTGCAGGGTATGTAATTAAAACTTTAAACTCTTCAAATGATGTTTTCTTTCGATTCTACATCAGGTTAAACGGTTCCTTTAACGATTTTATTTGTTTAGCCAGTTTATCATGTTCTGATCAAGGCGAAATTATTGTTGGCGTGTTTAACAATCAATTGTTTTTGAGAAACATGACGAACTTCTTATTTTACTGGGGTCCAAGTGTAGTGGTTGACCAATGGTGCTGTTTAGAAGTTGAAAGAAAACCTGGTTCAGGCAACGCTGTTGCTAAATTATGGGTGAACGGTGTTTTATCTGTTAATGAAACAGCATTAACTTTTTCTGGAAACACAGACACCGCTAAAATTGGCGAAATTTCTATTTCTTCAAATTTAAGCGCGTATTTTGATTGTGTTGTTATTTCTGACGCATATGTTGGCCCAGAAATCAGTGGCTCCTTACAAACCGTAACAGATGCCATTCAAGGTTCTGACGTTCTTATTCGACATAAAACTGTTCTGCCTGTAATTGATGTGTGTGAATTAGAAGATGAAAAGTTTATCAACAAAACGCTGATTTTGGCAGATTACTTTTACTCTGAAGATTCCATATCGGAGACCTTTAAAACAGCAATTTTGGTTTCTGATGGCGTTACTGTTTTTGATTTGGTGTTTGTTGATAAGAATTTGATTGTTTCTGAATCTGTTGACGTTTCTGAAATGGTTGAATCTGGTTTACAGGTGCGAAAGAAAACGCGGCTTTTTCTGGTTTTAGGCGATTTGGCAATTCAGCTTAACAGTGACTAAGCCTGATTCAAACACGTTTTTTTCTATGTTTTATTTTCACATTAAGATTTAACGTGATTTTTTTGCTGTGTTTTTTAAGCTTATTTTCTATTGATGTCTATTTTTTAACGGTTAATTGGTGAATAGTTTGTAAATTGGGTTTTTTATCGTCAAAATTGTTTAAATTGGGCTTATTGGCTTAATTGCGGTTGAGGTTGAGCCTGTTTGGCAAACGTATCATTAAGTGATGTTCGAGACACAATCAACGTAGACGAAACCGACATACCAGACGTTAAACTTCAAAAAATGATTAACAGAGCCGCAACAACACTAACGCTTGAATTAAAAAAACCCATAAACCCCGAAGACTGTACAGAACCCGAAAAAGAATTCATCATTCTGTTAGCGGCTATTCACGCGATTTGTTATTTAACTGGCGGATCTGCGGTAGGATTAAACTTCAGCGTTGGAGACCAAAACGTTTCAGTAACTGACAGAATGCCTCCGCTTATAGTGCTCCAAGGCGAACTTGAACGAATCCTCTCAGCCCTAAAACAGCCCACCCTTAGGAGTGCATAAAAGTGCCGGTTCCCGAAGCATACTACAATTTCGTTATGGACTATGCCCCTTACCTTTACGTAACACCCAGTGTTGGTCCGGATTTAACTTGGGGCAAAGCCGCTTTCGCAGGCGCATTTGCAGTTGATTTTCTTTACGAAGCCTATTTTGATGACCAGTTTGACGGTTCCAGCGGTGAAATAGAAGCAAAAATCATTCAACTCGCCGACTGGATTTTAACCCAACAAAACATGGACAGCGAAAATCAAGCGTACGGCGGCTTCAAAAGCACAGAAACCAGCACCAGCTACTACAGCGTTGATGCCGCAAGAACCCTACCCGCCCTGCTGAAGGCTTACGAGTTAACAAGCACCACCGCATACTTGGACGGTGCAAAACTGGCTGCCGCTTTCTTGTATAACATGCAGCATCGACCCAGCGCAATTGGCGTGCATAATCAGTATTATGGCGGGTTTGCTCGGGCTGTAGATACTTCGGGTTTTTGCCAGCCTCAGATGGATATTGAAACCGTTTACGGCTTAATCGGGTTAAAGATGCTCTGCGAGGTTGACTCTTCCAATCAAGTCTTATATGAGTCGATGATTGCTGATGCTGTCCAGTTTTACCGTCAAGGCTTCGAAGGGCTATACTTGTTTTTTGACCCTTTACCGCTTGGCGACAGTAACTGGCACCGCGTCGGCTTAAGCGATGGCACTGTCTATGATGACTCTTTAGCTTACGCCTTACTTGGACTCTACCAAAACGAAGGCTACAGCCCAACAGTCCAAAAAACCTACGAAGCCCTAAACAATGTCGGGTCTTCACCACTTTACCCCGCATACAATCCAGCTATCTGCTGGGCAGGATACCTAAACGTAACCACAAAATCCGTAGCCTGCGATTATTATGATGGAGTAACCTCAGGAATTTTAGGCAAAATCCGGAAAAGCCACGACAAAATCAGCTACGACTTCAGTGTCAAAACAATAGTTGCCCGTCCTGACCAATTCATGTATTGGGGCGCCAAACACGCTGATTTTGGTTATCTTGAAAACTCGTATGCAATGGCAACTGTATGCTGGATAGGTGAACTGCTAATTAGTTATGAGTCTCCAATGACTCGGTTCACGCAGATTCTGAACGCTAAAGGCGAAAACCTAACGCTTCAACCAATCGTGCAGGTTGGAGCAACCTGTCAATACGGCTCAGCGGTAGATTTCCGGGTAATTGTTTTGCCTGCCAAGGTTGAAGAAACCCTTATTGAACCCGGCTATTTGGTAAACGATTACTTGACCCTGCACACTTTCACCCCAATCCGTCGTCAGGACAAAATCTGCAGAAAAGGTGCAGACTACGAAGTTTTAAGCGTTCAAGCTTTCAGTTTTAGAAATCAAACCGTTTTTCTCAAAGCTGCTCTTAGGAGGCTGCAAAACTGATGAGTGAAATAGAAGACGCCCAAACAACCCTTGCACGACTCCTCAAGCATAGTCTTCGAGTGATCAAAGACAACGGCGCCTTAGCCAACATAAATGTGAGCGACGAGTTTCAGCAAGTTGACGCCCTAAAAGGCTACGATGGACAAGTCACCGTTGCCTTAGCTGAAAGCGTTGACCAGAAACTTGAGCTTAGCGGCACAACCCGCAAACGCACCCAAACCCTACGAGTCAACGTTTGGGCAACCGATTTTTCCCATTCAGAAAATGCCCGTTCAATGCGCAACAAACTGGTTGAAGAAGTAAACCGTGTAATCCGTCAAAACCGCAGCATACCCAATCAGACTCGTTACGATTTTGTAGGGTGCGGAGCTGATGGACAGGCCTGTAAGGCTTTCCAAGGCACAGCTGAGCATGCACCTGGTGATAGTTCATGGGTTGAGCTTTCCAGTTATGGATATCAGCAATTATGGTACAGCGATGATACCCGTTACCAAATAAGCAGCAGCCAGAATGGTGAATACGCCGTTTTACTGTTAGGCTTCAAACTGGAAAGCCGACGGCGTACCGCCCAAAAAATCGTTTTAACATTTGAAGGGTATGGGACTTCTCCAAGCGGCGACAGCATCACCGTCAAAGTCTGGAACAATGTCGCGTCGGCTTGGCAGAATCAGCGAACACAAGGTGGAAACCAGCAGGACCACACAGCAACGCTTACCTTAACTGACGACTTAGCCGACAGAGTAGATGCCAATGGTTACGTTTGGGTGCTTGCCAGAAACACTTACGCAAGTAACGGGTCAATACCTTCCGTTCTGTTTGCTGATTACGCTTCATGCACCGTAACCGTTAACGGTGTAACTTACTGCGACGTTTCTGGTTACCGCCAAAGTGACCTCTTAGACGTTAAACCCTTCATTTTCCGAACAGAATTCACAGTAAAATCATGGTTTTTTGAAAATACAGGAGTGTAAAAAAAGAATGCCTGAAACATATAGTTCAAATGAAAGCAAAATCTACTACGTCGACGAAACAACCTACGGAGCAACCCCCCTTAACCCTGCAATGCTTGGCATACCCGCAGAAAGCATAGAACCCATACTGAACCCAAACAACATCAAACTTCGAGGCGTCGGCTCAATGGATTTGCAGGCAATAAAAAAAGGCCTAAAAAACCCAAGCGTAAAACTCTCTTACGCCTTGCCAAGTGATTCGCCAATAAATTTTCTGCAGTACGCTAAAGCTGAACTTGCCAAATCATTAAGCCTGCAAGTACTCTACTACAAAGACGTCTTTTCCGAGGCAGACGAAATAATCTCGTTGCTCTATACTGGCTGCAAAATCCAAACAGCAACCGTTCAATGTAGCGTCGAAGACGTAATAAAAGCAGACATGGAACTGCTCGGTCAAGACGTAGTTACCTCCACAAGCAAAATTTCTGGAGCAAATTATTCAGACTACGCTGGAGCAATCCCTTTCTATGAAAGCTACGTCAAAAAAGACGCTTCAACACTTGAACGTGTAACCGACTGGAAATTCACCATCGCCAACAACCTGCGGCAGGTGCCAGTAATCAGAAATCCAAACGGAAACATCCTCAAATACATGCCCTACCGGTACCGAGACCTCACAGGAGAAGTCACTTTCGAGTTTGAAACAAAAGAAGAATTCGACGACATCATAAACGACAGAGACTTCACCTTAGAATTCGGCTTAGGCGCCACCAACAAAGCCACTTTTAGCAACTGCAAATGGGAAAACACCCAAATCCCAACACGAATCGAAGACCTCGTCAACCTAAAAGCAGCCTTCGTGGCAAAAACATTCACAATAACCTGAGGAGTCAAAAATGACTGACAAAAAAGATTACCCCAAACAAGCTGAACTTTTCCTCAAATGGCTCAGCACCTGGGACAAAATAGGTCACCGCATCCTTGACCTGCCAGAGTGGATGCAAACAATCCTTCTCGACGACATCAACACGGCAGTAACGAATCGAATCGCAATCATGGAGATGATACTAAATGCGCAAAGAAACAGTTAACATAAACTCCGAATACGGCGCCGAATACGCTGGCAAATACGTTTTCCAAGAATTAACTTGGGCAAAACGAAGCCGCATAATCCAAAAACACACAAAATACCACCCCATAACAGGGCAAGTAGTAAACAGCGACTTCATAACGATACAGGCCGAAACCATCTGGGCAGCCCTAAAAGAACAACCCCCCAGCATGCCGATTACGTTAGACAAACTATTAGGCGAAGAAAACGGTGTACCAATAGCCCTTGGCGAACTGCTCTCAAAAATCGCCAACAACCTGTGCGCCTTATCAAGGGAAGAAACCACTTTTTTATCAGAGCAATCCGACGCCAAAACCCCCACCCCATCATCACCGAATTTCGCCTCTGCAAAGAATTCGGCTGGACCCCAACACAACTTGCAAAACAACCCGCCAGAACAATCCACCAATTCACCATTATCCTAAACGAAATAGACCAACAAACAGAACAGGAAAGAAGAAAAACCGAAAAAGAGGCAAAAAAACATGAGCGTCACAGTTAACATCAACATTTTAGGTGCTGAAGAATTCAAACAAGCCATAACCCGCTTTGACGAGGCAATGAAACGCCACGTCCAAACAAAACTGGCAGGCTGGGCTCAAACAGCCAAAACAGATGCTGAAAGACTTGTTCCAGTAAGAACTGGTTATCTGAAAAGCACAATTTACGCCAAAACTCAAGATTGGCAAATAGAAATCGGCGCAACAGCTCCCTATGCAGCCTTAATAGAATTAGGAAATAGCCTGCGGCGAGCAAAACCATTCTTGGTTCCAGCAGTTCAAAATCGTCTCCCCGAACTTCAACATGTCATCAATGAAGCAATAGCTACTGCAAAAACGGAGGCAAGACTATGAGTTTCCAAGAAATAGCCATAACCATCCGCGCCATCAACCAAGCAAGCAACGAATTTAGCAAAATCCAAACAGACGCCCAAGCATTATCCGCCCGCATAAAAAGCCTGGGTTCAGCAATCGCAGGAATCGGAGTCGCAGGCATAGCAGTAGGCTATATGGCCAATCAATTCGGCGTATTAGATGACCAGCAAATGAAAGTATTCAATTCAGCCATGATGGTGGTGTCAGTTATGGGCATTTTTATGCGTACAAGCGTGGGCTTAGTGGTAGCCCAAAAAGTTTACTCAACTGCAACCGCAATAGCCACAGCCGTCCAAAACAGCCTAAACATAAGCTTCGCAACATTCCTCGCCCTGACAGGTGTAGGCATCGCAGCCATTATCGCTGCAGCCGCAGCAATGTACAGTTTCGCAAACAGCATGAACACCGCCACGGCAAGCATGCAAAGCTTCAACGAAACAGCCGCAGAAACACCACAAACCTCGCGGAACATAAGACGAGCAGGCGACGACGAACTGTACCGACGAGGAGTAGAATAAATTTTGAGCGTAACCTCGCCCTCAATAGCGGTTGCTTTTGGCAGTATAGTCCCACCGCAGGGAGACTTTATCATGATTCAGGTTCATTTAGGCTGCACCAAAGAAGTCGGCAGCTTCGAAGCCCTTCTCCAGAACTGGAATGGAAAATACAGCCCAAACGGCACATACCCAATAACTGTCGGCTTAGATGGAAGCATTAGCATTGGCAGAACCGCAACCTGCCCACAAGTCATGACTTGCCGCGTAGAAAACGTCAAATACGAATCAACCCCCACAGAAAATTACCTGCGTATCAGCGGTAGATGCTGGGGCGAACGCCTTTTTCGCAGAGTAGTCACCAAAACTTACGAGAACAAAAAAGGCGAAGAAATCATCAAAGACCTGCTTGATTACTACATCGGATTAAGTCACATCCGCAACAGCGTGGAACTTGTCGAAGACACAGACACCACTTACACTAAACTGGAGTACTCTGACACGCCCGTGATGGATATACTGCAGGAAATAGCAAGCAGCGCCGACCGTTCAGGCGTCATCGGCTTTGACTTCCGCATCGCTCCCGACGGCAAATTCGAGTTTTTTCCAAAAGGCACCAAAACCAGCATAGTCACCCTTTCAGAAGCAATCGAAGCCAGCGAATACAGCAAAGACGTTATCCGCGTACGCAACCGCATAACCATTTACGGCACATCAGACAAAAGCGTTCCCGCAGACAAAGACCAATGGACAGAAAGTCTAAACCCAACCGACGGCACATGGACCGCAACCTCAGGCACCGTAACCTTAGATACAACCACAAAAACACGCGGCTTCGGCAGCATAAAAACGTGGGCTGACCAGTTAATCTATGCTGGATGTCTACTAACGCTTAATTCTGGCAAAGAAGTAAACACTGACCAGTACCCTTTACTAAATTTTGCTTTATGCCGAGACGCCAGTTTCAACGGCAACGTCACCCTATCCCTTTATGACACAACAGACCACGGAGCACATAAAGAATTCACCGTTGGCAACGATAAATGGTTTCAAAACCAAATCCCAGTTGGACAAGCAAACGTTGACCTATGGCAAGTAGAATACGGCTTTAACTGGCAACAAGTAAACCGAATACGCGTTATATGCTGGTTCACGGATTCTGGTCCAGGCAACTTTTGGGTTGACAGCCTATTTTTCGGCGGAAAACGCTACAGCAGCCAACAAGAAGACCAAGCCAGCCAAGCCAGTTTTGGTTTACGCGAACTCGTCGAAGTTAACGAGGAATACTGCAGTGACCTTGAATGTGAATCCCACGCAAAAGCTCTGCTCTCAAACCTCAAAGACCCCGCCGAAAACTTAACCCTGCGAAGTACCGTGCTTGATTATGGTTTAACTCCGATTCTGGCTGGAGACAAACTGCATGTAATGTTGCCTAATGAAGGCGTTAACAGTGACTTTCGTGTTTTAAGCGTAGAATACAATGTTGACGGCAAAACCCAAACGTTGGAAACCACGCTGGAGTTGGGCAAGGAAAAACCCTTGCTTGCCGACCACGTTTACGCCCTGCGCAGCCGAACTGACCGTTTAAGCCGCATCAAAAAATCAAAGTAGCCGAGGCGAAAAATGTGCTGTTTTTTAGGCTTTTTTCCTGTTTTTCAACCCGTTTTAAGGGAGCTATTTTTATAATTGAATCACACTATGCTTCAAAAGAAAGAGACGAGGGACTTATTTAATTGACAGTCATTGTTGACGACGCCGGCAGCGGAGACCTGCTTTTTGGCGTTGTAGTCGGCGCATACCGGCAAGAAACAGGCGATTTCAAATACGACCTCATCGACGTACGCTTCTACCAAGAAAACTTTAAAGAAAAAGAATACCTGCAAGAATCCTCACGCGTCGTTTCCCGACTTGTAGCCGGCTTCAATCTTGCCGAAAATGAAGAAATCCACATTTGCCAAGGCTGCATTTTCGACGTAGCCGCTGAAGAACTGCGTAAAGTTTACGGGGAAGACCGCGTAAAACGTATCCGAGTTGAAGGCGAAGCTCAACGCTTAATCGAAATAGCGTATCTGGACGAAATCCGTAACCTCGGCTATGAACCATTGGCGGAACGTGAAGAGAAACGGGGCAAAAGCTTCTATCACATGATGCGTTGGCTAAAAGACAACCCGGAAATGCTACGTTACGCAAAAACTGGGTGGCCAAAACTAAAAAATTATCAGTTATTCAAAAAGTACCACGTTAACCAAATCAAAACAGAACCAGTCCAAACTTTCAAAGCAGTTTGCGCTGACTGCGGCAACGAGTGCGAAGTACCTTTTCAACCTAAAACCGACAAACCTGTGTACTGCAAAAAATGCTGGACGCAACACAAACCCCACAAAAACGGCAACCACCGCAAGAAAAGAAAACCAGTAAAACAAAAGAGTCAATAGTCCAACGTTTTTTAAATCAAGCGTTATATGCTTTTTAGAGTATATGTTAGGCTACCGACTTTCATGCTGTGGTTTTACAATGGTCAGGGACGTCTGTTCATAGCAAGGACTATTCTGGTTGTTTTTCTCATTCCGTTAGTCTAATGTCTTCATATTCTAACGTAAATTTTAATTCATAAATTTTTGCAATTATTGCATAATTATTTGTAATTAATATATTTAATACGTAAAAATAGTATAAATTATTCAATGTTGTTTTGTTTTTTCGATAATTATGTATTCAAATTCCGAAATATCGATTAGCTTCTCAAAGGCAGAAGCGTCTGAAAATGTTAAAAAACTCGTCAAATTCTGCGAGGTGAAAGCATAATGTCCTGGTTAGCCGATAGAAGTTACAGAAGATCCCATGTCATCACTCATGCCACCAACGCTGGAACAGGGTACCAAATAAAAATTATCGTTCACGAAGGCAACGGTACCACTCTTAACAATACAAACGAAATTTACTGTAATGGTCTCTGCAGAAGCGATTTCAACGACATTAGATTCACCAAAAGCGACGGAACAACAAAACTACCTTACTGGCTAGAAACATACAGCAACGGCACCGCAGTTTTTTGGGTAAAAATAACTGATGATCTAAGCACTACAGATCAAACGATTTATGTTTATTATGACAATAATTCTACTGAACCATCCGAAAGCACTACAAGCACATTTTTGGCTTGGAGGGATTTAGCAGATGATTTCAATGCTGCTCTAGGAACTGTCTCACTAACAACCTATAGTAATCCCAATGATCCTGGAGATTACTTCATTACACCCCAAACTGTAGGTTCTGTCAGCGTTAATCCTTGCATATATTTTAGAAGTTGGGGTGGAAAAAAATATTCTGTTTCCTCAAACAACTTGTACTTTGAAGGATATGAAAACGGCGGAAACTACGGTCTTTGCGGTATTGATGTAAGGAATCGAACTTCCGCCGCTACTGCTGGTTGGCAAACATCAATGGCTTATGTTCCAAATACAACGCTTAGTAAGAAACACATTGTTGTCCTTAAATACTCTAAAGCTGGGAATGATGGTTACTTGTCTTTTCATTCCTCGTGGTCAACTAATTCTGATGATATTCCGGAAGGAACAATAGCGCAAGGTTATGCTTTAACTGCTACGTCTCAAACAGTCACCGAGTATTCATATGGCGGAGACTTGTCTCACATTAGACTGGTATCTGTTTCAGGCGACCAACTCACTGTCTACAGTTTCATTTACGCAATAGCAAACTATGTTAGCACTGAACCCGGGGATGGCGTTTGGGGGTCCGAAGAAACAGGGTCTGTAGGAGAAGACTTGGAAGTTACTGGAAACTTGACAGTAGACGGCAACGCCACAATAAACAACCAACTTACTGGTTCATCAGCAACATTCACAGGACTAACAGTCACAAATGGCATTGCCGTAGCCAGTTCCTTAGGTGACAAAATAAACAATGCACCATGGTATGGCATCGGGTATTCAAATGTAGCTAACGACAATGGCTATTACACACAATTAGCCGGTTATTACGGATTAAAATTCAAAACCGCATACGGCCAAATTAATATGACTTTAAACGGTGGTCTTCAACTACCTGCCCAGATTACAAGTCACACGCCTTACGCTATTAATAATTACACTTGGCACTATTCTGCAGGCATATGGGATCCCCAAGGAATACCTGTCAGTAACAATTCCATAATTTTACAAGACACAGACTTAAGCCATAAAAACCCCTATACAAATGAGTTGTGTCAAGCTGCTCTAACGTTAATGGTATGCGATAATCGGGGTGAAGGTATAACACCATATCTTGATTTTACATCATTGCTCACTACGGATGCTGCATTTCTAGTTCAACGCGACTTCACAGCCGGTGGCTTTGTTGCATCAAACCAAGGCGTTATAGCGCTTGGAAGCGGTATTAAGCGACGTACTGATCAACCAAGAATATGGTTAACCCATTCTAGTTATCCCAGATTGCAAGGTATTAGCGAGGGCACAACATTACCTACTGGACAACAACAAGACGGTCAACTTTTTTGTTACACTGGCAACACATTTACTTATTATGTTAATGAAGAAAATAATTGGACATGTAATCAAAACCATCTACTGGAATATCATGCGACTTCACAATATCCTCATTGGGAGGACATTGGTGCTTTATCCGATTTTGCTGAATATCATGATACGGTAAACATACTTAAATTTGACGATACGTTTGGGCATCTGAAATGTGGTAATGTCAAACCTGGTGTAAACAACACATTTGCTATTGGTGATTCAAGCACAATTTGGGCGAATGGTTGGTTTAAACGTTTAAGCGTTATTGATACTGACCCAAACATACCTGATTCTGAAATGTTCATTGGAAACGCCGTTGACTCAGGCAATTGCTTAACGTTTGGTTGGTTTAAACCCACAGAGAATCCTTCAGTACCTGGATATGGCTATATCCACTTATACAATAGTTCCACAAAAACAGATTGTATGGTATTCCAATCTAACGGAAATGTAGCCATCAACAATACATTGTGGTTGACTAATGTTCATGCCGATAACTACTATAGTTATGATGCTTTAGATGACTTAACTCTTCTCAAAAACTACAAAATCAAACAAGCTAAACTGAAAAATTCCGACATTGAAACTGATGTTATCGATCTTGACACACTTGAATTCCTCACAGAAAGAAATGAAGATGGAAAGAAAGCTTGGAGTATAAACAAGAGTCTTGGTTTCTTGTTTGGTGTTTCCAAAATGCATCTCGAAAGGACGGAACGCTTAGAACAAGATATTGCAGCTATGCGCTCACAAATCAACAACTTGACTAAACAGGGGGTAAACTAAAGATGGCGCAGCAAAAACAGACTATGGCGTTGACAGATGAAGTTTCCCAACAACTTATGGTTGTTCAAGCACGTTTCACAGCTGCTGATTTGGCTAATATGGATCTGCGCAAAGAAATCAACGTGTTTATCCAGACGTTAATTGGGCAGATTTCAAATTTGCAGAAGGAGAATGCTGAGCTTAAGGCTAAGCAAGAAAAAGTCTAAACGATGTTTGGGCTAAATTTTTTTTCCTTTTTTTGTTTGTACACTTTTTTGTTGGCGACTGTTTTGTTTGTTTTGTGTTTCTTAATTTTTATGAACAGTTCTCAACAGTTTTTAAATATGTTTGGACAATTAACATGTTTTCAGAGCACACCTAAAAAGTGATGTGAGTTCCATGGCAGGATACGTTTGGCAATCCAAGCCTTTTGCCTTGTTAGTCACCAAAACAAGCGCCTCATGTTCCGCACACCTCGAGTACCCAGCGAGCAGTGTCAACGGGTAATATGCCGTGTATATAACTTGATAATCTTTTGGATTGCCAGGCAAACACCGCCATCCTCCGCTCTTCGACCATTTTTTGAAAGCCTTGTTTTTTAGGTGTATATGTGCATGTTACATAATTTTATATTCAGATTCCACTTATGAACAAAGTCCTGATGGAGGCGAAAAACAAGATTGCTAAGTAGAGACTGCGACGGATGCGCCCAACTGCACATGTGCAGCGAACGATACCGCCGCGTAAACAAAAACGAAAAGGTTTACTGCCCAGACGGAACAGCACACCTAGTAGACCAAAACTAACCTCCTACCCCTTGTTTTTCACTATATTTTTAGAAAACACAAAAATGCAACCAGTCTCTTCTTGTCTGTTGTGGTAAAGTTTGGATAAGGCTGATTACTTACTTTGGAGCCGCAAATACGACAAAACATACGGTTTTCTGGCGCAACGTGAACGAGAGTTAGGCTCAAAGTTCCGCAAAAAGAAAGTCATGACTAAAGCTGATTTGGCAGCGGTTGTTGAATGGAAATTCCGCGATGAACCTGACAAGAAAACCCGCGCCTTAGAACTGGTAGAACGCAACAGCGACGAAAATGTAGAACGAATTTCAGGCCAAGCTTTCAACCTGCCCGCAGGCGAAGACCTGTACCGCATGAACTGCTTAACCACACTTGAAGGCGTCAGCCCAGTGCTCGCCAGCGTCATTTTAACCTTTTTTGACCCGAAACTTTACGGGATATTTGATGTCCGTATCTGGAAACCTTTTCTGGGCAACCCGCCGGGCAACTTGTTGACTGCCATGAATTACCGTACTTTGCTGTTGTCGCTTCGTAAGTCGGCTAATAAGCATAATCTGGATGTGCGCGTAATTGATAAGGCGTTGTACAAGAAAAGTTTGGACGAGTCCAGCTAAAAATATTTTTTATTTTTAAAAAATAATGAATTGGTTTAGATTAGTTCTATGGTTACGTGTACTTCTTCTGGTACGCGTATGCGCATGATGCGTCTCATGACACGCTCTTCAGAGTCAATGTCGATTAAGCGTTTGTGAATGCGCATTTCCCATCTGTCCCATGTTGCTGTGCCTTCGCCGCATGGAGTTTTAAGAACTGGAACACGTAGGCGTTTGGTTGGTAGTGGTACTGGACCGTTGATTTTTACGCCTGTTTTTGTAGCTATGCTTCTGAGTTCCTCACATACTTCTTCAAGTTTACCGTAGTCGGTGCTTGTGAGGCGTATTCGTGCTTTTCTTACCATTTTTGAACGTCAATCCCGCTTTATTGCAATCCTTAGAGTCAATAACGCACTTTAAAAACCTATCGTCACACAAACGCGATGTTAAGGTTTAGATTAACTGTAATTATGCGGTTGCGCCGGTTTTTTGGGTTTGGTTTGATTATTTGGCTGGTTTGATGTGTAGAAACGCAACCAACTATTATTATCTGTTGTTTTTAACATACTTTTGGGTTGTTTTTGCTTCATTGGCACCTACCCCTCTTAGTGTTTTGCGTTTTAGGCTGGTTTTACCCTGCCCTCTATAGGTTTCAACATAAACCTGTGATGGGTTGAGGCTCTTCAAAATCATAGCCTCGAATAACCGTATTTTTTCTAACTTTAATCGAGGTATTCGCTAAAATTTGAACATAAACATGGCTAAAGTTTTATCGTTTGCATTAACATGTTGATAAATAAGGCAAATTTTTATGCTAAATAAAGCAATAGCTAAGTGGTGGCTTACATTGCCTGAAGAAACAAAAACACCTCTTCAAAAACAAATTGAAGTAGTCAAAAAAACTGTTGATAGAAGTCCAATTATTGTGTTGGTTTTAAGTATTCTCAGTATGCTTTCTATAGGGTTAACCGCTCTTTTTGCAGAGCCTAATTTCGGTATAGTGTGGTATATAGGAACCACGATAGCGATTACCAGTACAGCTTTTAGTACATATTGGGTTCGCGCAGCAAAGGAGCAATATAGTGATTTGGTCGAGCAATTGGCTTCTAAAAGTTAATATTGGGTTCCTTGGTTAGAAATCGGTATGTCTTTTCATGTTCGCCGCAAAGAACGGGAAATCACTGTCCAAGCAGAAATGCGCAGTGTCCTAAAAGCCGCCAAGTACATCACCGTTGCCTTGTGCATGAACAATGAGCCTTACCTTGTTTCCCTTAGTCATGGGTATGATGAAGAAAAAAACTGTCTATACTTCCACTGTGCTCCGGAAGGCAAAAAACTGGTTTACTTGCAAGCTAATAATCGTGTTTGGGGTCAGGCGGTGCTGGATTACGGGGTTACTGGTGAATGTGATTATGCTTACACGTCTGTGCAGTTTTCAGGCGTGATGAGTTTGATTGAGGATTTGGCTGAGAAAAAGCGCGGGATGGAAATGCTTGTGCGGCAGGTTTCGCTTAATCCTGAAGAGAAACTCTCCAAGATTAAGCCTGAGAAACTAGCCAACACGACAATGGGAAAAATTGATATTGAATATTTGTCGGGGAAAAAACATCTTAACCCCAAAGTCTAACTAACGGTTTATCAAGTCTGCGCCAGGAAAGATACGCGAAAACCACCAGAATCACTGTCCAAGCGGTCCAAAATAGAAATGCAGCAGAAATTTCATAGAGTATCA
>JAWRIR010000117.1:0-24525 GCA_040268405.1 Thermoproteota archaeon | reverse complement strand
TTGATGTATGGTTGTCTTGATTATGGAGCAAAAATGCAAACAAACAGATATAACCGCCAGCGAGTATAGTTAAGTCATCAGGTTTTTAGTAGGTGAAAAATTGGTTAGTGCAAACGAACTTTCTGGCAAAAAAGTTGTCAGTTTAAAAGGTGACGAGATAGGCGAAGTTAAGGATGTAGATTTTGACATTAGCAAATGGCAAGTTACCCATCTTCAAATGAAGCTTTCTTCTAAAGCGGCGGTTTCGCTTGGCTATAAGAAAACCATTGGAAGCTACACGGTTTGCATGCCTATCGAAATTATTTCTTCAGTAGGTGACGTGGTAACAATCAACAAAACCTTACTTGAACTTGCAGAAGGCGCTGACATTAAAGAATGCTCACCTAAACACATAAGACGAGGAATCAAAGTAACAATTTAAATTAAAAATGGCACTTTTTTGTTGTATAAAGCTTTTATTTTAGCTTTTTCTTTTGTAAATTAGTAGCTGAAGCCTTTTTTTGTTTATAATGCAAAACTTTTAAGTCTTTCAATTCGCCTTGCTCCGTTAACCTTTAGTTGAGGCGTTTTTTAGATGAATCTGAGATTGCTTGTAACTTTAGGTTCACGTTTTATGCGAAACAATAGGGAAGTCAAGTTTGCAGTTATTCATGTTACCACTCGTTGTAACGCTAAATGTGTTGACCGCTGCAACATTTGGGCTTCGCCGCCTCTGGACATGTCTTTGGAGGATGTTTTGTTTGTTATTGATGTTTTAGCGAAAAACCATTTTTCGATAGCTTACTTTACGGGTGGAGAAACAGGGTTGTACCCTTACTTGGTTGAAGCTACAGAGCATGCTAAAGCAAAGGGTTTGATTACGTCCATAACAACGAATGGAACAATTCCTAAAGAAACAGTTGTAAAATTGAGCAAAAGTTTGGATGCTTTGTCTGTTTCAGTTGACCATTACGACCAACAACTGTGGGATGAAGCTAAACATGTGCCAGGCATATCTAAAAAGGCTACAGAAACAATCCAGCTCGCAAAGGGTTGTGGCTTACGATTGTATGGCGTTACTTTTTTGAATCCACTATGGACTCCAAACGACGTGTCAAAAATGGTTCATTACGTTAACGACGACTTAGGCGTTCCTTTTGCCCTTTCTTACCCTTTTATTTCGTCAAACGAGGGGACATTCACTGTTGGCGGAAACCTGCGCATGTCTGCAAAAGATTTTCACGATAATCTTCGCAATAACGTGGCAAAAGTGTTAGAAATGAAACTTGCCGGGTCTGAGGTTGCAAACACAACGGGTTATTTGCGTGATGTTCTTAGGGCGCATGAAGGTTTGCCTATGAAGTATCCGTGCAAGGCGGGCAGAGTAATTTTGACTGTTGATTGTAACCTGAACGTTTTTCCCTGCTACAAAAAAGGAAAAATAGTTAATCTACGAGAAAATCAAGAGATAAATTTTCAGGCAACTGATAACTCTTTGTGCGATAACAAGTATTGCATGATTAATTGTTTTAAAGAAGCGTCTGAAGCGTCCAGAGAAACTGTTTTCGACTGGTTTAAAGAAGAATTTCTTTCCAACCCTGAATTCTTTATGGAATTTTTACGGTAAATAAAGTGGCGCTATTTTAGGTAAACCCTGACTAAATAGTTGCTTAAACCCGAATTTAGCTCTAAACAGGCATTATATGTGGTTTACAGGTTGTAGTCACATATTCATTTATCCCCTTTTCTGCATAGAGTATCAGATAACTTGTTTTTGAGTTGAGTAACTTGGTTTCAGAAAAAGGAAGGCTTATTGAGTCACGCCTACACCATGTGCCTTGGCGCAAATGGGGTCCCTACCTGAGCGAACGGCAATGGGGCACCGTAAGAGAAGACTACAGCAACGATGGAGCAGCATGGGATTATTTTACCCATGACCAGTCCCGTTCAAGAGCGTATCATTGGGGCGAAGACGGCATTGCAGGCGTCTGCGATGACAAACAGTACCTGTGTTTTTCAGTTGCCCTTTGGAACGGCAAAGACCCAATCCTGAAAGAACGCCTTTTCGGTTTAACCAACAGCGAAGGAAACCACGGTGAGGACGTAAAAGAGTACTATTTCTACCTTGACAACACGCCAACTCATTCTTACATGAAGTATCTTTACAAGTACCCACAAAACGCTTACCCCTACCTTGACTTGGTAAACACTAACCGTTCAAGAAGCCGCTACGAATTCGAATACGAATTAATGGACACTGGAATCTTTAACGAAGACCAATACTTTGACATTTACATTGAATACACTAAGAAAACTCCTGAAGACCTGCTAATCAAAATAACAGCTTTCAACAGGTCAAGCAAGGACGCACCCCTAACTGTACTGCCTACATTGTGGTTCCGTAACATCTGGTATGGCAGCAAAATCCCCATTGAACGTCCCATAATTAAAGAAATAAAAATGGCTGGAAATGTAATTGCAGTTGAAAGTGAACACCAGTTTTTAGGAAAACGGTATCTTTACTGTGAAGGGCCTGTCACTTTGCTTTTTACGGAAAACGAAAACAATAACCGCCGCCTATTCGGAACAAACAATTTGACGCCTTACGTTAAGGATGGAATAAACAACTACGTTGTAAATGGGGAAGAAAACGCGGTAAATCCGGCGCAAGTTGGAACAAAAACTTCTGCAAACTACATGTTCTTTGTTCCCGCAAAGCAATCAGTTACGGTAAAGCTGAGGCTTACCAACGTTGAACCGGCAGATGTTGACCCTGAAAACATGTTTGGAAAAAGTTTTGATGAACTTTTTGAAAGCCGCCTAAAAGAAACCGACGAATTCTACGATTCAATCAGCCCAAAAATGCTTAATGAAGACGAGAGAAACGTGCTGCGTCAGGCTCTTTCAGGTATGCTTTGGAGCAAACAATACTATGATTATGACATTGCTAAATGGTTAAATGAACATCAAGTGGATTTTTACACTGAAACCCAAAAACCAATTAGAAACATTAACTGGTTTCACATGGTAAACAGCGACGTCATTTCCATGCCTGACAAATGGGAATACCCATGGTACGCCGCTTGGGACTTAGCCTTCCACACTGTAGCCATCTCAATGGTTGACCCAGAATTTGCCAAACAACAATTAAACCTGATGCTTAACGAACGATACCTCCATCCTAATGGTCAATTCCCCGCTTACGAATGGAACTTTAACGATGTCAACCCGCCAGTTCACGCGTGGGCAATAATCTTCAACTACAACCTCGAAGAAGCTCTATACGGCAAAGGCGATCTTGAGTTTCTTGAAAACGCCTTCCAAAAATTGCTAATGAACTTCACATGGTGGGTAAACCGCAAAGATGATTCAGGAAAAAACGTTTTCCAAGGAGGCTTCTTAGGGCTTGATAACATCGGCGTTTTTGACCGCAGCGCAAAATTCCCTCCAGGCGTAAGCTTAGATCAAGCTGACGGCACAGCTTGGATGGCAATGTTCTGCCAGAACATGTTAACCTTAGCCTCGACGCTCGCTAAAGAAAACCCTGCATATGAAGAACAAGCCATAAAATTCTTTGAACACTTCCTATGGATAGCGCACGCCATGAACAACGGGGGCGCCACTAAACTTGGGTTATGGGATGAAGAAGATGGATTCTACTACGATATTTTACGGCATGTTGATGGAAGAGCACTTAGACTTAAAATTCGCTCAATGGTTGGGCTAATCGCTTTATGTGCAAACAGCATTTTTTCACCTGAAATTATAGAAAGAATGCCGCATTTTCTTGAACGCGTAACCTGGTTTGTCAAAAACCACCCTGAACTTGTAACAAAAATTCATCGCCCCGGAAAACAAGGCGAAAACGGAACCGTTCTCCTCAGCCTATTAACTGAAGAAAAACTTCGTCGCATCCTCACAAGAATGCTGGACGAAAACGAATTCTTAGGCCCCTATGGAATCCGTTCATTGTCTAAAACATACGCTAAGCATCCTTACTCTGTCACTCTTGCAGGGCAAACATTAGGAATAGAATATGCTCCCGCTGAATCTACAACTGGCGCTTTCGGTGGTAACTCAAACTGGCGTGGACCTGTATGGTTCCCCATTAACATCCTAATACTTAGAGCACTGCTAAATTATCATGCATATTTTGGTGACAACTTCAAAATTGAGTGCCCGACTGGTTCAGGAAAAATGATGAATCTTTTCGAAGTAAGCCAAGAAATCGCTAAAAGACTAACCAAAACATTCCTTCGCGACGAAAACGGCAAACGACCAGTCTATGGTGGAACAGAAAAATTCCAAACCGACCCAAACTGGAAAGACAACATCCTGTTTTACGAATATTTCCACGGAGACAACGGGGCTGGTCTTGGAGCAAGCCATCAAACAGGATGGACAGGGCTTGTTTCTGTTCTATTGAAGCTTTATGGTACAGCAACACAAGACACCATACAGCAAGGACAAGGCTACTTGTTTAAACGAATGGTAAACAAAGCCTAAATCAATTCCATTTTTTTAAAAAAATAGCTTAAGAAAAAATTTAGCGTTTTTATGCTGTGATGCTAAGGGACACTGACAAGAGTTCTCTTTCATGCTTTGGTCTGACTAATGAGACGTCTTCAACGTAAGCTCTCAACGGCTCCGCGACACTCCACGCTTGAGCGATACAACCCCGCGCTATGTATGGTGAATCGGCATCGTAAAGTTCGCTTACTGTTCCCAGTCCACCACTACGGATTTGTTTACTAAACAGGGGCATTAAGAAAGAATACAAAGCGTACTTCCGGTTCACATCTGAATATCCCTTTGCTTTTAAGTATGCAGTGGTGAAGGCTCCAGTTTGCCATGGCCATATTGAACCGCTGTGATATGCCCTGTCTCTGTTTTCCCTGTTGCCCGCATAGTTTCCTTTATAGCGTGAATCGTTGGGCGGAAGTGTCCTTAAACCCGCGGGCGTGAAAAGGTCTCTTTGAACAAAATCCACCACCTGATTGGCTTTAGGCTTGTCTATCATGTTAAAATCTAACGCGCAAGCAATCACTTGATTGGGCCGCACAGAATAGTCTGGTCCGCCATCACCTAGTACATCAAACAGGCAGTTTTCTTGTGTGTTCCAGAATTTATCGTTGAAGCTTTTCTTTGCTGCTTCAGACATTATGTAGTATTGGTCAGCAAGTTGCTTGTCTCTGAATCTTTCCGCAAGAAGTTGGCTTGTACGAAGGGCATTGTACCATAAAGCTTGAACTTCAACAGCTTTACCCGCACGAGGCGTGTATGGCTCACCGTTTACTACTGTATCCATCCAAGTTAATTGCGGTCCATGAGCGAGCAATCCGTCCGTATCCATGTGAATGCCATTCATTGTACCCTTTTTATGGTGTTCAATAATGTCGGTTAATGTTTGCCAAAGATTTTCTTGGACAAATTCGTAGTCGCCTGTGTATTTGAGGTACTGCAATATTGAATTAATAAACCATAATGTGCCATCAACCGTGTTATACATTGGTTCGCCTGTTTTGTCATCAATCAGGTTAGGGATGACGCCTTCGCGGCAGTATTTTGCGTAATCAGAAATTACGTTTCGGGCTTCAGTAAATCTGCCTTGGACAAGCATAAGCCCCGGTAGCGAAATAAAAGTGTCTCGTCCCCAAGAACCAAACCAGTGAAAACCTGCAATAATGAAACGTTGCTGTTCATTTACGCCTTTGGCTATAAAATCGTTGGCTGCCTGCAGAATCCAGCTTAATTCGTCGCTTGCCGTTATTTTGGAGTTATCATAGAATTCAGATAGACTGTCTAATCGTCGGTTTGCTTCTTGATGCAGTAAATCTTTGAGGTCATTAACTGTTGAACCAAAACCGTTAAGGACCTCTTTTGTCTCAGTCGGATTAGCATTAACAGCGGTCATTATTGCGAATTCTTTTTTCCCGCGTTTTGGAACTTGAAACTCAAAAATACCCGGCTGGTAACCCTGATCTAAACTGGATTCTCCACGGTTTTCTTCTTCACGGAAATAAATGTCGTCTATCCATTGGGGGTTTACGGCGAATTTGCCGTTGATCGCTTGGGCAATTATCGTTGCTTTGGGATTGTTGAAAGATAACTCAACTTCTTTTTCTCTGTTTTGCTGACTAAACTCCACAGGGTTATTGAACCTGTTAATCACGTAATGATAATGCCTGTACGAAATTAGAGGGTAAATTTTGACCTTGCAATCAGAGTCTGCTTGGTTTTGGACCGAATAAATTGTTATTGCAGCGTTTTTTTCAAAAGGTAAGAAAACTGTTTTTTGCAGTTCAACCTTGCTTGATTGGTAACGCCATGTAGGGTAGGGTGAGACAGAAAACTCTTTCAAAAACAGGTAACCTTGTGGATAGATGCCGTTTCGAAAATCATTTGCGCCAAGCCTGTAATTGCTTTCGTTAACCTCCACGTCTTCATCAAGTTTTGATAAACACACCGTACGTTCACCAGGTGGACGCAAAGCTGCAACAAGCAAAGCGTGGTATTTGCGAGTGTTTATCCCTAAAACTGTGGAAGAAGCGTAGCTGCCTAACCCGTTAGTGATTAACCATTCCTTATGAATCGAGTCATCAAAATTTGAAAGGTCTTTTTCCGAAAAAACGATAGAGGGCAACTGCAAATCTGCATAGCCTCCAAAAAAAGTCTTGTTTTGACGCATAAATGGGTTTGTTGGTGCATACTGGATACAAGTTTTCTTGAAGCACTCAGTTTTTCTGTCGGCTGCTTTTAGAACCGGGTTTTTTGCTGGAAACCATATTTTCAATGTTTTGTGGCGGCGTGTTCGGTATGAGAATAGCGGCAATTAAACCAAAAACGGCTATTGCAACCATCACGATTAGTGCTAAAGCATATGGTTCACTTCCCTGCAGTGCTGAAGACACCAATACTGAACCGACAATCGAAACTCCAAGTGAGGAACCCAAATTAGAGACGCTTCGGGATAAACCGGAAATTTCGCCTTGGTCTTTTTCAGGAAAAGCAGATTGTACCACATTAACTGAAGAAGTCAGCATTATTCCTACACCGGCACCGATAAGAAACAAGCCTGGCAAGAAAAAGAAAATGTTTGATGTTGCGCCAGAAAGTACAAGAAGCAACACGATTCCACCGATTGTTAAAATGAAACCGCCTCGAATGTTTAATCTTTGAGACCGCTTCTTAGCTAAACGTCCGGCAATGCCTGAAGTAAACAAGACCCCGATAGTTGCAGAAGTTAAAATCAAGCCTGTTTCTATAGCAGTGAAACCACGCACCGTTTGCAGAAAAACGGAAATCACGAAAAAGGCGCCTTGCAGAATTAGCCATTGAACAATCTGGGTTACCAAGCCTAAGTTTGATGTTTTGTTGTGTAAAATGTGGGTTTGAAGTAATGGTTCTTTGCCGTTTCGTTCGCGGTGGCGGATTGAAAGGTAAAACAGGATGTTAAAGAAGATGCCTATTGCAAGGAAAACCAGAAACGGCGATATACCACCTTGTGGGAGAATAACGATGTTGTTAATTGCAAAGTTTTGTGCAGCAATGAACCACCCGTACGTTGCTGTTGTTTGAAGCCCCACTATGATGATGACTAAGCCCGTTGCTGAAAGTATTGAGCTGACAACGTCAAAATGGTGTTTCGACTCGTCTCTTTTTGGTTCGACGATTTTCATTGTTAGAAGCAAAATGGCTAACACAACAAAAACTTGAACCATGAAAGAGGCACGCCAACTAATCCCAGTAGTAATAATACCCCCGATTAATGGTCCAGCCGCGGAACCAATTCCAGCTGCGGCACTGATAATTCCAAAGTTTCTAGCCCGTGCAATCCCCGTGTAAGAAACCGTAACAAGAATGTAAACCGGCGGAATAAGCAGGGCAGAACCTAAACCTTCCAACAAAGAATACCCCAAAATCAATACACCTAAAAAGGGTGCAAGTGCCGCCGTCAAGCCGCCTAAAGCGTAAATGATTAAGCCGATTCTGAAGATTTTTTTGCGTCCAGAAATGTCTGTTAGTTTGCTTCCGGGAATCATGAGCGCAGCCATTGTTAGGGTGAAGAAGGTGATTGCTAATTGGACGCCTTGTACGTCTGTGTTTAGGTCGCGGGCTATGTCGCTGATGGCTACGTTCATGTTTGAAGCGGCGTAGCTGCAGATGAATTGGGCTAACGCTAGTGGGAGAACTATTGAACTAAGAAACGATTTTTTACTACTTTTTTCTGCCAAAATGTTCACCTTTAGCCTCTTAAGAAATACATTAAAAAGAACAGCAGTATTGGCAAGCCAACGGTTAGAACAAGTCCCCAACGGTTGATTCGTAAAGTTTGCTTTTCATTTTTGTAACGAATCCAAGCCACGATTCCAAATATAGTTACAAGCAGGTTAATTACCATAAAAATGAGCACCGTTAACATGAAAATACCGTAAATCGTGATAGTTGACGATGGGGGAATCGAATTAGCCGCAGCGAAATTAAAAAGCAAAGTTGTTACAAGCATTGAAGTGTTCAAGCCTATCCGCAAAGCCACTGCGCCTGAATCTTTTAGCCCGAAAAGAAAAGAAAAAGCAGAAACTATTGCAAAAATTAACGGTGGAATAAAAGGTTGAATGCTGATTATTGGTCTTTGCCTTACCTGTGTTATAGTTATGGATGCCCGGGGCAATTCAACGTTTAATGGGTATTGGCGGGTTGTTGAGGTTAAATCAATGTTAGTTGTTACCCAGCCTGGATTTTTGAATGCGGGGTCAATGCCTGTTTGATTTTCAAGCCAAACTACATTTTGATAGTACCCGTGAGTTATGAAATCAAAATTTATCCCCATATAAATTGGGTCAAAAGGATAATTATTAGCGTCGGGTGGAGTGCCTAAACGGGCAGTAACCCTGTAAATGTCATAATTAACCGCGCCCGTCAAGTTTCTATTAACTACTGCAATAGTTGTGGGGTTAACTAGGTACCCGTTTACCATTTGCCAATCAATCTGAGTCATGTTAGGATTTGAGTCAACCCATAAAAAGAACAAGTAAAAATCGAACGTGTAATCCCCAGAAATGTATTGGTAATTGTAGATGTTGATTAACCAAACACCCATGTACACCGTGTTAGGCTCATACAAAGAAGCATCTTGAAACTGCAACAACAAAACATCAGGGGAATTCTGAACAATTTGGTCTGACGTTTCTTTTCCAACTGCTGAATTAGGGCAAAACAGAACGGTAACTAAAACCAAAAAAATACCCACAGCACTTAAAAAACTGGTGAATCGAGGTTTTTTGCTTTCAAAACGATGGTTAACCATTTTTCTCCCAAAAAGTTGATTTTATTAGAAAAACTGGCAAACTACCGTAACAGTAGTTTAAGGCTGTATTACTGAAATTATGGTGGTTTAGTTGATTCTTAAGCCTTTGTGACTGACACCTAATAGCAACAAAAATGCCTCCAACAAAGCGGCAGCGTCAAATCTTGTTGTTGTTGCTCTGTGCACCAACGCAGTTTTATATTTTCAACCTACCCTTACAGCATGTACTTTTTTGAAGGTGCTAATGATGAGTAAACAATTTAACGGAAAAGTTAGCCTTGACGTAAGAGACTCAGTAGCTGATTGGACACCATATGAAGCCCCAAAAGCACCTGATAACGCTCCAAACGTGCTCTACATTGTATGGGACGACGTTGGCTTTGGCGCATTTGACATCTACGGCGGCTTAATTGAAACCCCAAACATGAAAAGAATCGCCGACAAAGGCTTAATCTACACTCAATTCCATACAACTGCACTTTGTTCACCAACCAGAGCTTGCCTGTTAACAGGAAGAAACGCAACCAGCAACGGCATGGCAGGCATAGTTGAAACTTCACTAGGTTTTCCCGGAGCCAGTTCACGTATTCCACCCGAAAACGCTTTGATTTCAGAGGTACTAGTCGAAAAAGGCTGGAACACTTATGCTGTGGGCAAATGGCATTTAGCTCCTGCTGAAGAAGAAAGTTTGGCAAGCACCCGACGATTGTGGCCTTTAGGTCGAGGGTTTGAACGGTTCTATGGCTTTTTAGGCGGAGAATCAGACCAGTACTATCCCGACTTAATCTATGATAACCACCATGTAGAACCACCTTACACGCCAAAAGAAGGTTACCACCTCTGCAAAGACTTAGCTGATAAAGCCATCGAGTTCATTCGTGACTCCAAAGTTGTAGCGCCCGACAAGCCGTGGCTTCTATATTATGCACCGGGTTGTGCGCATGCGCCGCATCATGTCCCCAAAGAATGGGCTGACAAGTACAAAGGTAAATTTGACGTGGGCTATGAGAAATGCCGCGAAATCATATTAGAGAACCAAAAACGTATGGGGTTGATGCCGCAGAATCTTCAATTGCCGCCTCTTAACCCGTATGCTGACGTTAAAAGCGTGGACGGCAAGCCTTGGGCCCCAATAGACATTGTTAGACCATGGGACAGCCTTTCTGAGGACGAAAAAAGCCTCTTTAAACGAATGGCTGAAGTCTACGCAGGCTACGTAAGCTACAATGACGCCCAAATCGGCAGACTTCTTGACTACATTGAAGCGTCCGGCCAACTGGATAACACTTTGATTGTAGTTATCTCAGACAACGGTGCCAGCGGGGAAGGAGGACCTGACGGGTCAGTTAACGAAAACAAAGTCTTCAACGGCGTACCTGACAGTATAGAGGAAAACAAGAAATACATAGACGTTTTAGGAACCGAAAAAACCTACAATCACTACTGCACCGGCTGGGCAATGGCTTTCGATACGCCTTTCAAACTTTGGAAACGCTTTGCCAATTACGAAGGCGGTACTGCAGACCTGTTTATGATTTCGTGGCCAAGAGGGATAAAGGCACACGGTGAAATCCGCCGTCAATACATACACGCAATCGATATTGTCCCGACAATTTATGAATGCTTAAACATTGAACCTCCCGCTGCAGTGAAAGGTGTTACTCAAAGACCAATTGAAGGCTTAAGCTTCAAATACACTTTCAACGATCCAACAGCACCCACAGCTAAAGAAACCCAGTTTTACGTTATGCTGGGAACACGCGGAATCTGGAGCAAAGGCTGGTTCGCATCGGCGATTCACGCGTCACTGATGGATTGGGGCCATTTTGATAAAGACCGTTGGGAACTTTACAATCTTGAAGAAGACCCAAACCAAACCGTTGATTTAGCCGAAAAGTATCCTGATAAACTTGAAGAACTTAAAAATCTGTGGTTTCTTGAAGCTGGAAAATATAACGGATTGCCACTGGTTGATTTGGGGCCTGTTGAAATCTTAACATTGTCCCGACCGCAGCCGTCAAAGCCTCGTCAACGTTACGTTTACTACCCGGGATGCGCTGAAGTGCCCGAGTCAGTGTCGGTAAATATTCGCGGACGCTCCTACAACATTGCAGCAGAAGTGGACATAGAATCAGACCAAACAGAAGGCGTGCTGTTCTCACAGGGTGGACGCTTCGGCGGGCACTCACTTTACATTAAAGATGGCAAACTGGTTTACGTATACAATTGGCTTGGCGAAAAAGAACAAAAACTGGTATCAAACATTAATGTGTCTAAAGGTAAATGCATTTTAGGGGTAAGATTCCGACTGGAAAAACGCGAAGGCCCCATAATAACGGGTTTAGCGGCTCTCTACATTAACAACGAAAAAACTGCCGAACAAACAATACAGGTGCAGCTTGGAAACTTTTGTCTTGTAGGCGAAGGATTAAACGTTGGATTAGACAGTGGTCAACCAGTATCAAGCGATTATGAAACGCCATTCAGATTCACTGGCGGTACAATCAAGCAGGTCATCGTGGACGTTAGCGGTGAACCATTCAGGGACTTAGAAAAAGAACTCAGAGCAATGTATTCACGCGACTAAACAAGTCGCACCTTCCTTTTTCTAAAAAAAGTTTTAAGTCGAGAAAAAAAGCCAGTAGCCCATTTTATAAAAAATTGTTTTGTTAACGGGAGTGGCGTGCACCCAAAAAATCAGTTTACGGAAGAGAGAGGGGGGTAAAGGGAATCAGTGGATGCACGTCACACAAAATTTTGCATTTTATACGTTTTCTGAAGGTGGGCACCATACTTTCTTCGAGATGTATTGTAGCTTTGTTGTGCCTTGCCCGCTTTTGGTGGCGCCAGTTTTTGTTGTTTTTTGCTTGTTATGAAGACGCTTCCGCCGTTTTTGAGGTGCTCTTTAACGGTTGAATAATCAACCCATGGTGCTTCTTGCACTTGCACGTTAAGCTCTGCATCGTTATCTAACAAAAGCACTTGAAACAATGGTTCTTTAGATTTTTTGTCGCCCAAAAAGCAGTTCATCTTCCTTTCGCGTATTAGATGCAAAAATATCTTTGCAGCCTAAAGCCTTTAAGGCTATGTGACTGCTTAGATACAACTACAAGCTATTATTAACTTAAAATAAAATCAAGCACTTCAGGACTTTTTAGGGTTGTAACAACCAAATCAGGCGTCTCTTTTTCCAGTTCATAACTGCTGTAAGCGCCAGTTGTAACAGCGACACAGCCCATGCCGGCAGCTTTAGCGGCTTTTACTCCAAAAAGTGAATCCTCTATAACCACGCACCGTGATGGTAACGTGTTTAGCTGCATGGCGCATTTGAGGAAAATTTCTGGGTGAGGCTTAGAATGCGTTATATCTTCAGCGGTTACTATGGTTTGGAAGTATTTGTCTAAACCTTTCGATTTGATTATTGCGTCAATTACTGAAATACTATTCATTGAAGCTAATCCCACCTTAAGTTTACCCTGCAAAGCATCTAAAAGTTCAGTTGCTCCAAGAAAAAGCTGTACTTTGTCTTTTAGGTCGATTTGTTGCTGGCTCTTAAGTTCAACCAACCGCTTCACCAACGCCTCATCAACAGGTCGTCCCGCGGCTCGCAGTAATTCACGAAAAGTTTCAGCAGCACCAATACCCATGCGCCTTGCAATATACTCATCTGGAATGTTAACGTTGATTTCTTTTAGGGTTTGTTGAAAAGAGGAAACGATGACTGCCCGCGTGTCCGCAAGCGTTCCGTCCCAATCAAAAATTACTGCTTCAAACATGCAACGAGTTCTCAGGTTAGGTTGAGTTTTTCGCGTATTTGAGCACTTTTCTTGGTTGCTTCCTCGATAGCGCGTATCATTGCTGGTCTGATTTGGCTTTGCTCAACTTGGTAAATGGCTTCAATGGTTGTGCCGCCTGGTGTTGTTGTCATGTCTTTGATTTTTGCTGGGTCTTCGTTAAGGTCAAGAACAAGTTTTGCGGTGCCAAGAACAGTTTGTGCTGCACTTTTGAGCGCGATGTTTCTTGGTAAGCCTACTTTGAGACCTGCGTAGGTTAACGCTTCGATAATGATTGACATGTAGCCTGGTCCACTTCCGCTAACCGCGGTGATAGCGTCCATGTATTTCTCCTCAATTTCGTCGCAGGCGCCCATCATGTTTAGTAGAGTTTGGACTTTCTGCTTGTCTGTCGCGTTCACGTTTGATTCGCAGCAGTAAGCAGTGTAAGCAGCCTGCACCATAGCACCCAAGTTAGGCATAATACGCACGATTTTAGCGTCAGTGGCATGTTTACGCAAGAAAGATAAAGGCACGGTTGCAGCAACGGAAATTACAAGTTTTCCTTTGGTCTCTTTAGCGGTTTCTTTTAGAACTTTTTCTACGTCGCCTGGTTTAACAATAACGAAAACTATGTCGGCTTCACCGGCGGCTTTACAGTTGTCTGAACCTATCTTTACGCCTATTTTTTCAAGTTCTTTTAGTTTTTCTACTTGAAGGTCAACAGCTGTGATTTGGCCTTTATAGCCTCCTTTTACGAGGCTTTTGATTATGGCGCTTCCCATCATGCCTGCGCCGATGACTGCAATTTTATCGTTCATTAGTGTTCACTTTATAGTGTAGGAAGAAATGTTTTGCTCTTTAAACTTTTGTTGTGTAATCGAGCAGTCCAGTATGCATAATGAGTTTCCACTGGTTCCCCATTTTAGTGTAAACCTTGCAAGCTCTACCTTTCCAATGGTTACGGTTGCCTTTAGAGTCAACCCATAAAGTGTCAACATCAACAACAGCAAAAGCGCCGTCTCCCTCTTTTGAAACCACAATTTTTTGAATTTTCCTGTTATTATGCACTAACGTGTGAGTGTCAAACAGGCGCTGCCAATTCCGTTTCCACAGTTTATAATCGTACCTACCCATTTCTAAAACCCAGTTGATTGGGTCGTGGGCTTGAGCATTCATTGGCCAAGGCCAAACTATGTCAGGATGAAAAACCGAAAGCAGCAACTCAACATCTTTAGTGTTCCATGCAAGGGTTTCCCTGTTCACTATTTCTTCAATTTCTTGCTTAACACTAATCATGAATGCTCACAAAAAGAAAAGGTACAGTTTACAGTTTAAGCCTTTTTCGCTTGAGCATTTTCGGAAACAAGTTTTTTCAAAGTTTTCTGCATCGCCAACGCAGAAGCATCTGTTTTTATGCCCCGCGTGTTGAAGTGGGTTTGTACTGCTTTGTAACCGTTGTTATGGAGTTCGTTTAGGAATGATTGTGTTGAGGTTGGTGGCAAATTCATTTTTTTGGATACACGGTCAAGCACGTAATAAGTTATGGGTGCCTCTGCTTCAACTTTGATGCTGTTCAAGAGTTTACTGATTTTGGCGCTGGTCCTAAACGCGACTGCCTGATTCTCCGTTAAAATCTGGTCAATGTAGGCTTCATCATTAATGCTGCCAATCCACAACGGACCAGTGTAATCCATTTTTGCGCCGCATTCGGGACACGTTGGGCAACCAAACAATTGCTGAGTCGTTTCCCTATGCAAACAATTGAAACAGTGTAGGATGTAGCCCGTGTTTTTGAGGGCTTCATCTGCTTTTTGGCAACCGTACCCGATTTGGGCGTAAACACGGATGTAATGGTCGGTGCTGTGACTGAACAGAATTTTCATGCCAATATCATGTTTAGCTGCGGTTTGCGCCATGTGACCTGCCAGAAGCCTAACTGCCAACTCGTGGCAGTATTCTGTGCGCATTGGTTTGCCGCCGTATTTTCGGATGCAAGCTTTTGCGTGAACACCGCAAAGAGGGGCTAAATCAGTGGCGGTTACCGCGATTAAGCCCTTGTTTTTTAGGGCTCTAAAAGCTGCGTCCAAGTAAGGAACAGGCGTTCCGAATGGGTCGATGTCAATTATGTCAAAACGTTTCTTGGGCGAAGCATTACAACTCAAAACGCAATTAGCATCTTTGTATTTGAGTGTGATTTTGTCTTGGAGGTTGTTGTGTTTGATGTTGTGTTGTGCTAACTCGTAAGCGTGCCTGTTGATGTCGCTTAATACTATGCGGTTGACGTCTTCGATTTCATTGGCGTAGCGGATTCCACGGATGCCTTGACTTGTTAAGGGTTCACAGATGCTGATTTCGCGGTTAATCATGTGCTGGTACGCTTTGAACGCTAAAACCGTTAAGTCACGATTAAACTCCATTACAGGATTGTAGAAAACTGGGGCTCGTGATGGAGCATAATCTGACGGTACAACACCGTAAGCTGAAAGTTTAGGCACCAGAATCTCAACTTTGCCTTCTTTGACTGTTTCACTTGGAAAATCTGCTTTGTATTCTTCAGCCATGCATGTCCGTCCATTTTGTATTGAAAAGATTTTATTTACAATATTAGACTTCTGGTATGTAATGGTGCAAAACGCGTCTTGGGGAAACGTATCTTCATCTTAACTGGCGCTCCTGGAACAGGCAAAACCACTGTACTTCAAAAAGTAGTGGACACCATAAAAACTAAAGGCGTCAGTGTTGGTGGAATGGTCAGCAATGAAGTTAGAAAAAGCGGAGTACGCGTCGGCTTCGAAATTCTCGATTTAACCAGTGGCAAACACGGTTGGCTTTCACATATTAACCAGAATGCTGGACCACAAGTCGGCAAATACCGTGTTAACCTTCAAGACTTAGACAACATTGGAGTGCAAGCCATCACTGAAGCCGTTCAGACGTGCCAAATTGTTGTCATTGACGAGATTGGTCCCATGGAATTGTACTCCGAAAAGTTTAAGCAAGCAGTGACTTTGACGTTTGAAAGCGGTAAACTGGTTTTTGCAATTGTACATGCAAAGGCTACGGATACATTGATTACTTCTTTAAAGCAAAAAGAAGACGTGGAAATCTTTACAGTAACCGGCGCCAACAGGGACGCTTTGCCTGAACAAATAACAAAAGCTATTATGACCTCTTTGTAGGTTCATTTTTTCCTGTATTTCTAATGAAAAACAGGTTTTTGCACTCACCGTAGTTCATTCATTGTAGTCACAAATTTATATTAAAGCGGGAATGGTGAACACTGTTGAATTTTTAGGCAGGTGAAAAATCTTTATGAAACTGTATTTGAAAATAGCAGTTTTGCTGTTTATCGCATCATTACTCTCTACGGTCTCAGTTGTGTACGCACAAGGAATAACGGACATTAACACAGCTAGCCCAACAACCCAAAACCTCAACGCAGTAGCTATTGTTAGCGCCGCGAATAGCCCAACACTTCTAAATTCTGATGCGTGGGCAGTAGGTGACAATGGAACAATAATTTCGTGGGATGGCACCAAATGGTCAAATGTAGTCAGCCCAACAACAACAGACCTTTACGCTATAGTTATGATCAGTGAAAACGCAGGTTTGGCGGTGGGCGGCAACTCAACCAGCGGCATTATCCTTCAGTATAAAGATGGAACCTGGTCAGTGATGAGCACTAGTAGCCCAATCAACGGCGCATTATACGGCGTGACAGCCGATTCTACTGGTTCACCGGCCTGGGCAGTTGGAGCAAACGGCCTGATTCTTAACTGGAACGGCGCCCAATGGACACAACAAACAAGTCCAACGACAAAAACTCTTCGTTCAGTAGCTATGGTTCATGATTTAAACAATGTTTGGGCTGTTGGCGACAACGGAACAATAATTCAATATAACGGAAGCAACTGGGTTACAGTTACAAGCCCCACTACGAGTCACCTTAATTCAATAGTCATGTTGAATTCAACTGCTGGCTGGGCTGTAGGTGGCACTGGCAATACAGGTGTAATCATAAACATGAACGCCAGCACTTGGAATACTTTTGCCAGAATCAATTTTGGCGGAATAGTTAACACCACAACTGGTTACGTTGCTGACAGAATTAACGCTACATTGAACTCTTTAAGCATTGACACAAGTACTAGCGCTTGGGCAGCAGGAGCATCCGGTACAACACTTTATTGGGGTGGAACAGACTGGATGGGTCAAGTTGGTGTTCTCGGCGGCGTTAACATTAATTCAATCGCTGCGGTGCACGGTGTAAAATCTGATGTGGACCTTCAGACAAGCTACGCATGGGCTGTTGGTGACGGAGGAAAAATCCTTGCATGGACCGGTGTCTCTTGGATACCTGAATTTCCAATAGTCGTGTTACCAGTGATTCTTAGTGCCATTGCTTTAGCTGCGTACATTGGAAAAGTAAGATTAGGCAAAAGACTTCAAATTTAAACAATAACATTTTTCCATTTTTTCTTTATTTTTTAATGGTATTTTTAATGGACTTTTTTGAGAAACAATTAAGGCTCGGGAAATTGAAAATTCCTTTACGGTTGTTTGCTTCAGCGCTGCTTATTTTACTTGCCAAACTCTTTGGAAGCCTAATTGTTTACAGTTTTCTTGATATTGGCTCTTTGGGTACTTTCTGGGTTGGCAACGGCGTTGTTTCAGGCATTCAAAATCAGGTTTTTCAAACAGGCAGTCTGTCTAATGGTTGGTTAGGCCTTTATTATGGTTGGGATAGCGCATGGTACCTAAGTATAGCAACCAACGGTTACACATTTTCAACCCAAAGTTACGCTTTCTTTCCCGGTTACCCCCTGTTTAGCGGAGTCTTTGATAAGGTAATTCAAAATTTGCCCGCATCTCTTGCCGCTTGCAGTCTAACTTTCGGTGTCCTTAGTGTGCCTGTTTACCAGTTAGTGGCTGAACAGTACCTAAGCCGACCAGTCGCTTTCCTCTCAACAATGCTTTTCGCATTGTCGCCTTACGTTTTCCTGTTTACAACCGTGGCTTATAGTGAAAGCCTGATGCTATTCTTTGTTTTACTTGCTTGGCTGCTTTTTAAGAAAGGTAAAACGGGTTCTGCCTCACTTTCAGCGGCTTTTGCAACTATCTCCCGTGCAGTTGGTGTTCTAATCATTATTCCGATGGCAATTGAAACCCTTAAAGGACGTATTAAACATAAAAAACGCAAGTTACTTCTTTGCCTTCTGCCTACCATAGCTTTACTGACGTGGCTTGCTTATGGACAATTAACTGCAAATGATTGGCTCGCCTTTATCCACACCACGGAATGGCAGGACATGTACTCTTTTAGGGAACTAATTGTACGCTCTTTGACTCCGAATGGCTTACACGCTTTTTTTAGCTTACCCAGTCAACACATGTTTCTTCCGTTAGCTGCTTGGGCATCAATACTTGTTCCGCCATTTCTTATTGCTGAATTAAGTAATACTTCTAAGTCTTTGATGGTTTATGCTACTGTTTATTTTTTGGGTGTTTTGACATTTGGCGCCATGATTTCTCTGCCCCGTTTTATGTCTATTCTGTTTCCTTTGTGGATTGCTTTGATGTCCAAGTTTGTGGTTAATAGAGCGTCTGTGATTCTATTATGTGGTGTTTTGGCGGTGTTTTTTGTTTGGGGCGTTTATTTGTGGATTAACTTTTTGAGTGGTGTTTTTGTTGGTTAGCAAAGAATCTTATCGTGTAAATTCATCAACGGTAGACTGCGTCACTTATCCATTGAATGATGTTTTGTCGGTGAGGCTTTACCGTGATAATAAACCGCATTGTCTCGAAACAGCAGCTCTCCAAAAAGGGCTTGTACTCGTCTCTAATGGAAAAGAGCTAATTGAAGAAGGCATAGGCTTTGGTGTTCCAGTCATAAAATTTCAAGATACCACAGTTTTTTCCGGCAACGCCAAAATAGTCCTCGGTAAAGAAACAGGTAGTTTTGAGAAACATTATCTGCTGGACACGGTTTCAACAAAACAGTTCTGTAACTTGCACGTGAATGATAATCTTTACGAGTGGGTTCACAAAATGTTCGAAAAAATTTACCTTGGGCGTCAAAACCTTCAACCTGTAAATAACAAAATTATGGAGCTAAGAAGCGTATTAAATGTTAAAACGGTTTTTAAACAAGTCGATCTTCGTGGGGTTGTAAAAATCAAGTATTCCATTTCTGATGACTCTATTGTAGTTTCAGCGGATTTTTCAGGTTTAAAATTCAACGGCAGCACCGAATTTTTACTGTTAAATGAACAAGGTGCATCCAATTTTGGGCTTTATACGGATACTGATGGTTTGCAACTGGTCGGCGGTAGAATAGGTGCTTGGGGTTTGGTTTCTGCAAAAAAGGCTACTTTAACTAATGAGGTGGGTACGGTTGGTTTTTCTTTGGAACCTAAGGCTTCGGCAAGGCTTTTTAGAGGATGGGAAAAAACTAAGAATCGTTTTTCTTGGGCGGGTTTAAGTTATTCGTTGTTGCCGTCCAGAAACGGTTTTGACTACACTATCCAGTTAAACTATTGATTCTTTCGTAAATTTCTCCTAAAAAACAAGGAACCGAATAGTTTTGGGCATAAATTTAAAAGCAGAACCAATCGAATAGGTGTCAGGTGTTAAATTGAATAACAGACTGCTTGCCGTAGGCTTAATTTTATGCATTGCATCTTTAGCGCTCGTTGGAAACGTTAAAGCACAAACTATTACCCCCGGAGTAAGTGCCGGTCAGGTTTTTGATTACCATGTATCCAGTTACTGGACAACCAGTGACTCGTACGCTTCAATACCTCAAGACTTAATCGATGTAAACAAGACCTCACACGTTGAAGTCAGAATCAGCACAGTCAATTCAACAAACGTTGAAACATTTACGCCTTACTACTTTTATGAGAGCGATCCAATTCCTGAAAGAGGCAACGTTAACCTATTAACAGGCGAAGGATACGGTTTCGTCGCAATTATAGGTGCTAACCTTAACGTAGGCGATAAACTGCACCCTGACGGCGAAGATGGACTAACAGTTTTAGACACATCGACGCGAACGTATGAAAGCGGCTCAAGAGCAACAAACCATGCACGGTTGGTTGACAATAACGCCACAGGCGGTTACATAGCAACAAGAGACTACTACTTTGACAAGGAAACAGGCATTCTCGTAGAACAAGTTGACCGAACCGAAACCACAACAAGCCCAACCAGCGTGTCCCAAATAACATGGAAAATCGATTCAACCATGAATGTCCAAGGTTGGGTAATTCCAGAATTCCCGTTGTTAGCTGCCGTTCCACTGGTGCTCTTTGCCACAGCATTTGCAGCAGTAGCCTACAAGAAAAAACTTGTTAAAACTCCAACTTTCTAACTTCAATTTAATTTTCTTTTTTATTTCCTGGCTTTTGCGTTTCCTTTAATGAAAAAAGTTGCAAAAAATCATTGCTATAAAGCAAAAAACCTCTTAAAAAATAGAAAAACAGCAAATTATAAAAAAGAAACAAAACAACACCAGCATATGAAGTTAGCAATAATCAAGAAGGCAACAATTACAGTATACCTTTTGCTGTCAATTACCATGTTAACGTATACTACAGCAGCTGAAGCACCTCCGGCAATAACAGTTAATCCAAACACCGCCAACCCAGCAGACACAATAACGATTCAAGGAGCAGGTTTTGCTGCAACAAGAAGCATCACCATACGTTTTAGCGCATTAGACATAACGCCTTCAGGCATTTCAACTAACTCTTCAGGCGCATTTACTGCCTTGGTTATAGTTCCAAACCTGTCCTTTGGGTATTACACAATAAACGTGACAGACGCTGATGGTAACTCTGCAATTTCGCCATTCAAAGTAGGCGCCGCGTGGATTTCTCTTTCAAAAACTTCGGGTTATGTTGGAGATAACCTCTCAATTACAGGATACTCCTTTACTCCAGATGAGCCTGTAGCAGTAAAAATTGAGAACATTGACGTTACCCCATCGGGAGCCACTACTGACAAATTAACCGGCACTGGAATTTCTTTTATTGTTCCCACAATAGCTTCAGGAATTTACACGATAACTGTTACAGAGGCGCAAGGTGGACAAGCAACTGCACCTTTTACAATACAAAATGTCGCGACTGACCCCTCGACATCTGTTTCTCCAACAGTTTCAACTTCACCCTCACCAACACTCCCGACTACAAATTCGCCTGCACTTACTGACTCGTACATTCCAGAAATATCGCTGCTTGCAGTTTTGCTGTTACTTTCCGTAGTCACATTGATTCTGGGCTTGTTGTTTTCAAGCAAACACTTAAAAAACAAGTTATAAAATATTTTATTTGCGCTTTTTAGTTGTATTTTAGCCATTGTTTTTTAAAAAACCAAGTACCTGCCCGTAAATTTCCTTATAAGAGTTGAATGCCCATGATATGGTTATTCGCGAAGAGAGGGGTGAAAAATTAGAGTGATTTCGCGAGATTGTGACGGGTGTGGAATGCAGCAGCCCTGCATGAAGCGTTACCGTCGAGTAAACGTGGGCGAGAAGGTTTATTGTCCCGATGGAACAGCGCATCTGGTGGACAGTTCAAGCCTAGACTAAGCGCCCAACAAAAGAAGGGACAGCCTAAGTGTTCCACCCAACCCTTTTTGTTGTAACCAGTTTTTGAAAAGTAAGCTGTTGAAAAGCCTTATAGCATAACGGTATGCCATATTCTGTTATACGTGGTGCTTTGATAACCCGCAAAACTTTACACATGCTAACCTTAACCGCTTTATTGATAGCTTTATCCCTTCCATGCTTACTCCAGACTGTTCAAGCCCAAAACTTCACCAGTTTTACGACACAAGATGTTTTCGAAATTCCAGTATACAAGGGCGCCATCAGTTTTGCATTTAACGGCAGCTACTCGAGCGCCATACTGGAAAACGATACTTGGACTTTCAATAACTTAACCTTTAACAATACATTTCCCCTTGGAACCCTCAAGTTTTCAGCCAAAAACTGCGACGTAACAATTTATTCTTTTGCATCCACAAATTTTTACTCCCGTCGAATCGGCTACATAAGATATTACGTTGAAGGTGGAGAACAAGCGATAAATTTGGGTTTTAACTCCACACAATCATCTGACCCAAGCGAATGGACGGTTGTTAATCAGGATAGCGTATTTTTTGCTGAAGGCTCAAACTGGCAACTTCTTCCCAACGATACACTGGTAGTTCATGGGCTTTCAGGTAACTTAACAATTGCCCGCTATAGCTACGGGTATCAAGTGGATAATAGACCCTTTTACCTGCAACATTCAGTAATCATACTAACAGCAATTGCAGTAGCCATCACTATAACAGTTGCTACCATAATTAAATTTAAAACAAAAGTGAGGCAGCCCTAATGGTTTGGGAAGTATCTGCAACCATTGTGTTGCCATTATACATTTTAGCCGCTGTCGCAGGTATAGCATTAATCCTTAAACTTACAAAAGATAAAACCAGAAAAATCAGCAACCTACGATTCTACGTCCAAATCATCGCCGTAATCGCCATTTTCATGGGCTTAATTTTAGGTCCATTCGACCAGCCATTATGGGCGCCACTGGGCATTTCACCCCGCGACCGCCTTTTAGGCGCTGACCTGTTAGGCAACCAAATGCCCGACGGCATACCTGCACCTTTCTTAGCATGCTATTACCCCAACGGCCGAACCGTAACCTGCGCAATTTGGCAACTTCAAGCCTACATTTTCCCCTTCTGGAACTACCCCCGAGGCTACGAAGTCGTCTACTCCACAACGGGTCTGGAAAAAATCGGCGTCGTCATCGGCTCCCTTGTCGTGGCTGCACTGGTTTTCGGCAGAGCATACTGCGGCTGGATATGCCCCTTCGGATTATTCCAAGACGTGCTTACTCGGCTACGTAAAGCCACCAAAAAGCGTCACCTGACATTTTCAGATTCAACAAGCAAAAAACTAAGCCAATCACGCTACGTAATAATAGCCATTTTCCTGATTCTTAGTGTCATCTTCGGTTCCTACTACATTTTCGGGCACGAGTTGATTCCAGGCACTCGAGCTGGTGGTCCTGGCGGAACTGAAGCAGGCATTGTAAGCAGCATCAACGAACCCTTCTGCCTCGTCTGCCCCATGCGTCCGCTGTGTTCGCTAATTGAAGCAGGCATCGGCTCCATGAATTATTCGTATATTTCTCAAATCACTTATGGGCCATTCTGGATAATCGGCGGCTACATCTCCAGCATAAACCTGATTATTCTTTCGATTGTGATAATTCTCTCACTTGCCTACCGCAGGTTCTGGTGCCGCATCTGCCCACTCGGAGCATTAACTGGATTATTCAGCACATTTACACCATTCAAACAAATCGCATTAACCAAACTAGAAAAAGACGAGCACAAATGCACCAAATGCGGAGTCTGCAAACGCGTTTGCCCAACGCAAGCAACCGCCATGTACGAAAAGAAAGGCGGCGACGTAACAGAATCCAAATGTATGCTCTGCGCACGCTGCGTAGAATTGTGTCCCTACGAAGACGCTTTAAAAATCAAGTTTGCAGGCAAAACCTTAGCAAGCTCAAGAAACTGGCTTGAAACAAACAGTAACAAAAATGAATGAGGTAGGCGGTTAGGCTGCTTTTATTGCAGCGATGAATGCGTCCCAATCGCCAGTCTTCTTTAATTCTTTCTTTTTGAGCATGTCGTTGACTGCGGTTTCATTGTATAAGCCGCCAGCTTTCGGGTGAGCCTTGCGGGAAACTAACGTGAAGCAGCGGTATGCTTTGTCGCCAAGTTTCTCAGTGTTGATTTCGTGAGTGTAGCCTACTTTTTCTGAAAGAACTACAACTGCAAACTGTAGGTACTTGCCAATCTTTTTGAGTTCATCAAACTGAGCCTTAACTTTGTCGAGAGAATCGGAGTCGGCGCAGTTTAGGATTTGGATGACCATTTTTATTTCGTTTGGCGCGTACTCTTTCTGGCTTGGGTTAGATATTGAATCAAGAATAAACATGCTGTTTTTTAGTTCTGAACCTTCCAGTTTTACGTTAGGGTTCAGGCTTACGTTGAAGCCTCTGCAAACTAGGCGTTCGCGAATGACTACTTCAACAGCTGTGCCGCTTTTTTCAAGGGCTTTGTCTGTTTTTTGTTTGATGTAGTCTTCTGCAACCTCAATGAGCATTTCGTATTCCTCATCTTTTTTTGTGAGGAGAGGCTTTTTCAGTTCCTTATAAGAAGACATAGAACCCATACAAGAAACTCAGTCAAATAAATATGCTACGGTAGGAAATTCAACGGTAAAACCCGATGTTTGTTACGTTTAAATTACTTTTTAGCGGTAAAATTGGGTTTGATGTTTCAGTTTTGGACATATTTTGTTTAATGGAACAAGCCATTAAATTATCTTTACGGTATATGCTGACTTGAGAAAGGAGAAGGCTGGAGAAGGCTTTGCAGTCAGTCACC
>JAWRIR010000116.1:0-27636 GCA_040268405.1 Thermoproteota archaeon | reverse complement strand
TTTTAACTTCTCCCACAATAAATCCGCCAGAACCAATAACGTCCTTTCCAATAAGTGCATCAACACTAATCAAAAAATCACCAAAAAATAACTCTCGCGCCAAAATATAATGATTTTGATAAAAGCAAACTATGAAAAATTGATTAACTAAAAGAAAAACAAAAAAGAAGAAAAAGTTAGATTCCTGGACCCGTGGGGTAACGTCCCAAAGCGTCAAGAATTTCTTCGGTAGTCGTCTTTTTGCCCACGTTACGTACAAAGTCTGATGCTACCACTATTCCGACTAACTGGTTATTTTTCAAAACCGGTAGGCGTCGTATCTTGTTTTTTGACATTATGCGTGCTGCTTCTCTAAGAGACGTGTCCGGGTCAACAGTAATGAGTTCTTTAGTCATGACTTCAGTCAGTTTAGTATCCCATGAAGCACGTTGAGCCACAATACGTCTAACAATGTCGCGCTCAGTAATTATTCCAACTGGATAACCTTTTATCACAACGGGTAAGCAACCGAGGCTTTTTTCAGACATAAGTTTTGCTGCTTCAAACGTAGTCTTGTCAGCGTCAATTGTAATAACATTCTTTGTCATAATGTCTTTAACGGATGGCATAAGTATTCACAGGTTAAGAAAAACCGATTACGGATAAAAGTGTTGCCATCAAGATAAAACGTCCAGTTTAGGGCTCGTGCCGTTAAGTGCAATCTCGGTGCCGTCAAGGAAAAGTTTTGGGTTAGGAAGTTCTGTCACACCTGTTTTCTCAGTGACCTTTATGGTGTAAACAAACTGGTCACTTCCACCATACCCTTTATACTCAAAAGTATTGACGCCATCAACCAAAGCGGTGCCTTCTGGCAAGGCATCAACAACTTTTACGTCTCGTACAAACTCTGGAAGAACCCTACCATGCCAACCCGCTTGCACCGTTACTTCAACAGAATCGCCAACATTAACAGTTGTAGCGTTTACCCTTTTTTCAAAATAGCTCGCCGTCACATCCAGTCGTGGGTCACTCCAACGTAGAACGGTTTGCACACCCGAGTAGGCTATGAAAGCCAAAGCAATTGTTGCAACAACTGTTAACGCAATCCATTGAGGCTTTTTCCCGCGTGGCTTCATGGTGGTCATCTTGATTTTTGAGTCTTTAGGAAACCAACCTCGTATTCGATTTGACAACATTTTTTTGCTCATTTTCTTATCTCTCGGTTGCTGCTACAGTGATTTTTCTTTTTTGCATCCAGTATCCAACCAAACCGCCAGCCGTTGGCAAAACTATAATCATTAAAGCGAAAAGTCCCCAACTTCCAATGACTGCGATTATTTGGTGTCCAAATAGTATCATGCAGCCAACAACGCCGACTGCAAGACCCAGCCACGTGCCAACTGCAACGTATGCTATTCTTGGTCTTAAGTCTGGTCGACGGTTAAGCAGGTAAACCATAATCATTAAACAAAGGCTGTATGCAATTCCCGTAAGTCCATAACCCAATATTTGGCTATCAATGTATCCAAACAGAAAAGGCACTACTACCAACAGCACAAAAAGCGCGTAAGATACGGCTAAGCTGGCATAGAAGCGTTTGTCAAACTGGAACTTGTTTTCTTTTGTGTTAATGTTTAGCTTGGTTGGCAGGGCGGGTTCACTAGGAAACCAGCCTCTAAGTCGATTCTGTAAACGATTTTTCAACGTCATTTTGTAGCCTCCATGAGTCCTGTTTGCTTCTTGAAATTTCTATACAAAAAATTGTTAATCAAAAACATAGTGGACAAAAGAACAATCCACACGACCAAAGTAGCCTCAACGTTCGGGATAATTGGGTTAATCAGGAAATACGTTCCTAAGAACACCCCTACCATAACAAAGTTTGCTATGCCGATTGTTTTTGCTGCTTTTTTGCCTTCTTCCGTTAATGGTTTGCTTTTGTCTGGCTTTCTGAACATTATGCTGGTAATAATGAGTGCTATAGCTCCCGCTGTTCCCGCAGCAAAACCTGAACCATTCGTTACAGACGTCACTAGAAAAACCGAAAGGAATGTTCCTGTAAAGATGATGATGTATCCGACATAACGTTTTATTTTAGGTTGCCCATCTGTTTGGCTCGCGAAAGAGTTTGTGTATGTTGTTTCTTTTGGAAGCCAACCTCTTGTGATTTTTTCTTGGCGCTTTTTTGGGCTCAAATTTATTTGCTCTCCTTAGCAGGTAATTGTTTTTTGTAATGCCAATAAAGAAGCAAATTAGCCGTCAACAATGAGGGTAGGAAGATGCTGAAGAAAAGGATGGTTGATTCTGAGGTAATGTGAAAGTTGTAATGGGGTTGAATAAGCAACGCATTGATGCCTAACGAAGTAGACACTACTATAACGTTGGCTATTGAACTGTGTTTATACAGTTTCTTATCAAGTTCTGCTTTCGTTTTTGGCGCAGGCGAATTGTTAACTGGATAATTTTTGATTATCGTCTCTTGTGGGAACCAACCGCGAATGTGGTTTTTTAAATTTTTTCTTTCTTTCAAGTTTTAGTTCGCCCATTTACTGATTAATTCGCCGTTTGGCTGGAAATTTGAAATCACCGATGCAATGCCTCTTTCGCTCTCACTTTGCTGGTGATACCCAGCTATTTGCAAAGTTAAACCGTCATAGGTTGAACTGCTTCTAACACTCAGGTAAACACTCAATGTCTCTAAGGTTGGAACAGTCGAGTTATCCAGCGTCTTATTGTAAAAACCTTCCAGTCCTACCGTGTCAATCTGCTCTAAAGTTTGCTTTGCTTCTTCTACCGATGTGCACTGGTTAATGTTATATCCACTGTTACCTGAAACGCTCAGGTGGTATTGACTGCCATCTTGGCTTGAGAACTGAAAACTCTGTTTACCATCGTCTAAACAAAAGGTTGCTCTAACTTCATTCTGCCATGTGCTTAACGTTAAAGACTCAAACCTTATTTGACCAGGGTGTTCAAGTTTTAGGAGGCTAAACGCTGGGCTTTGCTGTATTTCTTCCAATATTTCGGTAGTTGAAAGGTTTAGCAGGCTTTCTTTTGTAAGTGTGTCACCAGGTGTTGTTGCAGAATAAGTCGCAGGGTAGCCTGCATTATAAAACAGGCTAAACTCTACTGCTGTAAAACATAACGCAAACAACATTATAGAAAAAAGCGCCTTTTTGAGTATGCGTTTGCCGCTGGATTTATGACGGCGTATTATAAGATATGTTAAACCAAAAACAGCCGTCACTGTAACAAGTAGTAGCTTGATCCATGAAGTGGAAAGAAAAACGAACGAGCTTACAGCGCCAAGAATCATAATTATTGAAGCAATTTTATTTAGAATTGCGGCATGAGTTGTTTTGGCTGGTTTTGGGGTTGGTGATGCTTGGCGAAGAATCTGTGGGTCTTGGGGGAACCAGCCTCTTATTTTAGACGTCAGGCTTTGTTTGATTTTCATGCGTTCAACTCCGGAATTAATTGGCAAAAAATTGTGTGCGCCAACTTGGCTGGGTGAATCTTTTCCATGCCCTCAATTTCGAGGCCTCTCTCTTTAGCGATGTCGATTAGGTATTGTCTTGTTTGGTTTAGGAATGTTGTGTCGGTTACTTCTTCGGGGTTGTCGTGCCAGTACCAGACTTTGATTCCGTGGCTGGTGGTGTAGGTGACGATTGCTTTGCGTTTTAGGGCTGGGTGGTAGCCGAGTAGGATGGCTTGTTTGGGGTATAAGTGTGTGATTTGAAGGTCGTTTGTTTGGGCAACGTCAAGTAGTGTTGTGGCGAGTTTTGCTTCGGCTGCGAGTTTTGTTTGGTTGATGAATTGGCGTGTGGTTTTTAGTTTTTCTGCGATTGCGCTTATGGAGAGGCCTTTGCTGAGTAGTGACCAGACTGTTTTTTGTTGTTGGCTTAGGGGTGATGAGAGGGAGCCTGTGTTTACCATGTTTTCAACCTTCACTGTAAATAACATGATGTTTACAAGTATTTAATTTTAACTGAAGTTACTCCCTCTACACTTCTTTTCCAATCAACTTAAATTATAACTACACTTTACAAAAAGCAAATGTGAGGTCAATAAAATGAAACTACCCCTTTTCATAAAACAAGAAATAGAACAGATACACGCACAACTGTCGCCCGAAAAAGCAACTTTAGGCACACTTTTATCCCAACAAGCAAACTACAACAAACGCCCCATTCTGTTACAAGGCAGCGTCACTTCAGTAGTCAGCATCGACGAAGCTTCTCAAGAAACCGTTGGCACCTGGTTCCTAAACCTGCCCACAACAGTTAAAATGACTGCTTCAGCAACCTACTTTTACCTGCAAAACCAGGTGGGTCAAGAAATCCTTGTGAAATATCCTTCTGACCTTGAGGTTGCAGTAAACGACAACATAACCATAGTTGGCATCTTTAGCGCTCATGGAATAAGTGTAGAAACCAAAGGCTTGCTTAGAACAAAAACAGAGCAGGTTTTAAACGATTTAGGCGAACCCTTCATTGGAGCAATAACAGTAGAAAACCAAACAAAGCAAAAACTCGAATACATACGAAGCGGAAACGATGCATAGCCCTTCGCCCTTCAGCCATTTAGCGTAGGTGTCGTTTAAACCAGTCAACAGAAAACTCGGCAACCTCATCAAGCTTACCCGGTTCCTCAAACAAATGCGTCGCCCCAGGAATAATAATCAACTTCTTTTCCGCACCAATCATTTCAAGTGCTTGCTGATTTAACTCTATTACTTCCGTGTCGTCCCCTCCCACCAGCAACAGCGTCGGCGCCTTAACCTCCCACAGAAAATCAGCTGCAAGGTCAGGTCTACCGCCACGCGAAACAACCGCCTTAATATCACCCCCCAGTTTAGCCGCCGCAATCAACGCTGCCGCAGCCCCAGTGCTTGCCCCAAAATAGCCAAACGCCATGTTTTGGGTTGACGGGTCCAGTTTCAGCCATTCTGTTGCAGTTATTAACCGTTCTGCAAGTAGGTTGATGTTGAATCGGTATTCTGCAGTTGACATGTCGATTTCCTCCTCTTTATCCGTTAACAAGTCAATGAGCAGTGTTGCAAGTCCGTTGTCGTTGAAGGTTTTTGCGATGTACTGGTTTCTTGGGCTGAATCTGCTGCTGCCGCTTCCATGCGCAAAGGTTATGACTGCGGTTGCGTTAGGCGGGATTGTTAGGTTGCCCTCTATAGCTGCGTTTCTTGTGACGGGAATTCTTATTGGTGAAATTGTGGTTTCAAACATTCTTGTTCACCTCTATGCAGGCTTCAAAATGTGTTGCTGCCTGTTCTTTTTTAGTAGGTCAATTACTTCGTAATCGCTGGTTTGAGCAAAGTCGTCATAAAACTCTCCTATGGCGTAGAAGTATTCAGGTGTAAACAGGCAGACAACTCTGTCAGCTAGACTTTTTAGTTCCTCAATCGTTGACGGAGGACCAACTGGAACGGCTGCAGTAACCGATTTTGCACCCCTGTCCTTTACTGAAGCTAACGCCGCTTTCATAGTGGAACCCGTAGCTATCCCGTCATCCACAACAATAACGTCTCTACCAGTAAGGTTTGGGTATGGTTCATCTTGACGGTACAATTGCATTCGACGTTGAATTTCCTGTCTTTGCGTTTCGCTTTCACGTTCAACATACTCGTGGGGCACGTTTAGGTAAACCATCAAGTTTTCATCTAAAATGGCTCTTCCAAATTCTGTCATGGCGCCGATTGCTAACTCCGAGTTTCCCGGTGCACCTATTTTTCTCGGAATAATCACATCCAACGGTAACTGCAAGGCTTCAGCCACTTCAAAACCGACAACAACGCCCCCACGTGGAATAGCCAGCACTATCCCATCCAAAAACGAGAATTTTTTAAGCGCTTCAGCTAAGCGTTGTCCCGCTTCGATGCGGTTCGAAAAAATTGGCAAGACATTTTCCTCCTCAAAAACCAGCAAATAATACTATGGCTGACGGGTGTTAAATATTATTCTAGAATTCGGTGTTGTAGATGCAAATAGGCTATCACAAAAGTTTGAAAACAACAAAATAGTTGTTTATACTGTGGTTTTTGAATTGTCAGTGGGCATTTCATCTTTAGATAGAGCTTTTCAAATCGCGATTCTATGGTTAAATGATATTCAAGCTGAGTTGCAGTGGGAAGACAAGGAAGTTGTGTATAAAGCGGCAAAGGCCGTGCTGCAAACAATCCGTGACAGGTTACCGTATGAGGAACTGTTCCATTTCTCCACAAACCTGCCAATGGTGTTTAAAGGAATGCTTTTCGACGGCTACAACCCCACAGAAAGCGCTAAATGCAAAGCTAAAACTCTCCAAGAATTCTACGAGTTAATTCAACTACATTATGAACCCACACGGCAGGACATTATAGGTGCTCAAGAAGCCACTTTTGGTGTAATTAACACTCTTTTCAACAGAATTGGTGCTGGTGAAATGAAAAAAGTGGCTGACACGATGCCGCAAAAGCTTAAGCCACTCTTTCAGCCCAGAAGTAAACCGTTTTCAACGGAGACAATAAGTCAAATCGGCTAAAACCCTGTTTCACCCACTTATGAATGGACTTTTTTGCTTTTTTAGTGTTTTTTTGAACCCTGTGAAATTCATATTTTGAAACGCAAGTTTGCAAACTTGTTACCGTTATCTTCATATTTGTTCATTTAATACATACTTAACTTGTTTTTTCAGCCCTGAAATTAAGAAACGCTTAACTGTTGCAACTTAAATACTATCTGGATAGGACGAGATAATGCCATCATTTGGACTATTCCGCAAGCAAAAAAATCAAGACCAACCAGAGCAAACTGCCGAAAATATTCCCGAACCAGAAGAGGCTCAAGAAACTACAGAGGCGACTGTTGAAGAAAGCACTTCTGAAGAAGCTACTGTTACACCGCCAGAAAACACAGATGCGGTTGAAGCTTCCCCGTCTGAACCTGCAGTCGAAGATGCCTCACCTGAACCTGAAGTTCCCGTAGAAGCAGTTGCATGTAAAACTTATCTTAAGGCTATGCCGCTTCGTGACTTAGCGGATATAGAGGATATTAAAACTGAAGTCCAAAATGGTAACATTCTGATTTTACGTATCACACCTCTTGCAAGCAAAAGCATTGAATCCGTAAAAAGCGCGGTAAACGAGTTGTATGCTTTCACTGAATCTATCGGTGGAGACATTGCCCGTTTAGGCGAAGAACGTGTTGTTATTTGTCCGAAAAATATTAGGATTTGGCGTGAAAAAGCGCCAGTAAAAAATGAGGCGGCTTCTACAGCAGCCTAAATGTTTCCAGTGATGCTGGAACTGTAGTGTTTATGTTGGCTTTGTTTGCAAGGAAGTTTGCAAAGCTCATGGTCTTTTGTTTTTCACCGTGAACGACAAAGATGCGTTCTGGCTTTGGATTTAAGTGTGTTAGGTAGTTTACTAGTTGGCGTCTGTCTGAGTGGCCTGAGAATCCGTCGATTGTTTCTGTCTGCATTTTCACTTGCAAGGCTGCCATTTTGCCTTCGTTGTCCATCATGGTTACTTCGTTGACGCCTTTTTGTACGCGTCTGCCCATTGTGCCTTCGATTTGGTAGCTGACAAAGATGATTGTGTTGCGGTCGTCGTTTGCCCAGTTCTTGAAGTACTCGATTACTGGTCCGCCTTCAAGCATGCCCGAAGTTGCCAAAACAATGCATGGTTCACCGTCAATGATGCTTTGGCGTACGCTTGGGTGCTCCACGATGGTGAAGTAGTCTGATTGGAACGGGTTGACTTCTTCATGCAGGATGCTGTGACGTACTTCCCTGCCGAGGTATTCTGGGTAAGCAGTGTGGATGGCTGTTGCTTCGCTAATCATGCCTTCAATGAAGACGGGGGCTTCTTTCATCATGCCTCGTTTCATGTAGCCGTCAATGATTAACATGACTTCTTGTGCTCTGCCCACAGCTGGAACTGGAATCAGGACTTTGCCTTTGCGTTCCAAGGTTTGATTGATGATTTTTGTTAAGTGTTCTTCTGCTTCTACGCGTGAAGGCATGAAGTCGTCTGCGCCACCGTAAGTTGATTCGGTGATGACTGTTTCGATGCGTGGAAACTCTGTTGTTGCTGCTTCAAGAAGCATTGTTCTGCCAAATTTGTAGTCGCCGGTGTAAACAATGTTGTGTAAGCCTTCGCCGATGTGTAAGTGAAGCATTGAAGCGCCAAGAATATGGCCTGAATTGTGCAGTGTTAAACGGATGTCTGGAGCAATGTCCGTGACAACACCAAACCGCAGCGGGATGGTGTGCAGGACACATTCACGGACGTCTTTTTGGTCGTAGTATGGTGTTACGCCCTGTTTGCTTGCTACATCCAAATAGTCCATCTGCAGCATAGTCATCAAGTTTGATGTTGGAGCGGAACAGTATAATGGACCATCGTAGCCGTACTTGTAAAGGAATGGTACAAGACCGCAGTGGTCAAGGTGTGCGTGGCTGATAACTACTGCGTCAAGGTTGTCGATTTGGAATTCTGGTGAATCAAACCTTGGGAAAGACTCGAATGGTCTGTTGGAGCCTGGGTTAATACCGCAGTCCAATAGTACGCTGCTTTCTCGGGTTTTGATTAGAAAACTTGAGCGTCCGACTTCTTGTGCGCCACCTAAAACGGTCATGCGGATGTCTCCGACCTCATAGGTTTTTGGTCGGAAGATGCGTTCACCAACAGTGCGAAGAATTCTTTCACGTTCTTTGCTTTCTGAGTGCAAGTAGTGACGCATGTGAGTTACAATTTTTGATTTGATTGGTGGGCTACGCAGAACGTGTGGGCGCCACTTGGTTTTCTTTATGATTTCTTGCAGTACTGCACCGTTTCTGCCGATGACTAAGCCGGGTTTCTTGGTTTCAATAATGATTTCGCCGAGGCTTGGGTCAAAGTTGATGTCGGTGATTTCTGCTTCTGGAGCAATTAGTTCTCGTGTGATTTTTTCTGCTTCTACTTCAGGCAACCTTACGGATGGGTCTGGCCTGACAACGATTCTTTTACGGATAACGCCGACTATTTCAGCGATTACGCTGCTTTGGTCAACCAGTACTTCTGGTTTTTTGGTATAAACTGAAAGCATTGGTCCCTCGTATTCGATGCGGGTGACTTCTGCTTCTCTGGGAACATGCTGCAAAATATAATGGGTTATTTCTATCTTGTCTTTGTCTTGATTTTTTGCTACTGTAGGTCTCGCCAACTTTTTTAACTTCCCAGAAGTTCGCGTTTTTCTTGTTCTGTTAGCTCTCTATATCCGTTTGCATCAATTGTGGTGATGTTGTAACTGTTGCCGCTTGCTACGTCGCGTTTCATCGCAGCGTTAACTGCTTTTGCAATTGTAGGCAACATTTCTTTGATTGTTAAGCCTTCACGGTACTTGTCTTCCAAGATACCATAAGCTACGGGTGAACCTGACCCTGTTGAGACAGATTTTTCTTCCATTAATGCACCGTACGGGTCAAGATTGTAAACGTGTGGTCCAGTTTCATCAACGCCCCCAACTAGAACTTGAGTGGATAAGGGAACGTATCTGTTGTTGAATAGGATGTTTGCGACTAAGCGTGCTGCCGATACGACTGGCATTGGGCGGTTCATGTTTATTTTGTAAAGTTTTGCGTTTGCAGTTAAGATGTCTACTACTCTTTGTGCGTCGGCGACTGTTCCTGCAATTGTCATGCCTAGGTGGTCGTCAACTTTGTAGACTTTTTTTCCGAATTTGTGGGCAATATAATATCCCATGGTAACTCTGGTGTCAGATGCTAAAATTACTCCGTCAGTGCAGACGACACCAATTGTTGTTGTTCCTTTAAGGACTAATTCGCTAGCAGCATTGTTTTGTGATGACATGTATTTTATCTTCTCCCTAAAATTGATTTGACTAGGAATGGTGGATATCATCCCGTAGGAAGTAGCATGATGATATCGTTCTGTGCGCCTAATTAATATTACGGTAACCTCAAAATCGCTTTAAAGATGTTTATTTGTCTAATTTTGCCTTTAAATCAATAAAGTTTAAACAGTAAAAACCCGATTTTATACCTGCCTCAAAACATCACGTGAACAGTCTTGACGTTACCTTATCATTACATGCAGCTTCCTCGAGAAGTTATTGTTGGAAACGGGGTGCTTAACAGGGTTGCCGAAGTAACACAACGGTTAAACCTCAAAGGCGTCGCGTTAATAATTTCAGGAACCAAAAGTTACGAAGTAGCGGGCAGACACGTTTACACAATGCTGGAACAAGCGGGAATGGACCCTTACGGGCTGCTTGTTGAAACCATAACCATGCGAGACATAGCGTTAATTGAGGAACAAATTACAAAATTGCAGCCTCAAGCACTTTTCGGTGTGGGCGGAGGAACAATAATTGACGCTGCAAAAGTTAGCAGTGGCAGAAAAGGAATTCCTTTTGTCAGTATTCCAACAACGGTTTCACATGACGGAATCGCAAGCCCCCTTGCATCAATCAAAGGTTCAGACAAACCCTACTCAATAATGGCTGATGCACCCCTTGCAATAATCGCGGACACAGACATTATTTCTTTGGCGCCTTGGCGTTCAGTCATAAGCGGCTGTGCAGATGTAATTGCTAAATTCACCGCTGTTAAAGATTGGAAACTTGCACACGTAGAAAATAGCGAGTACTATGGCGAATACGCGGCAAGTCTTGCACTTATGAGTGCTAAACTGATAACAGAAAACGCTCCTCTAATAAAACCAGAAAACGTTGGAGGATTACGTGTTCTTATTGAAGCCTTAATCAGTTGCGGAGTAGCCATGAGCATTGCCGGAAGTAGCCGACCCTGCAGCGGTTCTGAGCACCTGTTCAGTCACGCCTTAGACATAGTTGCCCCCAACAAGGCTATGCATGGCGAACAAGTGGGCATCGGTTCAATCTTGACTGCTTTTCTTCACGGTACAAACTGGCAAAAAATCAAGGGCGCTCTTAAACAGATTGGGGCTCCTACATCGGCTAAAGAGTTAGGTGTAAAAGATGCGGACATAGTCAAAGCTTTAGAGTTGGCTGCAACCATTCGTCCCGAGCGTTACACTATTCTCCATAAACTGCGGCTTAACTATGAAGCTTGCCAGACTGTTGCCAAAGCAACCAAAGTAATTGACTAACCCTTTTTTCGCAGCTGTTCAATAAGTGCGAACTGGTTGCCTTCAGGGTCTAACGCAGCTGCCACCCACCCCACGTCGGGAACTTCCTGTTTAGGCGAAATAACTTTTCCACCGAGCTTTTCAATTTTAGCTAAAAAATCCGTGATTGATTCTACAGCGAAATAGTTGATGGGTTTAATGTCTGGCTGTGGTTTCTTGTACATGCCGCCGTTGATGCCTGGACGCATTAGCATTCCCTTTTCGTCGGTGGGGACAGTCTGTATAATCCAGTAATCAATGGGTCCAGGGTATTGAATGATTTTCCAGCCGAAAACCTGCTCATAAAACTGTTTAAGTTTTTCTACATCCGTTGCGGGGATTTCAAAATGAATTAAAGTATGATCCATTTTGCTCCTTCACCTCCAACTTGAATCAGCCTTTACGTTGGTTTGGAGTAAATCAGAGAGTGATGAATATACTATAAGCGGATTGGCGGATTTAATCTTTATTTTCTTCAGCTACAAACGGCTAGACAAGAAAAAACGGTGGAGTTAGAATTCTACCGCAAACTTGCATTCTGAAGAGCCTGAAACTGCGCTTTCCAGAAGCTTGACGTTTACAGGTTTGCCTGTTATTGTTTCCCAATATTTTTTGATGAAGCCTTCTGAACAGTGGCAATACGTTTTAGACATGTTAACGTTGCTTGGCAGGGCTCGGATTAAACCGCAATAACAACGCATTGGATGAGTAAACGCTTGTGGAGTGTAAATGTGAATCAACTTTTTGCCTTCCTGTTCAAATCGTGTGCCTTTCTGTGGCTTCTCAATTTCAGCTTTAAGAAACTCTTCAAAGGTTCCAAATTTTTGGCGTCTGTCTACGGCTTTTTGGAGCACACGTTTGTTGATTTCGGCGCAGTTTGAGCCGCATTTATTCATAATTTGAATTCTTTTTCCTTCATCAACGGCTGCGTCTAACCGGTCCATCGCATCTTTTGTCCAGAGCGCCATTTTTTTCTTGTCAATCTTATCTGTGATTTCTTCGCTACCCGCCATCACTTTTTGGCAAATTTCCTCTCCGGCATAATGTTCAATGTTTTTCTCAATTGGAATAAGCATTTTGTACTTCAAACTAACCGCTCCCAATTCTTGATTGCTGTACGGCAATAAAAATTTTGTAGCGCTACTGATGTTAACTTGGCTGCTTCTTGAATGGTTGCTTTAGGCGTTTTTAGCACAAAAATGAAGAATGGCGTGATTAAAATAAATTAAAAAGGAAACGCTTGTTTAGAGCGTTTAGGCTTTGTTTTCTTCTGCTGGAGCAGCTGCTGGTGCTGTTTCAGCGGGGGTTTCTGGTGCAGCTTCAGGTGCCGGTGTTGGGGCTGAAACTGGTGCGGTTGCTGTTGGTTTTGGTTCTGCTTTGAATGTTTCAATGAACTGTGTTTGTGCAAGGTCTGGTAGGTATTTTTGGATGTCCATGGCGATGCCGCGTTTTGCGATTTGTATGCCTTCAACGTAGAATGTGTCTTCTGGCATGTCAATTGTTAGGTTCTGGTTTTGGATTGTGATTTTGAATTTGTCTTGTTCAACTACTGGAACACGTCTGTGGACGAGTGCACTGATTTTTTCTTCGCTGCTGTCAAGTTTCTTTTGGGTTGTAACTTCGTAAATGAGTGTTCTTCCTGCTAATGGTGGGTTGAAGTCGAGTAGAACTCTTCCTGCACCGATTGAGCGTACGCTGGCCATTTTGCCTTGGTATTCGATGCGTGCTCCGATGATTGGGTTGATTTCTTTTGCTAGTAATTGTCTAAGTGGGACACGTTTGATTTTTTCTGGGTCTCTTTGACCGAATGCTTTGTCAGCTGGAATTTCTACTACTGCCTGTTTTTCTGGTTCCATGTCTAAAAGTGCATCGTCTAATGCTTTTAGAACCCAGCCTTCGCCTATAACAACTAGTTTAGGCTCGTATAATTCGCCTTCTTTGTGAAGGTGCTCTTTTTTTGATACTTCTTCATATGTTGTGTCGAAAACTTCGTTTGTTTCCTTGACTTTTCCAGTATAATTGATTAGTATGAAGTCTCCCTTTTGAAAGGTCATTCTTGAATCATCCTTTAGATATACGGGCAAGTTTAAGTTTCAAACGCGAATAAAAACTTATCGAGCCCGATTGCGCTGGCTTACACAAATACTATACTTTTGGTTAGCTAAATAGTCTTTCTCTAAAAGAATTCGGGGCTGGTTAGTCGGTTGAAGCCTCACAACTTGCCGGGTAAAATAGGTGTTTATTTTTGTTCGTTTTGTTCTTTGAATTTCTCAAGTTGTGTTTGTAATTCAAGAATTTTTGTTTGGGTTTCTTTTTTTGCGCACACCTGTACGAACGCTTGCATGTTTGCGTACATGGCGTAATCGATTGGATCTGCGTTTTTGGGTACTTCACCGTAGGTGGAGACTTCAAGCATTAAGTGTTTTTGAATGTCTTGATAAATCTCGAATGCCGTTTTTAAGTCTGGATTTTTTGGTTGATAATCAAAGTATTGTTGTGGTGCAAACCATGTCGCAGTTGAACGGTAAAGTTTCTTTTCTAGGTTTCCAACTTTTTCGGTTGCTACAAGTTCGACAAGGTCTGCTTTGAGGAGTTTTTGCATTCTTCGCCAGAGTTTGAGGGTTGGCATGTTTAGTTTTTCGGATAGTTCTGAGATTGATTGTTCTTTTTCTACAAGTTCTTTTAGTATTGTTTGGTTGAAGGGGTCTGAGACGATTTTGTTTCCTTCTTGGTCAAGAATCTTTACCAGTTTCATAAAATGAAAACGGTTTCGCCTAACTTAAATAGTTATTGTTACAATATTAAACGAAATCCAAGGGGATGCAAAACAATGATTGAAACCGAAAACCTGACCCGCCAATACGGCAACCTAACCGCAGTAGACGGCGTCACGTTAAAAATAGAAAAAGGAGAAGTATTCGGTTTCCTAGGACCAAACGGTGCCGGAAAAACAACAACAATCCGCATGCTAGCATGCCTAATTTCACCAACCAAAGGCACAGCCACCGTAGCCGGATACAACATCCAAAAAGACCCATTAAAAGTAAGACAATCAGTAGGCATACTAACCGAAAACCCAAGCCTATACGAACGCTTAACCGCCTACGAAAACATGGACTTCTTTGCCCAAGCCTACGGCGTAGCAGACCCAGCTGAACGCCAAAAAAGAATCCAAGAACTCCTCGAATTCTTCAACCTATGGGACCGCAGAAACGACAAAGTGGGCACTTTCAGCAAGGGTATGAAACAAAAAATGGCCATAATCCGTGCGACAGTGCACAGACCGCCTGTGCTGTTTCTGGATGAACCCACCTCAGGGTTGGACCCGGAATCTGCAAAAGAAATTCGAGACCTAATGGAGCAACTTAGCAAGCGCGAAAAATGCACCATACTTCTAAGTACGCATCATCTTGAGGATGCAGAGAGGCTGTGCAATCGAGTAATGATGATGAATAAGGGACGCTGCCTTTTAATCGGCAAGCCTGACGACTTACGTGAAAGAATCACCACCCGCCCAGTCATACAAGTTGACTTAACACAAGTAACCAGCAAAATCCTGTCTGCTCTAAAAGCAAACAGCAACGTCAAAGCAGTCAACACAAAACCAGAAGAACCAAGCCTCTTAATCGACGTTGAAGATACACGTTTAGCAACTCCAGAGATTGTTCGTGCAATAGTGGAGGCCGACGGACAAATTCTTGGTGTGAACACGTTCCGTGTGTCGCTTGAAGAAGCTTACCTTAAACTAATCAAGGGAGGAGAAGCACAATGAACTTCCACAATGCATGGTTAGTCTTCAAAAAAGATTGGCTTGAAATCAAACGAAACTGGCAAGTACTGTTACCAATACTCATTGTACCAATAGTGTTCTCAGTGATATTCCCCGTAATAATCGGCGGAATAGCAAACGCGCCAACAACAGGAATGAATAGTAACCAAGACTTCCAAGCCTTAATCCCCAACCTGCCAATGGACATACAAGACATGCTTGCAAACTTTACAGCTAACCAATCAATGACGTACATAATGGTGGTTTACTTCTTTGCACCATTCTTCCTCATCATCCCCGTCATGGCTTCAAGCGTAATAGGCTCCGACAGCTTTGCAGGCGAAAGAGAAAGAAAAACCATCGAAGCACTCTTAGCCACGCCACTAACAGACAGCGAACTATTACTAGGCAAAATCCTCGTAAGCTTCATACCAGCAATGATAGTCACCTTCGTCTCCTACGGAATTTACATGGCAATCGTTGACGCAATGACCTTCGGCACATTCGGAATGCTGCTGCTTCCAACCGCTAACTGGCTAATAATGATGCTCGGCGTAACCCCCGCAATCGCACTTTGCAGCATAGGCTTAACCGTAATGATATCCTCAAAAGTCAAAGGCTTCCGTGAAGCACAACAAATCAGCGTCGTACTACTACTTCCAGTGCTGGGCTTAGTCTTTGCACAAATCTCAGGCTTACTGGTACTTGGTCCACTGATACTAGCCGCACTCATAGGCATACTTGCAGCAGTTGACGCCGCCATATTCTACATGGGCGTCAAAATCTTCAAAAGAGAAGAAATCCTCGCCAAACAATAAACTATTCAGAAAGCAGTTTGGCAGCATCCCAGTATTTGTCGCTGACATGATGCAGCGTCTTAATTACTGGCCCTTTTTTTGTTTCCCTTAAAGTTGCAGCGTCAAGCATGCTTTCACCCACAGCCAACGCTTTGCCATGCTTTTCATCAATAACCACTACAAGGTCCCCTTGAATGAATTCTCCATCAACTTTGCGGATTCCTGGAGCCATCACGTTTGCGCCTTTACACACAAAAGGGATAGCGCCCATGTCAACAGTGATTTTTGGGGCAGCATTTACGAATTCGGTGAAGCCTAAAAGCGGCAGAAAGCCGTCGTTTTTAAACATTAAGGGTTTTGCGTTGATTAGGTAAATTTGGCCGACTTCGGACTCAACAACTTCAATGTTTGCTTTACTGCCAAACAATGAGTCTAAGTCAAGTTTAAGCCGTTGAGAGGCTTCACTTAGGATTTGTTTGGTTTCTTTTGATTTTAGTGAGTAACGTCGGTTTTTTGATGGCATAAATTAACCTGCCTTATCGTAAAGTTTGTTACTTAATTAATTTTTTCCACGTTTTCGGCGCCGTCAGTTTGGGCGGTCTTCTTTTTCATGAAACGTTTAGCAAGTTTGCCCATGTCAACTTTGAGCACAATAACTGTGACTATTATTGTTAAGACAATTGATATTACCACCATGACTTCTGGGCTTAGCCAGGCTGAGAAAACATCTCCGATTTTGTTTCCCAAAAACGCTCCAACCACAGTGATTGATAGTTTACCTAAGAAGTATGCTAGGAAAAACTTTGAAATACTGTACTTCATCAAGCCTAATGGAATAACAATTGGTTCATCTGGGATTGGTGTTGCAGCTGCCACGTAAAGTAACAGAAAAGCCCATTTTTTGACTTTAACAGCATCAGAATCAAGACGGGCACGTCTCTGCTCATTAAGGTGCTTGCCTACAAAAAAGGTGACTCCGTAATGGATGCCTTTTGCCAAAGTTGCACCTAACGCGACTAGAATGCCAATAATTAATAGAGTAGCAAAGTCAGCGTTTACCAAGCCAACCGTGGCTGTTGAAGCAATAAACAAGTTTGATGGTCCAGCGAATGGTATAAGATTAAACCCGAAAGAAACTAAGAAAACAATTACGAACTCGATTATCGGCAGCATTTTCGGGTTTTCACCATCCTTTTCTCTGAAATGAAGGTACTTGCCATACTTATAAGTGCAAGCGTCATTATCTTGGCAAAAATTGGTTTGATGCGATGGGTGCAAGTAATTTTCTGATTACAGTTTACTGTTTTGTGACGGCGCGAATTACGTTTCCAAGCTCCATTTTGCCCACTGGACTCAACTTAACAATGTCATTACCGTTGTCTAAACGGGTGAACAAACCTGCTTTATTCATGAAATTGTTCATAAAGTCAGCGCCATCATACAGGTTGCGTTCAATGCATCTTTGTCTAACATCCTTGATTGAGAACTCAAGTACGCCATTGGGTGTAATCAAAGCGTTTTCTAAAGCTGTCAGCAACGCTATTTGAAGTTGAGCAATCGGTTTTCTTTTCTCAACAATCATGTAAACTGGCCTTGTTTGACCGTTTTGTCTTAAAAACAATTTTTCCAATGTTTCTTCGTCTATCTTGTTTTCTTGCAGAAAATTCTTAAGTTCTACAGGGATTTGCATTTCAAATGGTTTTTCAATCTCTTGTGCTGAAACAGAGGGTTTCTTAACTGTGTTTAGGTAGTTGTAAAGTAAGACTTCAAAACATTTTTCCCGATATTTCTCGTCAATTGTGTTAGCAAAATTAATTATGTCTTGTATTGGTTTTCTATATTTTTCGTATTCTTCTGATTCAAAAAGTGTTTCAGCGACAGCCATTTACTAAATCCTCTTTTAAAAAATACAAGTTTCTGTAAATTAAAAATTTGTGCATATGAAAATGTATGCATTTGCAAATTAGGTAAGCAGAATTGTTAGCAATGGGCTTTCTGGAACAGTTGGTTTTGGAGTTGGCGAATTAGTAGTTAAAGAAAACTGTTGTTGACACATTAATTAGGAACATGAAAAATGGGTTTAGTCAGAGTACCAACAGAATCGAGTTGTTTGGTCAGTGGCGTCATTAAAAATTGTCACTTTAAGCGCCATGAAAACTGCATTTATGGCAAGCCAAACCATGATTGCAATAGTTCGGGTCGATATTTTTTGGTTTTTAATGTTTGAAATAATGAGTGATTTCGGAGCAAAGGGTATTTAATTTTTTACTTTCACTGGAAACGTTTTGCAGTAAGGAATGCTTAATGCTATAGTTCAAGTTATAAGCAAAAAGGCGCCATAATGCTGACAAATGCATATAGACGTAAGTAATAGTAAAATCATTTCGGCAGTTGAACTGGTAATTGCTGTATTAGTGATAATTCTTGACCTGTGGATTCCTACTTTGGTGATTCTCGCATTAGTTGCAGTGTCATTCGTTGTTCGAAAAGAAAAGTTTTCGTCGCTGGGATTCAAAAAGCCCGATAATCTGCTTAAAATGATTTTTGTCGTTTTGCTATTGGCAGTTGCTTGGACAGTAATTCAGTTTAGCATTACCTTGCCAATACTAAATCACTCGTTTGGAACTACTCAAAACTTGATTCCTTATGAAAGCCTCAAAGGCAACGTTGGTAGTTTGGCTTACTTCCTGTTTTTAACGTGGACATTGGCAGCTTTTGGGGAAGAAATCGTTTATCGAGGATACCTGCAGAAGAGAACCCTGGATATTTTTGGTAACGCTCAAGCGGGAATAATCTTGGCAGTTGCTATCTCCTCAATTCTTTTCGGTATAGCGCATTTGGAGCAGGGAGCAATCGGATTTGTTGTAACATCAATTGATGCAGTTTTTTTCAGCGCTATCAAGCTTCGATTTAACAATAACCTCTTTGCCTCAGTTTTAGCACACGGGTTCAATAATACTATAGGATTTGTAACGTTTTTCTTAATAGGGCCCATGTACGGATTATGGTAGGCGCGCCTAAGCAGGCAGCTAAACCCATTCGCCCTTTAGAGGCAGTCAACAAAATGTTCTCAAGAGGGCTGCTAACTTTTCAAATAGTAAATGAGATAGGTTTAAATTGTGAGAGATAAAGTATAGAAGAGATAAAGATACTTGAGGATTCCAATATGAGCGAAATGACAACTGAAATCCTTGAACAGAACCTCAGCAAAATCGTACTTGTACGATTAAAAGGTGGAAAAAGCCTCAGAGGAAGACTGAAGGGTTTCGATCAACACTTAAATCTGGTTCTAGAAGAAACAGAAGACACCACAGTCGTAGAAAATCAACATAAACTGGGACTAATTATCGTTCGAGGAGACAACGTAGTCCTTATTTCGCCTCCACCACGGTGATATAAATGGGAAAAGGAACGCCATCAATGGGCAAACGCACAGGTCGCGTTGTCCACATAAAATGTAGACGCTGTGGTAGAAGAGCTTATCACGTACGCAAAAAGCGCTGCGGCGCATGCGGTTACGGTGCAACCACAACTATGCGTCACTATAACTGGCAAAGAAAGACTCTCAATCGCGTGAGAGTCGCTTAAAGCCACCATACTTCACTTTTAAAATAAGTTATAGAATTTTCAATTATTTCTTTTTTAGTATCTTGTTTTCTTAGGCGATAGTCTATTTGGATCCTATTAGTGGTTCTATGTTGAAACCTATAGGGGGTAGGTGCTATTGGTTGAAAACAAGTTCAAAAGTATGTTGAAAACCAATAGGTTACGAGTCTTTTATTGCTTGAAAAACCTTTTCGGCAACAAACTTTGAACCTTCAAACGTAAGATGCACTCCATCAGAGGAATATTCTGGATGCGCAGCCATTTCATCGTAGAAATCAATCAGAGGCAAACCTGTTTCGTTTGCGATTTGCTTTATTTGCGGTATTATTTGTTGCACTATAATGGTGCTGTTTGGTCCGAGGCTGTCGTCAAAAATTGGTGGCGGCACAACAAGGTAAATTTCTGGGTTGCTGGGCAATTCTTGAAAGGCGGCGATTAATTGTTTGTAGTCGTTTGTGAAGTTGCCTATGAGGGGCTGGTATCCTGTTATGGCGTCGTTGGTTCCCAACATAATCACAACTTTGCTCGGTTGAAAGTCTTTGGCTTGAGTGAAAACCGTTTGATTCATGTACGGTTTTGTCGTTGCTAACGAGACTGAAGCTAAGCCGACACCAAAGTTGCCTACTGAATAGTTGTTGCCTAAGAGATTAGCCAAGTTGCTGACGTAACTGGAGCCTTCTGTTATGCTGTCGCCGACGCAAGCCACATGGAGGCTGCCGCTTGGAGGTGACGTTAGAAACCAAACCGTTAAAGCAGAAACTGCAAGCAGGGCAACCAGTAGAACTGCAAGCAACCTAATTTTAGTCTTCATTAAGCATCCAACAGTATAATGATTACCGTTAAAGTCTTTAAGCAAATCTGCCCTAATTGGCTGTTTTTCTATGTTTAAATTTTAACAAAATAAACAGTGTTGTGACAAGTAAAGGCAAAATTGCCATTGTTGAAAACTCTGGAACAGTAGGGGAAGGACTTGGAGGCAAAGTTGTGTCTGTATTTTGGAATTCCAGTTGAGAAGGTGGTTTCCATGGACTTGGAACAATTATGCTGGGCATATTTGGCTTAGTAAGTAGAGGATAATTATCAAAAGTACCATTGTAAACCAAGTATGGAACGTTTCCTATGCCTGAAGTTCCTATTTCAACAGCGCTCGGATACTTTACCGAATAATCATCCCAGTAATTGCCAGTTGTTCCGTTATCAAAAAAGTTGGTACCTTTCACTTCCCAATTTGTGCCAAAATTTTGGGAATTATTCATGAAAATGTTGCCAACAAACTGGTTGCTATTTACTACCGTAACTGTTCCTCCGAGAGCTAAGCCATAACCGTCATGGTCTAAACCTCCATTGTTAGCGATTAAATTTCCATAAAACATATTGTTGGAACCGTTGCCAATCAGAATGCCCCATAAAGAGGCACCTTCAACCACGTTTCCAATAAACTGGTTAAAAGAGCACCCTCCATGGTTTACATACGCTATGCCTATGGCTGCCGTGATGCTTGTGATTATTGTGTTATTGCTGAATGTGTTATGGTTGGCGTCTGACATTTGGATGCCTCCGCCGCCGCGGTCAGGCGTGAATGAATTGCCAAAAAATGTGTTGCTGTTGCCGCCTATTAACGTCAAGCTACCTGCACTGTTATTGGAAATTATGTTAAACGAGCTCTGCACATATACACCCATGACGTCATTATGGTTAACAACTGCTTGAGAGCCAACAATGTTTATGGTGTGGGTAACTAAATTGTTGGTTGCTTTGATATTGTTCCCGTTAAGGTTAAGATTGAACGGTACTTGTTCTGTTCCTAAAATGTTGTTTATGACTTGGATGTTGTTGCCTTCAACAGTAAAAGTTCCAACATTGTTAATTCCCATGTCAGGGTAATCTGCATAGTTAATTGGTTCATTAATAATTGTGAAACCTGAAAAAATGACGTCGTCTGCTTCAACTATTATTGATGGTCTATAACTTACGCTTGTGTAGTTTGCGTATCGGGATATTCCTACTGTGTGTATTTCTATTGGCGGGTTGAAGTACAAGACCGCTTGATGCGGCGTTTCACTTATGATTGTTAAAGGCTTGTCTATTATAAGCGGCTGCTCAGGGTATACCCCGTTTTTAACAAGGATTGTATCGCCCGCTGAAGCGTTGCCAACGGCTGCTGTCAAAGTAGAGAAATCCTCAGGGACAACTAATGTAGTTGGGCTTGCCATTGTTGCGGCAGGTAAAACGGCAGCTAAACACGCCAACTGTATCGCAATAATTATTATAGCGCAACCCTTGTTCCAGCCGTTCATACCTCAAATTTTAAAGAAACTAAATAAAAGGTTTCCAGTAAAACAATCTTGACTATATTTAGTCAAGGTTTCTTAACCTGCTTAGAAAAAGATGCCTGCATAGACATTATTACATTCACATAACCTGCAGACCCAAAAAGCAACTGCTTGCAGAAACAGCCACAACCAGCCTGCAAACAAAAACGCCAATAGACTGCAATTTAGGTTGCACTGCTTCATGTTTTAGATGTTGTTGTGCTAAGGGGATTCTTGTCAACAACAACTAAACAGAAAAAAGGTCAAGCCCTCAATACAGCCAAGAAGCTACAGTTAAGCCCAACATTTTTGTGTCAAACTTATATAGCCTGTCTTGTTTATTCGTTTATTCGGAGGCTAAATGAAAAGTGCCTGCTATAGAAGTCGGAAGAATATGCGTTAAACAAGCCGGTCGAGAACAAGGCCAAAAATGCGTCGTCATCGACGTAATGGACAAAAGCTTCATCCTTGTAACTGGACCAAAAAAACTCACCGGAATCAAAAGACGAAGAGTAAACTTAAACCACGTTGCACCTCTCCAAGACAAAATTGACGTCAAAAGAGGCGCCTCAGACGAGGAAGTTACTCAAGCCTTAGAAGCCGCCGGCAAAACAGAGTTAATGAAAGCTTAAATTTTAAATTCAAACTTTAATTACCTCAACTATATCTTTTTCTTATCTTAATTTAAGGACTCAAGGAGAGCACAATCACAATGCCAAGAACCAGCCCTCCATGGGAAACTAAACGGGAAACCTTGCAAAAAACAGAGGACCACACCAACCCCAAGTATGGTCATAAACCCTCTGAAAGGCCAGCAGAAGAATACATCAAATACGGCGTCATCAACCTTGACAAGCCAGCTGGACCAACAAGCCACGAAGTTGCCGCATGGACCAAAAAAATCCTCAAACTATCAGTCATCGGGCACGGAGGAACCTTAGACCCACAAGTAACCGGTGTACTGCCAGTCACCTTAGAGGACTCTACAAAAATTGTCCAAGCACTTCTCTACACAGGCAAAGAATACATTTGCGTCATGAAACTCCACGGCGACGTTTCAGAAGACAGCGTACGCCGCATCCTAGTCGAGTTTGAGGATGTAATTTATCAGAAGCCCCCGTTGCGGTCTTCGGTTAAACGCCAAATCCGTACAAGACGCATTTACTACAATGATTTCATAGAGATGGATGGACGCAACGTACTGTTTAGAGTAGGCTGTGAAGGAGGAACCTACATCCGTAAACTCTGCTTTGACATCGGAGAAATCCTCGGCGTTGGCGCTCACATGCAGGAACTACGTCGTTCACGTGCAGGACCTTTCACAGAAGACAGCCCAACTCATGTGAACTTGCATGATATTGCTTACTGGTTCGGCGAATACCAAACTAAGAAGGACCCAGCTATTCTGCACAAATTCATCCAGCCAATGGAGTCAGCCCTTGAATTGATTCCAAAAATCACTGTGCGGGACTCGGCGGTTGACGCTTTATGTCATGGTGCAAGTTTGACTGCGCCAGGGGTGGTAACGGTTGACTCAGGCATCCAAAAGGACATGCTGGTTGCAGTGTTGACGCTTAAAGGTGAAGCAATCACGCTCTCCAAAGCATCTGAGCCAACGGAAAAGATTTTGGAGCTTAAACACGGCGTTGTAGCTACTCCTGAACGCGTGTTAATGCCAAGAGGCACTTACCCGAAGGTTTGGAAAACCGGTAAAGACAATGACGAAGAATAACCGTGTACCAGCCGAACACTACTTTTCTTCATCCCCAAAATCTGACGCAAACTACGGCTTGGTACGAGCGAGTCTTTGCGGCAGAAACTTTGAATTCATAACTGCTTCAAGCGTCTTCTCCAAACGACGCATCGACACGGGCACACAGTTGCTTATTGAATCAATGGTGCTTCCAAAAACCGGTTCTGTGCTGGACATCGGTTGCGGCTACGGCGCGGTTGGCATTTCAGCTGCAAAGTTTAATCCTTCCCTGCAGGTTTGCATGACGGACGTGAATACGCGGGCTGTTAGTTTAGCTAAGAAAAATATTGAACGTAACCGCGTGTTTAATGCTCAGGTGCGTTGTGGCTGCTTGTATGAGCCTGTTTTGGGGTTGCGGTTTGATTGTGTTTTGTCTAATCCGCCTGTGAGTGCAGGGATGGATACAGTGAAGGCGATTATTACTGGTGCGCCAGAAGTGATGGCGGAGGAGGCTGTTTTTGAGATGGTTATTCGTTCGAAGATTGGTGCGAAGCTGCTTCCGGCTTTGTTTGAAGAGACTTTTGGTAATTGTGCGGTGTTGTCGCGGGGTAGTGGTTTTCGGGTGCTGCTTGGGAAATGTGGGCATCCAGCAGAATCGCCGCGTTGACGCCTTTTGTCTGCCAAGAACTTATCTTTAAGCCGCCACAATCAATAACCAAGGGAAAATGCATGTCTGACGAAAACAAAAGAGAAAGAATCACAATACGCCTAACCAAACGCTACCTCGACTTACTAAATACCTTAATAGAAAAAGGCGTCTACAACAGCCGAAACGAAGCCATCCGCGACGCCCTACGAATCATGTACGAATACCACGGCTTAAAAGTAATCCCCGACAAGAAAACCGCATTCAAAGTCAAAGACGAGGAAGACGAAGAATTAGAATAAACCCGCTCTCACAGGGTTACTGACAATTTTTTTGGTTCCTGCTCTTCGGTGATTAGCGGGATTTCGTAATGTTGGAATAGACGTCGTAGTGCGTCTTTGATTATTTCGGATTGGTTTTCGTATAGGCCGTCTTTTATAAGTTGATTCATTGCGGTTAGGTAGGGGTTGGTCATTTTGGTTGCAACGCGTTTTTTGGGCATTCTTGAGTCACCGTGTTGTTGGTTGCTTTTTTGGGTGTTTATGTTTTTAAGATTTAATCAGCCCACGGATATCTTGACGTCTGAATCAAACATCAATACCTCAGCTTCAGACAACTTAAAAACACAAAAAACAACTTTCATCAGTGAAAACAATGCCGTTTTTCATGCTTGAAAAATACGTAATCAAATCCGAAAAACTCGCAGAATTCAGCCAATACACCAAAAAATACCTCAACTGGCTCGAAAACAAGCGACCAACCCTATACAAAGAAGTAAAATCCCACAAAATGCTAAACCAAATGTTCGGCGACCACTACTGCCAACAACTAGAAATCTGGGAATACGACAGCCTCGCCGACCTCGAAAAAACCTGGGCCCGCTTAATGGAGGACAAAGAACTCAACACCCAAGTTTTCCCCGAATTCGCAAGCTTTATGGTGCCTGGAAGCCACAAAATCGAAATCTGGAACCCGGTCACCCCATAAAAAGGGCAAACCACTGAATTCCAACATACTAATGGCGTGGTTTTCATCCATTAGCACCTACCCCCCTTAGTGATTCCGAAAAAAGCTGGTTTTACCCTACCTCCTATAGGTTTCAACATAGAACCACTATTTGGAGCCTAATAGGTTGGTTTATTTTATAAACCTGCGAATGTCGGTTGCTGTTTTCATTTGAAGGCTTTAATGTTGTTATTTTTTATAAATAATTGTTGTTTTGTTGATTTTAATGCATCGTTGAGTATGGATTTTGTTATAAACTCTTCAATTTTATTTTTTTATTAATTATATTTTGCTCTCTACACGTGAGTTAGCGTTATACCTTTTTTCATATAGCTGCTTTTTTATAAAACAAAAAGAAGTTGAAAAAGTGAAATACAATTCAATATTTTTGAAGAAAAATGCTGCTACAATACTTTTAACGATACTTATGCTGAACGTGTTAACGATGGCTGCCTCTACTTTATCAGTTTCAGGCGCTGACGAAATACAAACCCTATCTTACATCAGTGTCAATCCAAACCCTATAGGCGTAGACCAAACATTACTTGTAAACCTCTGGATGACGCCATCAATTCCAAGTGGGCCTGTCTTTCATTTCATCGTAACTTTCACAAAACCTGATGGAACCGAAGATGTAGTCAACATTGATTCAGAACCTTGGGGGACAGCAGCGGCGTGGTTTGAATATGTGCCTGACCAAGTTGGTACATGGCAATATCAATTCGTATTTCCAGGGCAAACTTTTCCACCACAAAACATCAGTGCTTACACTGGTTCAGGCGTAACATTGTGGGCAGGCGGCACCTATAAAGCAAGCCAAAGTCCAGTGCTAACCTTTAACGTTACTGAAGACCCAGTGCCAGGAGTTGCGCCGGTAGCATTGCCAACAGAATATTGGGAACGCCCTATCCGTGAAGAAAACAAAGAATGGGGAACAATCGCTGGGGACTGGGTGCAAGCAGGATATGACGCAGGAGCATCAAGATTCAATCCATACAGTCAAGGACCCGCATCTCCTCACATATTATGGAAGAAACAAGTAGAAATCGGCGGCATCATCGGTGGAAACTATGGGTCACTAACATACGGCGGTGGTTCAACCACAGTCATTGGAAGAACAAACATCATCTTTTACGGACACACTTTCTATAGAGATGCAGCAGGTGCAACACACTGTGTGAACATTAAAACTGGTGAAGAACTTTGGGTAAACCCTTCAATGTCATCAATATCCGGCGTTATATTCCAACAAAAACGGTTAACACCATTAGAATTCCAGCCATTCCTAGTATCGATCGGTTCATCTTACATAAAATATAACCCTTGGACTGGACAAGAAGTCTACCGACTAAACGGCACATTAAGCGGAACATTAGACGGATCCACTCAAAACCCGTTAGTGTACAGCAGAAGTGGCGGTCGTTTAATCTGTTGGAACACAACTGAAGCACCCTTGGCTTCTAGCACTGTCTTTGGTTTCTCTCCTGCAGCAACGACCTTCCAACAACTTATAAAATACAATGTTTCTGACCCCGGCTTTGCAATATCCTACATTTCTGGACGATACGGAGGTACTATAGCCAATAATCCAAGCATGTCTGGATGCGTTGATTTAGAAACTGGCGCTGTAGTTTGGAACAGAACTTTGCCTGCTGAAGAAAGAGAAACAGGAGCCATTTGTGCTGGCGACGAAAATTTGTTCGCTTCTGGAGACGGCATGAAAGTTAGAGCCTACAGCATGGCTACTGGCGAAAAATTGTGGGAAGCAGAAGCAGATTACCCATGGGGAACCTTCTGGTCATACTCTGGAATGAGCTACGCTTACGGAAATGTCTATGCATCAAACTATGATGGTATATACTGTTTTGACGGCGAAACAGGCGAAAGAGAATGGGTTTTCAAAACCGCCTCCTCAGGTTACGAGTCGCCATATACTGGTTGGGCTATGTGGGGTGGTGCAGTCATCGCTGACGGAAAAGTCTATCAAAGCACAGGCGAGCATAGTCCAAGCAACCCCGTTCCAATCGGCAACAGGCTTTACTGTATAGACGCATTCACTGGGACTCAAATATGGAATATTTCTGACTTGTCTGGAGCATCAACTGGTGACCCGAAAACAATCGCGGATGGCGTGCTACTGCATTGTGACGAATACGACTTGCAACTGTATGCTATGGGCAAAGGTAAGAGTGCTATCACGGTTTCTGCGCCTCTGACAGCAGTGGCTCTAGGGCAAAGCGTAGTGGTTACTGGTTCAGTGACTGATCTTTCTCCTGCTCAACCGGGTACTCCATGTGTGGCACCTGAAAGTATGGGTGCATGGATGGAATACTTGCACATGCAAAAATCAATACCGACAAACGTGGTTGGCGTTCAAGTGTCGCTTGATGCTGTTGACCCGAACGGGAATTCAGTCCACATTGGAACCGTGACTTCTGATGGATTAACTGGAATGTATCAAATGATGTGGCAACCTGAGATTTCAGGCGAATACACAATCTATGCAACATTTGCTGGAGATGCATCCTATGGCAGTTGCGTTGCTGCAGCCCCGCTTGGCGTAACCGAAGCGCCAGTAACATCAACACCCGCTACATCTCAAATAACCCAACAAACAGACAACTCTATAACGATAATTGGCACAGGCGTCGCAGTAATAATAGCAGTCGCAATAGCAACAATCCTGATA
>JAWRIR010000115.1:0-5926 GCA_040268405.1 Thermoproteota archaeon | reverse complement strand
GGGTAATCCATTGCTTTGACTTCAGTGATTTTCATGTTATGAGTGACTATTTCGAGTTTTGAATTGCAGTGTGGGCATGCAAAATGTGTTTGACGTGGAATGGTGGATGCATCGGTTATAACGCTGGGCTTGTTGAAGGTTTTTTCGCAGCCTTTGTATGGGCATTTTAGTTTGCCTCCGCTATCATCGTCGTTGTTGTGTCGGCTGAATAAGCGCATTGCATCTCATCTCCTGAGGATATCGGAACATGTAAGATTTAATAAAGCTTTCCGCCTACACGCACAACAAAAATACATGACCAAAAAGCTCCAAAAAGTCTGCGCCAACAGGGTTTGGCAACCATTAACTAAAAAAGCATGGCTGATTTTTGTACTTAATGGCTTAAAATGGCGTTTTTGAGGCTGAAATCCTCTTGTTACAAGACTAAAAGGCTGTGGTTAAAGCGCTTTTCGTGTCTGATTTGTTTTTGGACATGATTTAACCTATATTTCTGTTCAACACAAAATATCCTGAAACCAGTAACGCCTCAATTTAAATATCCAATTAAAAGAATAGTGGATGTATTAAGAAAACAGATAATTGGTGAACAAAAATGGCAAAATTTGTTAACGGATCACTAATGTATGGAATAATAATTATAGTTATAGCCATAGTCGTAATCGGTGGTATTGTTGGATTCACACTCCTCAATCCTTCTGCTCCATCTCCTTCGCCTTCTCCTTCAGCAACTGCCTCTCCTTCACCCACACCTACCCCAACCCCCACGACTTCTGAAGAAACCGATGCAACGCAGACACAGGCTCGCGACGAAACCATGACTTACATTGAATGCAATCACCCTGAAACCGAGCAGTACATGCAGAACCTTAACTGGACTGGTGGAAGAATAGAAACCGGGTTAATGGGTGCAGAAAAATACGTTTACACAACCCTTACAGATTCACTTGGTAGTGCAGGCTGGACAGTAACAATGAGTTACCCCGTTGTACCTAATCCACTCTACACAATAATTGTTAACTACACTCAAACTGGCGTACAAAACCCTGTAAACATTTCGTGGAATGGCACATGGCAAAACGGAACCGTCACTGAAACAAGCTATGCCTCAAACATAAGCGTGGAAACCTCTCCAGTTCAAGAGCAAGTGCGAAACGAAACAATGAGTTACATACAAGCAGTTCACGTTGAAACCAGTCAATTTATGCAAGACCTCAACTGGACGGGCGGACTAGTAGAAACAGGTTTGGTGGGCTCAGTGCAATATGTTTACACAACCGTTCACGGCATGATGGGCGGCGCATGGTGGACAGTTGAAATCCGCAACCCCGTTATTCCCAACCCAATATGCACTGTAAGTGTCAACTACACCCAAACAGGAGTACAAACACCATACAACGTTTCATGGACAGGAACCTGGCAAGACAGCAAAATCAATGAAACAAGCTACAGCTCAAACATGCCCGTAACAACAGAACAAATACGTGACTCAATAATGAACTACATCAAAATAAACCATAACCAAACCGCACAATTCATACAAACCTTGACCTGGAGTGGAGGAAGAGTAGGAACAGGACTAATCGTAGGTTCTGAAACATACAACTACACAACCCTAACCACTGCACCTGGAGCTGCAGGATGGACCATGATACTACAATACCCTGTAGTCCTCAACCCAATCTATACAGTCAGTGCCAATTACACCCAAACAGGTGTACTAGCCCCATACGAAATAACGTGGGCAGGAACATGGCAAGCAGGGAGAATCACAGAAACAAGCTACAGTTTTGTAAACCCTTAAAAATCAACAAAACTTTTTTTTTCTTTTTTATTTTGCAAAGTTTTTAAACACAAAATTGACTACAATTAAACAAGTTTTTACTGGTAAAATGGAGCCTCGAGCGGGCTTTGCTCCCGCGGCCTGCTGCTTACGAGGCAGCCGCTCTGCTGGGCTGAGCTATCGAGGCCCACAAGCGTCTTGCGTATTTGAAGGGTGCCGGATATTTTTAAATGTTGGTTTTGTCCAAACCCCTGTTTTTAGAGGAGTTTATTTGTCTCTACTGTTACTTGTTGCTTGGAAGGTCGGTTGGTTTGGCTGACACAAGTCTTGGCGAACACGAAATCATACGTTTAATGCAAAAACTGTTAACAATAATGCCAAATATGCCTGTGCCTTTTGGAGACGACGTATCTGCAGTTCCAATCGGCATCGAAGGCGAAGTAGCAGTTCTAAAAACCGACATGCTAGTGGGAGCAACAGACATGCCCTTCGGAATGAGCCTTTTTCAAACTGCAAGAAAAGCCATCGTAATGAACATCAGCGATTTTGCCTCCAAAGGTGTATTGCCTTCAGCAGTGCAAGTCGCGCTTGGCATCCCCAAAAAATATGCAAAAAAGAAGTTCATTGTAGAAATTGGTGAAGGGTTAAACGCTGGCGCTCGTGAATATGGCTGCTATGTTGTCGGCGGCGACACTGGAGAAGCATCTGATTTAATCATTTCAATTTCGTTGTTCGGGACTGCTAAGCAAAGCAATTTGATACTGCGCAAAGGCACAAGAGCTGCTGACATTTTAGCTGTTACCGGTATGTTTGGAAAAACCGCGGCTGGTTTACGCTTACTGATGGACAATTTTTCTGCATCAGGTGATGTACGTCAAGTGCTGGTTGATTCCGTTTTTAATCCTAAGGCAAGGTTGCGTGAAGGATTAGCGCTTCGCGGAAGCGGTGCCGTTACAGCATCAATGGATAGCAGTGACGGTTTGGCATGGTGCCTTCACGAGTTGTCGCGCAAAAATAGGGTGGGCTTTTGCATTGATAACCTGCCCATTGCTGATGAAGTTAAAGAATTTGCAGCCCAAAACCATCTCAACCCTGCTGATTTGGCTTTGTATGGCGGAGAAGAATACGAGTTGGTGTTAACAGTCAAACCAGGAAAATGGGCTGAAGCAAGTGAACTGGTTAAATCTGTTGGTGGCTGCTTAATCCCAATAGGAAAAGCAACGTACGACAAACGAGTTGTTTACGAGGTTGCAGGCGAAAAACACGCTATTGCAGCTAGGGGTTATGAGCATTTCAAGACTCCGCCTTAGCTTTCTGATCCAACGTATAATTAATTATTGTAATGCATGACTTTGCCAAGTATGGTGTCTTGCCAAGACTGATTTTTTCTCCAAAACGCAACGCAAAAGACTCCGTTTTTTTAGGAAGACCCACATGGTCGCCCAAAACAAAAACCGGTTTCTCCCCGAACTCGACGTCTTTAAGGTCTTTACCCCCCTCTTCCAGCACATAAATGCTGTGACCCTCTGCTTTAGATTTTAGTAATGCTTCAAAACTGGTCTTATCCTTGCTAATTCCGGGATGCTGCTTGCCCGCTAGAGTCTTTTTTATAATGCCTTGCCAGGTTTCCATGTCTGTGCGCACGTCATAGAGGGTTTCGCCGTCAATTTTGATGTGAACTGGGGGATTTGGTGGCCCATTTAAGATAGCGTGAAAAGTGACGTCTCTACGTAAGCCATGAGATAAGAAGAGACTGCTAACGATGCATTCGTGCGCGATATCTAGTCTTCCTGCATCATGTAGGTTGTTGAAGTTTGGGTCGGTTTGGCCTATGCGTGAAAATAGGATGAATTCGCGGGTCATTTCTGCTTTCACTTGTTAGCTTAATTGGTTGGGCTTATTTTAAGAGCTTTCGAAAAAAATGTTTTGTTTTGTTTTAACCGCAAAATTGAAAAACCCTTACGTCCATATGAAAAGAAAACTATTAGTGGGCAGTGGTTAATGATGAAACTAAACAAGACTGATGAAGCAGTTGTTAAAACATTAAAAGCTGAAGGTAAAGACGGGTTAAGTCTTCAAGAAATAGCTGATAAATCTGGACAACCCTCCAAAAAAGTCTTCAAATCACTCAAGAAGCTTTTCGAACACGAAATGGTGGATACTCGAGCACGAAAATACACGCTTCTGACTGATAAAGTGCCTAGCGGCAAAGAATCAAAAGAAGCTGACGCAGCAGAATCCGATGAAGAATAAGCATATTTTTTTAATTTTTAGATTTTTTGAGAGCCTCGAGCGGGCCTTGATCCCGCGGCCTGCTGCTTACAAGGCAGCCGCTCTACCGGGCTGAGCTATCGAGGCAATGCAAATCATTTTTACACCAACACATAAAAACTTACCCAAATAAAGTTAACTGATGGCAACGCAAGATTTTTTCCCTTAAGCGCCTTGAATATTTCCCTCTTGGATTTGTTTTGCACTTTTATTGTGCTTTGTGAATTGTTTGTTCCATCGCCTTTTTCTAAATCTGCGCGCGCACAATTCTAAAATCCTTGCAGTTAGCAATTTCAGAGTTGTGTCCTATTGGGTGATTTTCAATCAAAAAGCATGTTGAAAACGTGAAAAATGTTGTGGGTTCGTGCAAGTGACTGTTTTTTTCGTGATTTTTTGCCGCTCGCGCATTTTTTGAGTGCTTTTTTCTTAAAAATCTGAAAAAACTGTTTGGGCCTACGTGGTGCACCACACAAAAACCTGGTCTGGAAGCTAAAAATCTGTGAAATTGGCTTTTCAGGGGGGCATTTATTTCTTATGCGTAATCCTTTTATCCATTGTTTCATTCGTTATATAATTCAGTGAGACCAGCTTTCCATTGAATACGATGCAAACTGTCACTTAGCGATGGTCATCGGGGCTTTGGAGGGTATAAAGTGTTTCGTCAAGAAACTTCGTTATCTGAAACGATACACTTATATTGCTGATAGTCGCTTCTAATGCAATTCAGCAATTATGGGCGAACCATAAAACTGCGAATCAATAGATGCAACTCCCCACCTAATACGTGTGGAGTGAAGGGTGTGACAAGAGCCCACATAGTCGAAATGTGCACGCTCACAATGACACCATGCATAGGCTAATATAACGACGCGCAACACAACAATGTATACTATATAGTAACGTATGTGGAGAAAACAAATAGGTTTTCACCAAACGCCAAACAAACACTACCATTGGCCTGAACATGTTACGCTGTCTGGAGGATGGCTCGGCTTGAGAGCCGAAGAAGGGCGCGGCAAGCCGCGATACCGCCTCGGGTAAGCGCAAGCAGCTTTAGAACCGAGGATACCTGAATGGGACTTCCTAGTAATGTTCCTTTACGGAACGGGAACTCCCCGAACGGAAGCATCTTAGTAGGGGAAGGAAAAGAAACCAACATGGGATTCCCTTAGTAGCAGCGAGCGAAATGGGAATAGTCCAAACCGAATCCCGCAGGGAAACTTGTGGGAGATGTAGAGTTAAGGGTCTGAGTTCTTCTTCCCTGGTGAAGTTGAAATGGTCTGAAAAGACCTGCCACAGAGGGTGATAGCCCCGTAAACGCAAGCCAGAATGAATTATGCTCGGATACCCAGATTACTGTACCCTGGCTTGGGTGCAGAAAGTTGGGAGTCACCAACTTCCAAGACTAAATACGCCTCAAGACCGATAGCGCACTAGTACGGTGACGGAAAACTGAAAAGTACCCCGGAATGGGGGTGAAAAGTGCCTGAAACCAGACAGTAACAGACGTGTGTGGCCCGAAAGAGTAGATCCTTTCCAAAGGAAACCATTGTGAAGTGGCAGTACGAGGAAAGGGGATCAGGGTTACACGTTCCGTCTAGAAACACGGGCCGGGGAGTTTGTTGCTATGGCAAGCCTAAGGATGAACAGTCCGTAAGCACAGGGAAACCAATACGCGCGCAACTCCGCAAGGAGCGAGGCGCAAGGTCTGAAAATGCCTGGAGTCATAGCGACACATACTAGAAACCAGACGATCTAGCCCTGGGCAGGGCGAAGCTAGGCGAAAGCCTAGTGGAGGCTCGAAAGGGTTCTGACGTGCAATTCGTTCCCCAGACCTGGGGCTAGGGGCTAAAGACCAATCTAGTCTGGTGATAG